>DATMSB010000042.1:0-29434 GCA_035565615.1 Vulgatibacter sp. | reverse complement strand
GGTGCAGCTCCCCGAGGGCACGGAGATGGTGATGCCGGGCGACAACATCGGCATCACGGTGGAGCTGCTCACCCCGATCGCCATGGAGAAGGAGCTCCGCTTCGCCATCCGCGAGGGCGGTCGCACCGTCGGCGCCGGCGTCGTCTCTGAAGTGATCGAGTAATCGAGGGAACGATGGCTACCCAGAAGATCCGCATTCGGCTCAAGGCCTACGACTACAAGCTGCTCGACCAGTCGGCAGGCGAGATCGTGGAGACCGCGAAGCGGACCGGCGCGAAGGTCGCCGGCCCGATCCCGCTCCCCACCAAGATCAACAAGTTCACGGTCCTGCGCTCGCCTCACGTCGACAAGAAGTCGCGCGAGCAGTTCGAGATCCGCACCCACAAGCGGATGCTCGACATCCTCGAGCCGACGCAGGCGACGCTCGACGCACTCATGAAGCTCGACCTGTCCGCTGGCGTGGACGTCGAGATCAAGTCGTAAGGCGCCGGGAAGGAAATACGAGTCATGGCGACGTTCGACGTCTACAACCTGGATAAGCAGAAGGTCGGCTCGATCGACCTGGCCGACTCCGTCTTTGCCGCCGAGGTGAACCGGAACCTCATCTACGAGGTGGCGAAGATGCAGCAGATCAACCGGCGCCGCGGGACGGTGGGGGTGAAGAACCGCTCCCTCGTGTCGGGTGGCGGCAAGAAGCCCTGGAAGCAGAAGGGCACCGGCCGCGCCCGGCAGGGGTCGATCCGCGCCTCGCAGTGGGTCGGCGGCGGCAAGGCGATGGCCCCCAAGAGCCGGAACTACTACTACCGGCCGCCCGCCAAGGTCCGGAAGGGCGCGCTCCGCTCGGTCCTCTCGCTGCGCGCGCAGGAGGGCAAGCTCCTCGTGCTCGACGGCTTCGACCTCGGCGAGATCAAGACCAAGAAGGCCCTCGAGGCGCTCGAGGGCAAGCTCGGCCTGGCCTCGGCCCTGGTGGTCGTCGCCGGCGCCCCCGGCGACGCCGCCCGCGAGTCGGCGATCAAGTCGGTCCGCAACCTCGCCTCGTTCGACGCGGTCCCCGCCGAGGGGTTCAACCTCGAGGCCGCGCTCCGTCACCCGGAGCTGGTGATCACCAGCGAGGCTGCCAAGCAGCTCGAAGGAGCCCTGTCGTGAACGTGCACGAAGTCATCCGCGCTCCGATCGTCACCGAGAAGTCCGATCAGGATCGCGAGGCGAACAACGCCTACGCCTTCGAGGTCGACCGCCGGGCGTCCAAGGACGAGATCAAGGCGGCCGTGAAGAAGTTCTTCGGCGTCACCCCCGTGGACGTCCGCACGTCGATCGTCCGCGGGAAGGTGAAGCGGGTCGGTCGCAACATCGGCCGTCGTCCCAACTGGAAGAAGGCGATCGTGGTCCTCGAGGAGGGCCAGTCCATCGACCTCTTCAACCTCGGCGTCTAAGGGAGCCCAGACCCATGTCCCTCAAGATCTACAAGCCGACCTCCCCCGCGCGGCGCCTCACGTCCACCACGGACAACGCCGAGCTCACCAAGGGCAAGCGCCCCGAGAAGAAGCTCACCGCCCCCCTCAAGAAGACCGGCGGTCGCAACGTCTACGGGCACATCACCTCCCGCTACATGGGTGGCGGCCACAAGCGCCGCTACCGGATCATCGACTGGAAGCGGGAGAAGGACGGCGTCCCCGGGAAGGTGGCCGCCATCGAGTACGATCCGAACCGCTCGGCGCGGATCGCTCTCATCCACTACGCCGACGGCGAGAAGCGCTACATCCTCTGGCCCCAGGGCCTGGGCGTGGGCGACGTCATCGTCAGCGGCCCCGAGGTCGACGTGAAGCCGGGGAACACGCTCCCGCTCCGCTCGATCCCCATGGGCACGATCATCCACAACGTGGAGCTCAAGCCCGGCCGCGGCGCCCAGATGATCCGCACCGCGGGGAGCTGGGGCCAGCTCATGGCGAAGGAGGACAAGTTCGCCCAGATCCGCATGCCCTCCGGCGAGGTCCGCATGGTCCTCCTGGAGTGCCGCGCCACGATCGGATCGCTCGGCAACAACGAGCACGAGATCGTCCGCATCGGCAAGGCGGGCCGCAACCGCTGGCTCGGCAAGCGCCCCCACGTCCGCGGCGTGGTCATGAACCCCGTCGACCACCCGCACGGCGGCGGCGAGGGCAAGGCCGCCCAGGGCAACCCGCACCCCGTGACGCCCTGGGGGGTTCCGACGAAGGGTCACAAGACCCGTCACAACAAGCGTACGCAGAAAATGATTGTGAAGCGCCGCAAGTAGAGGCGCCCACCGATCGGTTCGAAGCCTTCGGACAATCGGGTTCGGAGGCCCAAAGGAACAAACGATGGCTCGTTCAATCAAGAAAGGCCCGTTCGCCGATCACCACGTCCTCAAGAAGGTCGAGGAGGCGAACAAGACCAACCAGAAGAAGGTCATCAAGACCTGGTCGCGTCGCTCCACGATCTTCCCGGAGTTCGTCGGCCACACCTTCGCGGTGCACAACGGGAAGAAGTTCGTGCCGGTGTTCGTGACCGAGAACATGGTCGGTCACAAGCTCGGCGAGTTCGCGCCCACCCGCACCTTCCACGGCCACGCCGCCGACAGGAAGGCCAGGGTCGGTGGCCGGTAAGGGCAGGGTAAGCACATGGCAAAGAGCAAGAACGAACTCCCCAGCGCGTCCGCCGCCAGGCTGCGCCACCTCCGCCTCGCGCCGCGCAAGGTCCGCGCGGTCTGCGACGTGATCCGCGGGCAGCAGGTGGAGCGGGCCCTCGCGACCCTGCAGTTCACCCCGAAGGCCGCCGCGGCCCCGGTGGCGAAGCTCATCCGCTCCGCCATCGCCAACGCGGAGCAGAAGTCGGAGGGGCGCATCGACGTCGACCGCCTCTTCGTGAAGAGGATCATGGTCGACGAGGGCCCCACGCTCCGTCGCTTCCGGCCGCGCGCCCAGGGCCGCGCCACCCGGATCAACAAGAAGACGAGCCACGTGACCGTCGAGCTCGCGGAGATGCGCTAATGGGACAGAAAGTACATCCGATCGGCTTCCGTCTCGGCGTCATCAAGAGCTGGGACTCGAAGTGGTATGAAGAGAAGAACTACGCCAAGTGGCTCCACGAGGACATCCGCATCCGGGAGTTCGTGAAGAAGACCCTGGGCCACGCCGGCATCTCGAAGATCGAGATCGAGCGGGCGGCGAACAAGGTCAAGGTCAACGTCCACACGGCGCGCCCGGGCATCGTCATCGGCAAGCGGGGCGCCGGCATCGAGACGATCAAGAAGGACATCCAGAAGTTCACGCCGAACGAGGTGTACCTGAACATCGTCGAGGTACGGAAGGCGGAGACCGACGCCCAGCTCGTGGCGGAGAACGTCTGCACCCAGCTCGAGCGCCGCATCGCGTTCCGGCGCGCCATGAAGAAGGCCGTCTCCACCGCCCAGAAGTTCGGGGCCAAGGGGATCCGGATCGCCTGCTCGGGCCGGCTCGGCGGCGCGGAGATGTCCCGGTACGAGTGGTACCGGGAGGGCCGCGTTCCCCTCCACACGCTCCGCGCGGACATCGACTACGGCTTTGCCGAGGCGAAGACCACCACGGGCAAGATCGGCTGCAAGGTCTGGATCATGCGCGGCGAGGTGCTCCCGGCCTCGACCCGCAAATAATCCGAGCGATTTCGCGATTCTCTGCCCTTGACGCGGCGTTGCGTTCGTGACAAGAACGCGCGCCGCTCGCAATTCGAGCGAAGGATAGAACCATGCTTCAGCCAGCGCGCACCAAATGGCGCAAAGCACAGAAGGGCCGCAACCGGGGCGTCGCACACCGAGGCTCGAACCTCAGCTTCGGCGAGATCGGCCTCCAGGCCGTCGACCGGGGCCGGCTCACCTCCCGCCAGATCGAGGCGGCGCGTATCGCCCTCACCAGGCAGATCAAGCGCGGCGGCAAGGTCTGGATCCGGGTCTTCCCGGACAAGCCGATCACGCGCAAGCCCGCCGAGACCCGTATGGGTACCGGGAAGGGGAACGTGGAAGGCTACGTCGCGGTGGTGAAGCCCGGTCGGGTGCTCTACGAGATGCAGGGCGTCGACCCCGAGGTGGCCCTCGAGGCCCTCGCGCTCGCCGCCTCGAAGCTGCCGGTCAAGACCAAGGTCGTCCGGCGCGAGATGATGGAGCTGTGATGGCGAAGAAAGTGAACGAGCTGAGGTCGCTCTCCGCCGGCGAGCTCAAGGCGAAGGTGGGGGAGCTGCGGGCCGCGCTCTTCGATCTGCGGATGAAGCTGAAGACGGGCCGCCTCGACTCGACGGCGACCCTGAAGGACACCAAGCGCGAGCTCGCGCGGGTCCACACCGTCCTGCGGGAGCAGGAGTTGGGGATCCAGCGGACCATCGCGACGGAGTGAGTCCCGAGCCGGGCGCCTCTGCCTCGGGCGAGGCGCCGGGCTGTAGCGCAACACTGACTCGGGCCCGTCGGGCACCGAGAGGGAAGGTAGTTCGAGATGGCACGCGGTCGTCCCAAGTCCCGCATCGGGACCGTGACCTCCAACAAGATGCAGAAGACGGTGGTCGTCCGGGTGGACCACCGGGTGATGCACCCCAAGTACGGGAAGTACATCACTCGTCACGTCAAGTACAAGGCCCACGACGAGGAGAACGGCTGCCAGATCGGCGACCGCGTCCGGATCGTCGAGACCCGCCCGCTGTCGAAGGACAAGCGCTGGCGGGTGGTCGAGACCCTCGTGAAGGCCCCGGCCGTCTAAACAAGTTCGCCAGCGGGCAGGCGCACGAGTCCCGGGCCACTCGCCGGGCGGCTCGCGAACCACCCGCGGCAGGAGAGAGTCATGATCCAGACCACCACGGTCCTCGACGTGGCCGACAACTCGGGCGCGAAGAAGGTCTATTGCATCAAGGTGCTCGGCGGTTCGCGTCGGCGGTACGCCAGCGTCGGCGACATCATCGTCGTCTCCGTCAAGGAGGCGCTCCCCAACTCCAAGGTGAAGAAGGGTGACGTGCAGAAGGCCGTCGTCGTCCGGACCGCCCGCGAGGTGGCCCGCCCGGACGGCAGCTACATCAAGTTCGACTCCAACAGCGCGGTCCTCATCACCAAGGATCAGGAGCCGATCGGCACCCGCATCTTCGGGCCGGTGGCCCGCGAGCTCCGCGCCAAGAAGTTCATGAAGATCATCTCGCTCGCGCCGGAGGTCCTCTAGTCATGCACATCAAGAAGGGCGACCTCGTCAAGGTGATCTCCGGCAAGGAGAAGGGAAAGAGCGGCAAGGTCCTCGAGATCGACCGGGAGAAGATGCGCGCCCGGGTCGAGGGCCTGATGATCGTCAAGCGCCACGTGGGCCGCGGCCGCATGGCGTCCGCCCCGGAGGGCGGGATCATCGAGAAGCCCAGCACCATCCACGTCTCGAACCTGATGCTGGTGGACCCCAAGACCGGGGAGCCCACCCGCACCCGGCGCAGCGTGGTGGACGGCAAGAAGGTCCGCGTCTCCGTCCGGTCCGACGAAGCGATCGAGTAGAGCGACTGATCCGGCGGTGGTGGTCCCGAACGCCGCCGGAAGCAGGAGAGAACGAACATGGCGAAGCAGATGTCGATGCGGGAGCGGTACGAGAAGGAGGCCGTCCCCGCCCTGATGAAGGACTTCGGCTACAAGAGCCGGATGCAGGTCCCGCGGATCGAGAAGATCGTCGTGAACATGGGCATGGGCGAGGCGCTCGTGAACAACAAGATCCTCGACGCGGCCGCGGACGAGCTCGCCCAGATCACGGGCCAGAAGCCAGTGCTCACCAAGGCGCGCAAGTCCATCGCGAACTTCAAGCTCCGCGAGGGCCAGGCCATCGGCGTGATGGTGACCCTCCGGGCGTCGCGGATGTACGAGTTCCTCGAGCGCCTCATCGGCGTGGCGCTCCCCCGCGTCCGGGACTTCAAGGGCGTGTCCAACCGGGCGTTCGACGGAGCGGGCAACTACACCCTCGGCATCCGCGAACAGATCATCTTCCCGGAGATCAACTACGACAAGGTCGAGAAGGTCAAAGGGATGAACGTCACCTTGGTGACGACTGCCAGGACCGACGAGGAGGGGCGGGCGCTCCTCAAGTACATGGGGATGCCGTTCCGCTCGTAGAGCGGCCAGCAGCAAGGTGGAATCGAATGGCCAAGACCTCGAAGATGGTGCAGGCGAAGCGCAAGGCGAAGTTCTCCTCGCGCCAGTACAACCGATGCGGACTCTGCGGGCGCCCCCGCGCCTATCTGCGGAAGTTCGCGATGTGCCGCATCTGCTTCCGTCTCCGCGCCCTCCGGGGCGAGGTGACGGGCGTGACCAAGGCCTCGTGGTAGGCCGACCCCGGCTTGGAGGGCGGTCTTTTCCGCTCCGCCGGCCGGTCGAATCGAGGATCACCGAACCACCGCATGGTGCGGCGAGGCGGGATCCTCCCGTAGTACCAAGGATCGTTTTTCAATGGCACATGTGACCGACCCGATCGGCGACATGCTGACGCGCATCCGCAACGCGACGCGGGCGCGGCACGAGCGCGCCGTGATCCCGGCCAGCAAGCTGAAGACCGCGATCGTCCAGGTCCTCAAGGACGAAGGCTACATCGAGAACTTCGTCACCCACGAGGACGACAAGCAGGGCGCCATCACCGTGTTCCTCAAGTACGAGAACGGCCAGTCGGTGATCCGGGAGATCAAGCGCATCTCCAAGCCCGGCATCCGGCGGTACGTCGCGAAGGACGAGATCCCCCGGGTCCTCGGCGGTCTCGGCATCGCCATCCTCTCCACCAGCAAGGGCGTGCTGGTCGACCGCGAGGCCCGCAAGGCCAACGTCGGCGGCGAGCTCCTCTGCACCGTCTACTGATCGGAGGATCCAGCATGTCCCGCATTGGCAAGAAGCCGATCGAGATCCCCGCCAAGGTGAAGGTCGTCCTCGACGGCCGCCGCATCTCCGCGGAGGGGCCGAAGGGGAAGGGCTCCTTCACCCTGGGCGAGAGCGTGAGCGTCCGCGTGGAGGGCAACCAGATCCTGGTCGAGCGCCCCGACGATTCGGCGCAGGCCCGGTCGATGCACGGCCTCACCCGGTCGCTGGTGAACAACCTGGTCACGGGGGTCTCGGAGGGGTTCTCCAAGACCCTCGACATCAACGGCGTGGGTTTTCGCGCCGAGGTCAAGGGCAAGGAGGTCCACCTCAACCTGGGGTTCTCCCATCCGGTGGTCTTCCCGCTGCCCGAGGGCGTCACCGCCGAGGTGGAGCGGCAGACCCACCTCACCCTCCGGAGCGCCGACAAGCAGGTGCTCGGTGAGACCGCCGCCAAGATCCGCTCGCTGCGTCTGCCCGAGCCCTACAAGGGCAAGGGGATCAAGTACGCGGACGAGACCATCCGTCGCAAGCAGGGCAAGACGGGCGCTGCGTAGCGCCTCGGGACCTCGGCGGGGAAGTCCCGATCCCGCCGGGAGCCGAAGGAGAAGAACATGGCCAGAGTGCACAAGCGCAAGTTGTCGCCGCGGCAGCGGCGGGCACAGCGCATCCGCAAGAAGATCTCGGGGACCGCGGAGCGTCCCCGGCTGTCGGTCTACAAGAGCAACCAGCACATCTACGCCCAGGTGATCGACGACACCAAGGGCGCCACCCTGGCGTTCGCCTCCACGCTCTCCAAGGAGCTGAGGGGTGCGTTGGACGGGCTCGACAAGAGCGAGGCGTCCAAGCGCGTGGGCAAGCTGGTCGCAGAGAAGGCGATGGCCGCCAACGTCAAGTCGGTGGTCTTCGACCGCAACGGTTTCCCCTACCATGGCCGGCTGGCAGCAGTGGCCGAGGGCGCCCGCGAGACGGGGCTGGAGTTCTAGAGATGGCCACACCGATCAACGCGAACGAGCTCGACCTCACCGACCGTGTGGTCAACATCAACCGGGTCGCCAAGGTGGTGAAGGGCGGCCGGCGCTTCAGCTTCGCGGCGCTCGTCGTCGTCGGCGACGGCAACGGCCACGTGGGCATCGGCCTGGGCAAGGCGAACGAGGTCCCCGAGGCCATCCGCAAGGGCGGCGAGCAGGCGAAGAAGAACCTGATCCGCGTCCCGCTCGCCGGGGCCACGCTCCCCCACGAGGCCCTGGGGCACTTCGGCGCCGGCTGGGTGCTGCTCAAGCCCGCTTCCGAGGGTACCGGCGTCATCGCGGGCGGACCCGTCCGCGCGGTGCTCGAGTCGGCCGGCGTGCGCAACGTGCTCACCAAGATCCAGGGCACCCGCAACCCCCACAACGTCCTCAAGGCCGTGATGAACGCCCTCGAGCAGATGCGCTCTCCCGAGGAGATCGCCCGCGCTCGCGGCAAGTCCACGGCCGAGATCCTGCCGACGGCCTGACGGCCCGGCCTTCGAGCGAGGGAGAGATGGCTCTCAAGGTAAAGTTGGTCCGGTCGGTCGCCGGTCATCCCCACGACCACAAGAAGACGGTGGCCGGCCTCGGACTCAAGAAGTTGAACGACGTGAAGCTCCTCAAGGACACGGCGCCCATCCGCGGGATGATCGCCAAGGTCTCGCACCTGGTGTCCTTCGAGGAGGTTCCGGGCGACGCGCCCGTCCGCACCCGCCGCAAGGGCAAGGCTGGCGCCAGGGCGAAGGAGGCCTAGAGGGCAATGGGAACGAACCTGCACAACCTCGCGGCGCCCGAGCGCTCGCGTCATCGGAAGAAGAGGGTCGGTCGCGGCCAGGGCTCCGGCCTCGGCAAGACGGCCGGCCGGGGCGGCAAGGGCCAGAAGGCCCGCACGGGCAACATGAACTTCAAGGGCTTCGAGGGCGGCCAGATGCCGCTGCAGCGGCGCCTGCCGAAGTTCGGCTTCAAGAATCCCTTTCGGACCGAGTATGCTCCGGTGAACCTCGCCCGGCTGGAGGCCGCCTTCGAAGGGGGAGCGACCGTGTCCCCCGAGGAACTCCTGGCCAAGGGCGTCGTCACCAAGAAGGGGAAGCTCGTGAAGATCCTCGGCCAGGGCTCGCTCAGCAAGCCGCTGACGGTTCATGCCCACGCCTTCTCCGCGTCTGCGAAGGAAGCTATCCAGAACGCGGGTGGTTCCGTGGTCGTCATCGAACGGCACCCGGCCCGGACTTCCGAGCAGGGCTGATGCCGGTCTTTGGCCGCGCAAAGTAGCGTCAAACGCCGAATCGCGAGGGGCCCCGCTCGACCGGGGCTCCTCCCGATCGCCCAAGGGGAAGCACCTTGCTCGAAGCCATTGCCAACATGTTCCGGATCGAGGAGCTCCGCAAGCGCCTCCTGTTCACGGTCGGGATCCTCGCCGTCTACCGCCTCGGCATCTTCATCACCACGCCCGGCATCGACCGTGAGGCGATGCAGGAGTTCATGCAGAGCCAGGGCGGGCTCCTCTCCCTCTTCAACCTCTTCTCCGGCGGCGCGGTCGAGCAGGCCTCGATCTTCGCGCTGGGGATCATGCCGTACATCTCCGCGAGCATCATCATCCAGCTCCTGGCGGTGGTGGTGCCGGCGCTGGAGCAGCTCCAGAAGGAGGGTGAGCTCGGCCGTCGGAAGATCACCCAGTACACCCGCTACGGCACCATCGGCCTCGCCGTGGTCCAGGGCCTGGGCATCGCCTTCTGGCTCGAGGGCATGGGGCGGGGCGGCCTGGGCACGGGCGGCATGCTCACCGAGGTGGTGGCAAACCCCGGCTGGGGCTTCCGCCTCCTCACGGTGGTGACCTTGGCGGCCGGCACGGCCTTCATCATGTGGCTCGGCGAGCAGATCACCGAGCGCGGCGTCGGCAACGGGATCTCGCTGATCATCTTCGCGGGCATCGTGGCCGGGCTGCCCGACGCGATCGTCTCGACCTTCCAGTTCTACCGGACCGGCCAGCTCGACGAGGTCGCGGTGCTGGTGCTCACCGCGGTGGTCTTCCTCGCCGTCGCGGCGGTGGTCTTCGTCGAGCGGGGCCAGCGGCGCATCCCCGTCCAGTACGCCAAGCGCGTGGTGGGCCGGAAGGTGGTCGGCGGACAGACCACGCACCTGCCCCTCAAGGTGAACACCGCCGGCGTGATCCCGGCGATCTTCGCGTCGTCGATCCTGCTCTTCCCGGCGACCCTCGCCGGCTGGATGCCCTTCCTCAAGGGCTTCTCGGACGCGCTGCAGAGCGGCGGGTGGGAGTACAACACCCTCTACGTGCTGCTGATCGTGTTCTTCACCTTCTTCTACACGGCGGTGACCTTCAACCCGGTGGACGTCGCCGACAACATGAAGAAGCACGGCGGCTACATCCCCGGCATCCGTCCCGGCAAGAAGACGGCTGAGTACATCGATCGGGTGCTCTCCCGGCTCACCACCGGCGGGGCCCTGTACCTCGCCCTGGTCTGCGTGCTGCCGACCATCCTGATCAACGCGTTCAACACGCCGTTCTTCTTCGGCGGTACGGCGCTCCTCATCGTGGTGGGAGTCGCCCTCGACACCGTGCAGCAGATCGAGGGGCACCTGATCACCCGCCACTACGAGGGCTTCACCGGCGCCCGCGGGCCCCGCATCCGCGGCCGTCGCCTGGCCGGCGGGATGCGGTAGGCAAGGGTGCCCGCGGCGCGGCCCGCCCCGCGAGGGCGGAGGCCGTGCGGCGGATCTCGAACGCCGAAGCGGCCCGCGGGCAGCTCGGCGATGGTCGGTTTTTCAGGGGCGTTGCGACTTGCGCGGGGCGCTTCCGGCCGGGGGCGCCCCGTACGGATCCCGGCTCCAGAGGCGAGCTTTACCCGTGGGACGCGCGCCCGAAAGGAGAACTTCTCATGAACCTCGTCTTCCTCGGCCCCGCCGGATCCGGCAAGGGGACCCAGGCCAAGAAGCTGGAGTCCGCCTACGGCGTGGTCCAGATCTCCACCGGCGACCTCCTCCGCGAGGCGGTGCGGGAGGGCACGCCCCTGGGGCAGAAGGCGGAGCCGCTGATGCGGCAGGGCAAGCTCGTCCCGGACGACCTGGTCATCGGCGTCATCGAGGATCGCTTCCGCCAGGGCGGCCTGGAGAAGGGCGTCCTGCTCGACGGCTTCCCCCGCACGCTCCCCCAGGCGGAGGCCCTGGACTCGATGTTCGCGCGCACGGGCGTCCGGCTGGACAAGGTCCTCAGCCTCGAGGTCCCCCCGTCGATCCTCGTCGATCGGGTGACGGGGCGGCGCTCCTGCCCCAAGTGCGGAACGGTCTACCACGTCAAGGCGGCGCCGCCGAAGGTGCCCGGGATCTGCGACCTAGACGGGACGGAGCTCATCCAGCGCAGCGACGACACGGCGGAGAAGCTCGCCAACCGCCTCGCCGTCTTCGAGACCGAGATCCCCAAGGTGAAGCGGCACTACGGCGACCGGGGCCTGCTCGCCGAGGTGGACGGCACCGGCGCGCCGGACGAGGTCTTCGCCCGCATCCGCGAGGCGCTCGGAGCGTAGATGGGAGTCATCCTCAAGTCGCGTCGCGAGATCGACGCCATGCGGGAGGCGGGCAGGGTCGTCGCGACCATCCTGGAGCGGCTGCGGGAGGCGGCCAGGCCCGGCGTCTCCACCGGCGAGCTGGACGAGCTCGCCGCGGCCCTCATCCGGGAGCACGGCGTCAAGTCCGCCTTCCTGGGCTACGGGCCCGGCGGCCTCCCGCCGTACCCCGGCGTGCTCTGCGCCTCGATCAACGAGGAGATCGTCCACGGGATCCCGTCGCGGAAGCGGATCCTCAAGGAGGGCGACATCATCAGCCTTGACTTCGGGGTGATGAAGGACGGCTGGTACGGCGACTCCGCCATCACCGTGGGCGTGGGCAGGATCTCCGAGGAGGCGGCCCGGCTGGTCGAGGCCACCCGCCGCTGCCTGGAGATCGGCATCGAGCAGGCGAGGGTGGGGAACCGGCTCTACGACATCGGCGCCGCGATCCAGTCCTACGCCGAGGGCCTCGGCTACGGCGTCACCCGGGACTTCGTGGGGCACGGCATCGGCCGCCGGATGCACGAGGACCCCCAGGTGCCCAACTGCGGGAGGGCGGGGCAGGGCATCCGCCTCAAGGCCGGGATGGTCCTGGCGATCGAGCCGATGATCAACGAGGGGACCTGGGAGGTCGACATCCTCGAGGATCAGTGGACCGCGGTCACCGCGGATCGGCGGCTCTCCGCGCACTTCGAGCACACGGTCGCGATCACGGAGGACGGCCCCGAGATCCTCACCCTGCCGTGACCGGGCCGCGCGGTGGATTTCCGGCGGGCCTCGGAAAAGAGGCTTGCCTGTTTCGGGCGGGTCGTGCTATTGCCCGCCGACTTTTTGAGTCGACGCTTCTGGCGGATCGATCCGCTCGGATGTCGCGTCGCGTTGCGGAGCAGTCATGAAGGTGCGGGCATCCGTCAAGAAGATTTGCGAGAAGTGCAAGGTCATTCGGCGTCGCGGCATCGTGCGGGTCATCTGCGCGGCCAACCCGCGCCACAAGCAGCGCCAGGGCTGATCGTCCTCGCCCCAGACGCCAGATAGATACGGATCGGAGGAAAGCAGTGGCTCGAATTGCCGGCGTGGATCTGCCCCGCGAAAAGCGGATCGTGATCTCGCTCCAGTACATCTACGGAATCGGCGACGCCCTCGCCAAGCAGATCTGCGCGAAGGCCCAGGTCGACGAGAGCATCCGCACCAAGGATCTCACCGACGACCAGGCCCGCCGCCTGCGCGAGGTCATCGAGCACGACGTGAAGGTCGAGGGCGACCTCCGCCGCGAGGTCTCGATGAACGTCAAGCGGCTGATGGACCTCGGGTGCTACCGGGGGCTTCGTCACCGCAGGGGCCTCCCCGTCCGCGGCCAGCGCACGCACACCAACGCCCGCACGCGCAAGGGGCCCAAGCGCACCCTGGCCCGGCCGCGCGCCGCCGGCCGCTGATTCCCTCTCGAGCGGCCGCGCCACCCGCGGCCGTCGAACACCTTTCGGAGCAGATTCCAAGATGGCCGATGAGAAGAAGGGCAAGAAGAAGGTCCGCAAGAACGTCCAGCAGGGGGTGGTCCACATCTCCTCGACGTTCAACAACACCCTGATCACGATCACCGACGTGAGCGGCAACGTGCTCTCGTGGTCGAGCTCGGGCGCCCGCGGCTTCAAGGGCTCGCGCAAGTCGACGCCCTTCGCCGCGCAGGTCGCCGCCGGCGACGCCGCCGCCAAGGCGATGGAGCACGGCCTCCGGACCGTCTCGGTGATGGTGAAGGGCCCCGGCGCCGGCCGCGAGTCCGCGCTCCGGGCGATCGCCGCAGCCGGCCTCAAGGTCCAGCTCATCAAGGACGTGACCCCGATCCCCCACAACGGCTGCAGGCCCCCGAAGCGGCGCCGGGTCTGATTCGACTTTCGGGCGCCCGGCTGGCGACGGCCCGCCGCGGCGCGCAGACGACCTCCCAAGGAGACTGAAGTGGCTCGTTACACCGGTGCGTCGTGCCGTCTTTGCAGGCGCGAGAACCTCAAAATGTACCTGAAGGGCGATCGCTGCTACAGCGACAAGTGCGCCATCGAGCGCCGCCCCTATCCCCCCGGTCAGCACGGGCAGGGTCGGATCAAGTTCTCCGAGTACGGCATCCAGCTCCGCGAGAAGCAGAAGGTGAAGCGGATGTACGGCCTGCTCGAGGCGCAGTTCCGGCTCTACTACCAGCGCGCCAACGCCAAGAAGGGCAAGACGGGCGAGAACCTCCTCCAGGCCCTCGAGCTGCGCCTCGACAACGTCGCCTTCCGCATGGGCTTTGCCGACACCCGCAACGAGGCCCGCCAGCTCGTCCGCCACGCGCACTTCCGCGTGAACGGCAAGAAGGTGAACATCCCCTCGTACCAGGTCCGCGTCGGCGACCGCATCTCGGTCAAGGAGCGGTCCCGGAAGATCGCCGCGATCACCGAGGCGCTCGAGGCCGTGGACCGGCGGGGCTTCCCCGCCTGGGTCGAGGTGGACAAGAAGGCCTTCGAGGGGACGGTGAAGGCGCTGCCGGCTCGCGAGGACCTCACGCTGCCCATCCAGGAGCAGCTCATCGTCGAGCTCTACAGCAAGTAATGGTCACAATCACCCTGTAGCCGCCCGTGGTGCCGGCCCTGGCCGGCGTGGAGGGCGCGCGCGAGGTAATTTCCATGGCAGACGCAACGATCGCCAAGAACTGGCGCGATCTGATCAGGCCGCGTGGCATCCAGATCGATCACGACTCCCTCACGAACTCCTACGGGAAGTTCGTGGCCGAGCCCCTGGAGCGGGGCTTCGGGATCACCCTCGGCAACTCCCTGCGCCGGATGCTCCTCTCGTCGCTGCAGGGTGCGGCGATCACCTCGGTGAAGATCGAGGGGGTGGATCACGAGTTCTCGACGATCCCCGAGGTCTCCGAGGACGTCACCGAGATCATCCTGAACCTCAAGGAGGTCCGCCTCCGGATGCACACCCTCGAGATGCGCACCCTGCGCCTCGAGATCGACGGGCCGAAGGAGGTCACCGCCGGCGACCTCATCACCGACCCGCAGGTCGAGGTCCTCAACCCCGGGCACCACATCGCCACGGTGGCGGAGGGCGGCAAGCTGCGGGTGGAGATGACCTGCCGCCGCGGCCGCGGCTACGTCCCCGCCGAGCGGAACAAGGTTCCGGGGCAGCCCATCGGCACCATCCCCATCGACGCGCTCTTCTCGCCGGTGAAGAAGGTCAACTACCAGGTGACCAACGCCCGCGTCGGGCAGCAGACGGACTACGACAAGCTGACCCTCGAGGTGTGGACGGACGGCTCCGTGGAGCCCGCCGACGCCGTGGCCTACGCGGCGAAGATCGTCAAGGAGCAGCTCTCGATCTTCATCAACTTCGACGAGACCGAGGAGCCGATCCCCGCGGAGTTCCTGCCGCAGGCGGAGGAGAAGCTCAACGAGAACCTCTTCCGCTCCGTGGACGAGCTCGAGCTCTCCGTCCGCTCCGCCAACTGCCTCCAGAACGCCAACATCAAGACCATCGGCGAGCTGGTGCAGAAGACCGAGGCGGAGATGCTGAAGACCAAGAACTTCGGCCGGAAGAGCCTCAAGGAGATCAAGGAGATCCTCGCCGAGATGGGCCTGTCGCTCGGCATGAAGCTGGAGAACTGGCCGCCGCGCACCGCGGGTACGCAGGCGCCGAAGCTGTAGGACTCGATCGCCGGGCAGGGCGGCGAGCCCCCGAGGCCTCGTCGTCGTCGCCGGCGGTTCGAAGATGATCCGCGCCCGCCAGGATGGCGGGGCGGACGCGATGGAGAAAGACGATGCGTCACGGAGTTGCCGGCCGCCGATTCTCGCGGACCTCGGCTCATCGGGAAGCGATGATGGACAACATGATCATCTCGCTCTTCCGGCACGAGCGGATCCGCACCACGGTGCCCAAGGCCAAGGAAGCCCGCAAGCTCGCGGACCGGATGATCAGCCTGGGCAAGAAGGGCTCGCTGCACGCCCGTCGCCTCGCCAGCAGGACGGTCCACGACAAGGAGGTGCTGTCGAAGCTCTTCGACCAGATCGCGCCCAGGTTCGAGGCGCGCCCCGGCGGCTACACCCGGATCGTCCGCATCGGGCGCCGCCTCGGCGACTCCGCCGAGATGGCCTTCCTCGAGCTGGTGGATCGCGAGGAGGCACCGGCCGCCCCTGCCGAGGGCGAGTCGAAGGACTGACCGCAGCGCGATTCGATCCCGAACGACGGCGGCGGCCCCTCTCGAGCGGGCGTGCCGCCGTTCGCGTTTCAGGCATACGGGAGGGGCTGCGGCGGGGAGCTCCCCGCCCCGCTTGCGGGTGGGGGTTCCTGCCGGGCCCCGGCCAACGCCGGGGGACGGAGCTGCCCGGCCCCGCCGCGGGGCCGCCTTCGGGCCTGCCGGGCGAAGGGGTCCCGAGGGGCGGGAGCACTCCGCAGGGGTGCATTTGGTACCCCTGGTAATACTTTTCCCGCCATGATTGAATGCTCCTTCCCTCAGGAGGAATGACGATGCGTCGTATCGCGTTGTGGGTCTTTCTCGCGCCGCTGCTCGCTGCGTGTTCGGACGACAAGATCGGTGGCGTCCAGGGCCTGGTCTCGGCCGATCCCGACTCCCTCTCCTTCGGCAAGGTCTTCGTCGGCTCGTCGACCTTCGAGACCGTCACGCTCACCAACGCCGGGCGCACCGAGGTCCGGGTCTCCGTCTCCGACCTGCCCGCCGGCTTCGAGGTGAAGCCCGCGGAGATCGTCGTGGCCGGCGCCAGCACGGAGACGGTGAACGTGCACTTCTCGCCCAGTGTCCTGGGCGAGGTGAAGGGCGAGGTGGTGCTCGGCGTGATCGGCGCGGAGAACGACTCGATCGCCATCGCGGTCGAAGGGGAGGCCGTCGAGCGCGTGCTGGACTACGAGGAGCCCCTCGACTTCGGCCTCGTCGAGGTGGGCACCACCGAGACCAAGCCGCTGAAGCTCACCAGCCTCGTGGCCTTTCACCTCTCCGCGCCGCTCACGGTGGTGGGAGGGAACGGCGCGGACGTCTACGCCGTGGACCAGGAGTCGCTCGAGCTCGACGCGGGCGCCCAGACCGACCTCCTCGTCACCTTCAAGCCATCCCGGCGCGGCGTGCTCAACTCCTTCCTCGAGATCCGATACTGCGACGGCTGCGCGGTCACCCGCATTCCGCTGCAGGGCGTGGGCGGGGTCGACATGCTGGCAGCAGACGAGGTCGACTTCGGCGTGCGCTCCCTCGGGTCGGAGTCGGAGCTTCCGCTCACGCTCCACAACACGGGCGATTTCCCCATCTCGATCGTCGGTCTCGACCTCGGCGACTCCCACTCCGAGTTCTCGATCCTGGACGTCCGCCCCTTGGAGCTCGCTCCCGGCGACGTGGAGACCTACACCGTCGCCCTCCGCGCCGGCGACGAGCAGGGCCTCCGCGAGGGCACCGTCCGGTTCGTCGTGCCGGGGGGCGGCCTCCGCCCCGAGGTCGTGACGCTGCGGGCCACGGTGGGTGGCATCCACGTCGTCGCCACGCCCCAGGGCCAGGACTTCGCGCGGCAGCCGTTGGGCGTCGAGGCCACCAAATCGATCAGCTTCACCAACGAAGGCGAGAAGCGGGAGGTCTTCCTGATCGACCCCGTCTTCGACGGCGGTCCTCGCTTCGGCCTCAAGCCCGTCGAACCCGAGCTCACGGAGGGACCGGGGGTCCCGGGCGGATGGAGGATCGACGAGCACGGGACGCCGGTTCCGTTCGCGGTCACCTTCCAGTCCACGGAGCCCGGCACGTACTCCGGCTCGCTCACCTTCCGGATCGTGAACCCCGACGGCAGCCCCGCGGTCGAGCAGCCGGCGATCACCGTGCCGGTGATCGCCGAGGCGGTCGAGCCCCTGCCTTGCACGCTCCACATCGCCCCCGACCACATCCGCTTCGGCGCGGTGCGTACGGGCCGCATCTACAAGCGGGACATCGTGGTCACGAACGTCGGCAGCGACGAGTGCTTCATCTGGAACGTGAATCTCGAGGAGACGACGCCCCGCGGCTACTACGCCCTCGAGTCCGACTTCGGCGAGACGACCTACGTGGTCTCGCCCGGCGAGTCCCTCACCGCGCGGGTGATGTACGCGCCGAAGATGCGGCAGACGGAGATCGACGAGGCCCTCTTCACCTTCCAGCAGCCCGCCGGCAACCACGAGGTCCGGATCACGGGGCAGTCGGTGAACTTCAACCTCCTGGTGAACCCCAACCCGATCGTCGTGGGAACCGCGAAGATCAACGAGCGCATCTACAAGGACTTCTCCGTCTCGAACATGGGGTCGGCCACGGTGAACCTCGAGCGGATCGACGTCTCCGGCCCCGACTCCTCGGTGTTCGGCCTGGAGACGCCCAACCCGCTCCCCGCGATCCCCGGCAACGGCGTGACCCCGGCGGGCGCGCTCTCGAGCTGGTTCCGGCCCGCCGACCCCGGGACCAAGGTGTCCCATCTCGAGATCTTCGTGCAGGGCACCCTCGAGCCGATCCTCGTCGACGTCCGGGGCACGGGATCCACCGAGCTCTGCGACGAGGAGTGTGCGGCGCCGATCGCGACCTGCCCCCCGCCGGAGACGGTGTCCGTGAACACGAAGACGACGCTCCAGGGGCGGGCGACCAGCCCCGGCGGCCACAACACCGAGTGCACCTGGACGGTGGTGCAGGCGCCGCGGGGATCCCGCGCCCAGCCGGGCCCGGGTTGCACCCCGGACTTCACCCCGGACATCGTCGGCGACTACATCCTCGAGCTCCGGGTCACGGACGACTACGACGACCGGAACTGGGACTCGTGCCAGACGGGGATCACCGCCACCGCCAACGGCGGCCTCTGGGTGGAGATGTTCTGGGATCGGGCGGGCGACATCGACCTGCACTTGCTGAACGTCGACATGGCCGATCCCTGGCAGCAGACCTCCTGGTGGACCCAGGCCGATTGCTACTACGGGAACCGGACCCCCACCTGGGATCCGAGCTATCCGAACGCATCGCCCGGCCTGGACCGGGACGACATCCCGGGGACGGGGCCGGAGAACATCCGCATCACCTCGCCGGCCCCGCACGAGTACGCGGTGGGCGTCCACAACTTCAGCAACCGCAACGGGCCCATCGAGGTGACGACCAACGTCTACTGCGGCGGGGCGCTCCTCGTGACGGAGCTGACCGTGTTCACCGTGACGAAGGACTTCGTCATCCTCGGCCTGGTGGACGACCTCTGCAACTGGGCGCCGGACGGCACCAAGTGGTCGGGGTTCCACTGACCCTTCGGCCCCCGGCCGAGCCGCCGGGCGCACGTCGGCTCGAGGGCGATTCCCGCTTGACGGGTGGCCGAGTGGAGGCGATATATCCGGCCCGTTCGGCGCCATAGCCAAGTGGTAAGGCAGAGGTCTGCAAAACCTCCATTCCCCGGTTCAAATCCGGGTGGCGCCTCCAGCTCTCGACGGGCCCCGATCGCCTCCAGGCGGTCGGGGCCTTCGTCTGTGGGGGAGCCGGCGACGGCGGAATGACGGGCCAGGGGCGGTCGCCTCCCGAGGCGGATCGCCGGCGGTGCCTCGCTCCGCTCCGGTCCCGGTCCTCCCCGTTGGCAGCGGCGTGGATTCATCGGAGGATGTCGCGGTGGACCTGATTCCGGCGCTGCTCATCGTGGGGGCGTCCTACGCCGGGTACCTCCTGGCCTGGAGGCGGGTGCGTGCCGCCAGGGGGCGTCGGCGCGGCCCCGATCCGGCCGCGGTCTCCGCCTTCGACTACGCGGCGCTGGAGCGGGAGCTCCCGGGGCTGTGCGAGGCGCGGCCCGAGCTGCGCGACCGCTTCATCGAGGCGCTCCAGCGGGCGAGGCTCGCCGACGCCGCGGCGCCGGGGCCCGCCCGGGTGGAGAGCGCCCTCGAGGCCCTGGCCGCCCTCCGGCGGGTGAGGGAGGCGACCCTCGATGCGCCGGGTTGGAGCGGCCTCGCCGCGCACCTGGAGGTGCAGCGGCTCTCGTTCTGGTCGCTGGAGTACGCGGAGCTGCGGGCGAGGCGCTGGCTGCGCAAGGCGCTGGCCCGACACCCCGATGCGCCCTCGCTGCACCTGGTCCGGGCCCACCTGGAGGCCTCCCTCGGGAACGCCGAGGGCGCGGCCGATCAGCTCGCGCGGGCGCTCTATTACGCCAAGGGTGATCCGTTCTACGCGAGGCCCATCGTCGCCTCGCCGGCGATGGCGCGGCTTCGGCCTGCCCTCGACGCCCAGGCGAGGGCGGTGCTGGAGGCCGGCGAGCCCCTAAATTGACGGATCGCCGGCGTTCCCTGAAGATTCCGCGCAAACCTCGAAGCCACGGTCGTCGAACGCATGCTCCTCGCCGCCCATGGGGCGACCCACGTCGGTCGCCGCCGCACGGACAATGAAGACGCCTTCCTCGTGGATCGCGAGCTGGGCCTGTACGTGGTGTGCGACGGCATGGGCGGCCACGCCGCCGGCGAGGTCGCCTCGGCCCGCACCATCGAGGTGATCCGCGAACACGTCGCCGAGAACCGCGCGGTGATGGAGGCCCTGGCACGGGAGCCGTCTCCCGCCCACCGCGCCGAGGCCGTGGCGCTGATGGAGGCCGCGATCCAGCGCGCGTGCGCGGAGGTCTACCAGATCGCGCAGGCCGACCCCTCGAAGCGAGGGATGGGGACCACCTGCGTGGCGCTGCTCCTCGCCGGCGAGACCGGCGTCATCGGCCACGTCGGCGACTCCCGGATCTACCTCTCCCGCGGCGGCCAGGCCCATCGGCTCACCGAGGACCACACGCTGGTCCAGGCCCAGCTCAAGCAGGGCGTGATCACCCGCGACCAGGCCGAGATCTCCCCCTACCGCAACGTCATCACCCGGGCGGTGGGGATCCAGGCGTCGGTCCACGTCGACACGCTGGTCACCGAGGTCCTGCCCGGCGACGTCTACGTGCTCTGCTCGGACGGCCTCCACGGCTACCTCGAGGACGACGAGACGGCGGCGCTGCTCGCGGAGGGGCCGCCGGCCTCGCTGCCGGAGCGCCTCATCGACCTCGCGAACGAGCGCGGCGGCAAGGACAACGTCACGGTGATCGCGGTCCACGCCCAGGCCGAGGCCGGCGGGACCACGAGCCTCGCCGAGTCCCGGATCGAGGCCCTGCGCCGCATCCCGCTCTTCCACCACCTCTCCTACAAGGAGCAGATGGCCGTCCTCGCCCTGGCCCAGTCCCAGGCGTTCGAGGCGGGCGAGATCGTGCTGGAGGAGGGGGCGCCCGGCGACCGGCTCTTCGTGGTGGTGCAGGGGAGGGTGGGGATCGAGGCGGCGGGCGCGCCGATCGCGGAGATCGGGAGCGGCGGGCACTTCGGGGAGATGGGCCTCATCGAGCAGGCGAGCCGCTCCGCCACCGTCCGGGCCCTCGAGCCCACCCGCTGCATGATGTTCGGCCGCACCGACCTCATGGCGCTGATGCGCAAGGAGCCGGTGCTGGCGGTGAAGCTCCTGTGGAGCCTGGTGCAGGTCCTCTCGGAGCGCCTCCGGGCCACGAACGTCGAACTCTCGGACGCCCGCCTCGTCCAGCCCCGCACCTGAGGGCCGTACCGGACGCCCGGTGCACGGCCGGGTCCGACGGCGCGCGTCCCCGGCTCCCCCTCCTGCCCGCGCGGATTCCGAGGTAGAACCGATCCCCCCTCTCCCCGGCGGCGACGGCCGCCCCCCGAGGAACGATGGCACGTATCCCCGTAGCAGTCGTCGGCGCGACCGGCCTCGCCGGCCAGCAGTTCCTGGCGGCCCTCGACGGCCACCCCGCCTTCGAGCTCGCGGCCCTGGCGGCGAGCCCCCGCAGCGCCGGCAAGGCCTACGGCGACGCCATCCGCGACGAGAAGGGCGCCAGCCGCTGGTTCGCCGAGGGGCGGGTCCCCGACGCCTTCGCCTCCCTCCCGGTGCAGGACGCGGCCGCCTTCGATCCCCGTGCCGTCTCCCTGGTCTTCTCCGCGGTGGACGGCGACGCCGCCCGGGAGCTCGAGGCGATCTGGGCCAGGACCACCCCGGTGATCTCCACCGCGAGCGCCTTCCGCATGGAGCCGGACGTGCCGCTGGTGATCCCTCCGGTGAACCCCGACCACGTGGAGCTTCTGGAGGAGCAGCGCCGGCGCCGGGGGTGGAAGGGCTTCGTCGCCCCCATCCCCAACTGCACCACCACCGGCCTCGCCGTCACCCTGGCGGCCCTGGAGCCGGCCTTCGGCGTGGAAGCGGTGCTGATGACCTCGCTCCAGGCGGTGTCGGGCGCGGGCCGCTCACCTGGGGTGGGCGCCCTCGACGTCGTGGACAACGTCGTCCCCTTCATCCCCAGGGAGGAGGAGAAGGTCGAGTCGGAGACCCGCAAGATCCTCGGCCTCCTGGAGGGCGGGGAGATCCGCGCCCACCCCATGGGCCTCTCCTGCACCTGCACCCGGGTCTCGGTGCTGGACGGCCACACGGAGAGCGTCTCCGTCCGCCTCTCCCGCCGGGCCTCGCCCGCGGCGGTCGCCGAGGCGATGCGCGCCTTCCGCGCCCCGGCGGACGTGGAGGCGCTCCCCACCGCGCCCGCGCGTTTCCTCGAGGTGCACGACGACCCCTACCGCCCCCAGCCCCGCCTCGACCGCGAGGCGGGCGGCGGGATGACCACGGCGGTGGGCCGCATCCGCCCCGATCCCGTCCTCGGCGGCGCCAAGTACGTGCTGGTCTCCCACAACACCAAGATGGGCGCGGCGAAGGGCGCGATCCTGCTGGCGGAGTTGGTCCACGCCCGCGGCCTCGTGTGAAGGGTCGTTTGATTCCCCACGGAAAGTGCGGTACGCCTTCGCGATTCCCCAACGAAGAGGCGCGCCCGTCCCCCCTGCGGTGCGGAGGCGTCTGGAGCCAGGATACGCATGAGCCAGCTCGCGAAGATCGTGCTCACCGCGGTGGCGGTGATCGTCGTCGCCTTCATCGCCATCGACAAGTACGACTCCATGCAGGAGCACTACGAGTACCGCCTCGCCAAGGAGCAGGTCCGCTCGGAGTTCCTCGAGCGGTCGGCGGCCGTGCGCGCGCTGGCCGACTCGGATCGGTACGACGAGGAGTCGCGCGGCCTCTTCAAGTGGTACTTCGCCGAGCTCACCAAGGTGTACAACCGGTTCCCGAAGCAGAAGGGGGCGGAGGAGGCGTACCTGCGCGACCTCGAGGAGCGCAAGGCCAAGGGGCAGGTGAAGCCCTCCGACTACGAGGGCCTCAAGGCCTCGTACGACCAGATCCGCGAGATCTGGGATCTGCTCCGGGACGGCAAGTACGCGCCGGCGCTGACCGCGGGCGACTCGTCGCTTCGGCTCGACTTCCTCGAGTTCGAGCCCGGCACCGTCGACGGCAGGAAGGGGATCCAGGGCCGCTTCGTCCTCTGGGGCGCGATGCGCCGCAGGGTGGAGGAGAGGGCGGGCAACCAGACGCAGACGCGGGTGGACGTGCAGGCCTCCTTCCCGGACGTGCAGCTCAGGATGTTCGGGGCGAACGGCAAGCCCGTGGCGGAGATGTCGTTCGGGATGCCCTCCGGCGCCTACGTGCCCTATCCCGAGGCTCGGCTCGAGGACTTCCCGCCCATGGCCTACCTGGGATCCTTCGCGTTCCCGCTCGTGCCCTACGAGGCCCACACCGTGGAGATCGAGGCGGCGGCCAGCTCCCGCTCGCCCGCGGGCAACGAGATCATGGGCCGCTTCAAGTGGACCATGCCCGTTCCCGCGGAGTGGAAGTTGGGAGAGGGGCAGGCCTGGGAGGGCGCCACCATCGAGGAGCGCGAGGAGCTCGCCGAGCCCGCCGGCCGCCGGCGCTGATCGACCGCGCCGGTCGCGGGCGGATCGCCTCGAAGGCCGGGCCGGAAGGGGTGCGCGCCCCGTGAAGCGTCGATCCTCGAGCGGACGCCGCCGAAGGGCCGCGGATCTCTTGGCGTTCGCGGCAGCGGGGGCGTGGCGCATTTGCTACAGTCCGCCGCGATGAGAGACGCCGCGTTCCTCACCTTCGTCAAGCTGCTCCCCAAGAAGTCCCTCTCCCGGGCCGTCGGCTCCGCCACCCGCCTGGGCGGGCTAGAGGGGGCGCACCAGGCCGCCATCCGCATCTTCGCCGAGCAGTACGGCGTCGCGGTCGACGAGGCGGAGCTGCCGCTGGAGGCCTACCCGACCTTCGGGGACTTCTTCACCCGCAAGCTCAAGCCCGGCCTGCGCCCCATCTTCGAGGGCGACGACGTCCCCGTCTCCCCGGTGGACGCCGCCGTCAGCCACGCGGGGATCGCCCAGCAGGGTCGCCTCATCCAGGCGAAGGGCCGGGACTACTCCCTCGCCTCGCTCCTCGGGGATCCGGAGGAGGGGCGGCGGTTCTCCGGCGGCGCGTACGTCACCCTCTACCTCTCCCCCCGGGACTACCACCGCTTCCACGCGCCGCTGCCGGGCAAGGTCCTGGGGTGGCGCTACGTGCCCGGCCACCTTTGGCCGGTGAACCGCCCGTCGGTGCGCGGGGTCCCCGAGCTCTTCGCCGTGAACGAGCGGGTGATCATCGCCCTGGACATGCCGGTTGGCAGGGTGGCGATGGTGGCGGTGGGCGCGACCTGCGTTGGCCGGATCCGTCTCTCTTTCGACGACCTCGTCACCAACACCGGCCGGCCCCCGAGCCGCGTCCGCTACGATCTGCCCCGGCCGGTGCGCAAGGGCGAGGAGCTGGGAATGTTCGAGATGGGCAGCACGATCATCCTCGTGTTCGAGCCCGGCCGGGTCGAGCTCGACGAGCGGCTGGTGCCCGACGCCCCGGTTCGGCTCGGCGAGGTCATCGGCCGGGCGATCGCCGCCCCGTGAGTCGAGACGCACCGTGAAGATCAACTCGGTCAAGGGAATGAAGGACGTCCTCCCCACCGCGGAGGGCGACGACGCGCCGTTCAACTCCAGGCTTTGGGAGCGGGTGGAGGCGGTGGCCCGGGAGACGTTCCGGCGCTTCGCCTTCGACCGGATCCGCACCCCGGTGGTGGAGGAGGCAGGCCTCTTCGCGCGGGCGGTGGGCGAGTCCACCGACATCGTGGGCAAGGAGATGTACACCTTCCCCGATCGCGCCGGGAAGAAGACCTACGCGTTGCAGCCGGAGGGGACGGCGGGCGCGGTGCGGGCCTTCATCGAGCACGGGCTGGGGATGCGGGATCCCGTGCAGCGCTGGTGGTACTTCAGCCCGATGTTCCGCCACGAGCGGCCGCAGAAGCACCGCTACCGGCAGTTCTACCAGATCGGCGCCGAGTCCTTCGGCGTGGCCGCCCCCGAGGCCGACGTGGAGATCCTGGCGATCTGCCACTCCATCCTCGAGGGCCTGGGCCTCGAGGGGATCGAGCTGCGCCTCAACAGCCTGGGCGACGCGGCGTGCCGCCCCGCCTACCTGGAGCGGCTCGGGGACTTCCTCCGCGCCCGGCGGGAGGAACTCTGCGCCGAGTGCCGGGACCGGCTCGATCGCAACCCCTTGCGGGTCCTCGACTGCAAGAACGAGGGCTGCCGCGCGGTGACGGAGGGGGCGCCGGCGTCGTACGAGCACCTGTGCGAGCCCTGCGCCGCGCACTTCGCCCGGGTGCGGGCCGGCGCCGACGCCCTGGGGATCCCCTACCGGCTCGACCCACGCCTGGTGAGAGGCCTCGACTACTATGGCCGGACCGCGTTCGAGTTCCTCGCCGGCGCCCTGGGATCGGGGCAGCAGACCGCCGTCTGCGGCGGAGGCAGGTACGACGCCCTGGTGAAGATGCTCGGCGGCCCCGACACGCCCGCCATCGGCTTCGGCATGGGCGTGGAGCGTCTCTGCGCGCTCCTCGCCCAGGGCGGCGGGATCCCGGCGGCCGCGCCCGACCTCTTCGTGGCCATCGGCGACGACGAGGCCCGCGACCGCGCCATGGCCCTCGCCGCGCGGGCCCGGGCGAGCGGGCTCGCCGCCGAGGTCGACCTGCGGGGCGGCAAGCTGGCGCGGCAGCTCGGCAGGGCGGACAAGCGCGGCGCCCGCTTCGCGGTGGTGATCGGCTCCGCCGAGCTCGGCTCCGGCACGGCCCGCCTCAAGGAGATGGCCACCGGCGCCGAGACCGCCGTGGCGCTCGACGCGCTGGTGGACGCGATCCCCCGGCGGACGTGAGGCCCCGGCTCTACGCGATCGTCGGCCCCACCGCGTCGGGCAAGACGGCGCTCGCGCTGGAGGTGGCGGCGCGGCTGCCCGTCGAGATCGTCTCCTGCGACTCCCAGGCGGTGTACCGGGGGCTCGACATCGGGACGGCGAAGCCCACCGCAGCCGAGCGGGCCGCGGTCCCCCACCACCTGGTGGACGTGGCCGATCCCGCCGACGACTTCTCCGCGGCGACGTACGTCCGCCTCGCCGACGCGGCGATCGCCGACATCGCCTCCCGCGGCAGGATCCCGCTGGTGGTGGGGGGAACGGGCCTTTACCTGCGCTCGCTGTTGCGGGGGATCTTCGAGGCGCCTCCCAAGGACGAGGCGCTGCGGCGCTCCCTCGAGGCCCGGGCGGCGGAGGAGGGGACGCAGGCGCTGCACCGCGAGCTCGCCGCGGTGGACCCCGCCGCGGCCGCGCGGATCGCGCCGGCGGATCGGGTGCGCATCGTCCGGGCGCTGGAGGTGCACCGCCTCACCGGGCGCACGATCTCCGAGCACCACGCCCTCCACCGGGGCGGCGAGCGCCGCTACCGGGCCGCGGTGTTCGGGGTGACCCCGCCCCGCGAGGAGCTGGCTCGCCGGGTGGCGATTCGCGCCCGGCGCATGTTCGACGAGGGCCTCGCGGAGGAGGCGGCGGCCCTCGCCCGCGACCCGAGGGTGCGGGCGCGGCTCGAGGGGATCATGGGCTACCGGGAGGCGCTCCTCCTCGCCGCGGGGAAGCTCTCCCGGGAGGAGGCGATCGAGCGCACCCGCCTCGAGCAGCGCCGCTACGCCAAGCGGCAGCTCACCTGGTTCCGCGGGATGCGGGAGGTGGAGTGGCTCGAGTGGCCGCCGTCGGCGGACACGATCGCGGCGCGGATCGCCCGGCGGGGCTGATCGCCGCGGCGATGCCTGTCGAGGAGCGGACGCCGGGCGGAGTTTCGTCATCTTCGAGGCGATCCTCCCGAACCCGGACCCGGCGTTCGGGCTCGCCGGCTGCAAGCCGGTCGCGCAGTTCTGGGCCGATCTGACCGGCAAGTCGGTGGCCCAGCGGCGGGCCGCGCTGGACGAGTTCGCGTCCCAGGTCTCGTCCCTCTCGATCCCGGACCTCAACCGGTTCAGAGATGCGCACCCGCTGGGAGGGGCAGCGCCTCCTCTCCAGGCGCGCCTCGCACTGACGCGATCCGAGCCGCGGCGCGGGGCCCGAGCGCCCCCGCCGCAGTTCTCCCATCAAGCCGCCCGGTAGTGATCGACCATCCGGTACCGGCGCACGTAGAGGCCGAAGACCAGCGCCGCCATCAGCGCGAAGCCGGCGAAGAAGAACATCTGGAAGGCCATCTCGCCGATGCCGGTGGAGGCGATCGCCGAGGTGACGAATTCGTTCTTCACCGCGCCGTTCACGAGCAGGACCCAGAGGTTGCCCACCGTCACCGAGAGGCTCCCGAAGCTCATCAGCACCCCCTTCATCTTCGCGGGGGCCTGGCTGTAGGTGAACTCGAGGCCCGTGGCGGAGACCAGCACCTCGGCGAGGGTGAGGAGCGCGTAGGGCAGCACCTGCCAGAGGATCGACGTCCGCACGCCGGCGTCCATGGCGAGCTGGATCGATCCCACCGCGATCCAGGACAGCCCGGCGAGCACCAGGCCCACCGTCATCTTGCGCAGCGGCGTGACCCGGAAGCCCAGCCGCTCCACCGCCGGGTACACCACCGCGTTGTTCAGCGGGATGAAGAGCATCACCAGCACGGGGTTGAGCGCCTGCATCTGGGCCACGTTGGTGAACCAGCTCCAGCCCGGCATCTCCATGCGCTGGGCCTGGAGGATCCAGGTGGACGCCTTCTGGTCGAAGAGGGACCAGAAGGGCGTGGTCAGCGCGAAGATCATCAGGAGCCGCAGGACGGCGCGGACGCCCTCGACGTCCTCGTCGGGGTGCACGCCGCGCGCCCGCTCGAGCTGCAGGAGCGCGCCTCCGCCGTAGCCGGCGACCACGATCACCAGGGCGAGGCAAGCCGCCACCACGAAGCCGAGCCGCGGCGCGGCGCCGAGGGCGGCGAGGCCGAAGACGACCGAGGAGGCGGCGAGGACCAGGCCGGGGCGGCCCTCGCTGGCGCGGGCGGCGAAGAGCGCGGTGCGGGTGACCTGGAGGAAGCCGTGGGGATCGCGCTGCGCCGGGGGGACGCGGACGTAGCGATGGCGGCCCCCCCAGAAGATCGCGGTCGCCACGAACATGAGGATGCCCGGGATCCCGAAGGCGACGCCCGGGCCGAAGGCGTCCAGGGTCAGCGGGATGAGCAGCGAGGCGAAGAAGGAGCCGAAGTTGATGATCCAGTAGAAGCCGTCGAAGACCACCTTCGCCAGGTGCTTGTTCGACTGGTCGAACTGATCGCCGACGAAGGAGGAGACGCAGGGCTTGATGCCGCCCGAGCCCAGCGCGATCAGGAAGAGCCCGGTGTAGAAGCCGGGCTTGCTCGTCTCCGAGAGCGCGAGGCAGAGGTGGCCGGCGCAGTAGACGAGGCTCAGCCAGAGGATGGTGCGGTACTTGCCGAGCCACCTGTCCGCGAGCCAGCCGCCGAGGAGGGGGAAGAAGTACACCCCCATCACGAAGAGGTGGAAGACCTCCTTCGCGTCGCTGGCGCGGCGCTCGTCGGGGACGTCCAGGAGCAGCCATCCGACGAGGAAGGCGGTGAGGATGTTGCGCATCCCGTAGAAGCTGAAGCGCTCACATCCCTCGTTGCCGATGATGTAGGCGATCTGGCGGGGCAGGCGCCCCTTCGTCTCGGCGGTGGCGGCGGGAGTCATTCGCCTGCCATAGCGCACTCCGCGCCGGGGGCGAAAGCGCGAACGAGCAGGCGCCCGAGCGGCGTCCCGACCACGCGTGGTCGATCAGGCCGGCGGGAGGAGGGGGGACGGCGCGCCGGGGGACACCAGCCAGAGCTGGTGTGAAGCCCGGGTGAGCGCCACGTGAAGGCGCCGCCTGCCGTCGTCGGTGGCGGGCCAGGCGGCGGCGTTGGCGTCGGGGACGATCGCGTAGTCCCACTCCAGGCCCTTCACCACGTCGACCTCGGTGACGTCGAGGCCCGGCTCGAAGCCGAAGGCGCCGTCCAGCACGAGCCGCGAGGCGGGGAGCTCGTCCACGAGGGCGTGGAAGCGCCGGGCGGTGCCGGGGTTGGACGCGATCACCGCCACCGACGCCCCCGGCTCGCGCTCCAGGAGATCCTGCACCGCCCCGGCGAGGAAGAGGTGGGCCTGGGCCTCGTCGGGGAAGGTGAAGCGCCCCACCGGCGCCCCTTCCCTGGCGGCGCGGACGGGGGCCTGGGGGGCGAGGCGCCCCAGGACCTCGCGGGCCAGCTCGGCGATCGGCCGCGGGCAGCGGTACGAGGTCGGAAGCCGGCAGGTGACGGCTCCCTTCACGCCGAGCGTCTCCAGCGATCGCTCCCATCCGGCGAAGCTGGAGTGGGTCTGCTGGGCCTCGTCGCCGGCGAGGGTGACCCGGCCGGTGCCGCGCACCAGCCCCGCCATCGCCTCCAGGTCGAAGAGCGAGAAGTCCTCGGCCTCGTCGAGCACCAGGTGCGAGACCTCTGGCAGGCGCAAGGCCCCCCGCCACGCGCGCATCGCCAGGAGGATGGGGAGCTCCTCCACGTCGATGGTCTCGGCGAGATCGTCCGGCGTCCCCTCCGCGAGGCTCCTGCCGTCGAGGGCCTGCTTGCGCTCCGCGTCGGCGACGTCGGCGAGGGCGCGGTCGAGCGGCGCCGCGAGCTGGCGCATGGTGTGCCGCACCGTGTCCTCCACCGCGGTCAGCGGCAGCGTGCCGCCCGCCGCGTCGACCACCGAGAGGAGGAACGGGCGATCGGTGAGGAGGGCGGCGAGCTCCCGCCGCAGCGCCGGGAGCG
>DATMSB010000041.1:0-48893 GCA_035565615.1 Vulgatibacter sp. | reverse complement strand
TCCTTGGTGGTGAAGAAGGGCTCGAAGACGTAGGGGCGGATCTCCGGGGGCACGCCCGGGCCGTCGTCGTCGACGAGCACGTGGACGCGGTCGCCCTCCAGGGAGCCGTGGATCTCGATGTTGCCCGTCCCGCTCCGCGTGGAGGCGATCGCGTCGGCGGCGTTGAGGAGGAGGCTGGCGAAGACCTGCGCGAGCTGCCCGCTGGTCCCCTTCACGAGCGGGAGGCGCTCGGGGATGTCCAACTGGATCCGCGCGTGGGAGGACGTGCGCAGCGACGCCAGGCGGGAGGCCTCGTGGATCAGGGTCCCCACGCCGCAGGTCTCCTGCCCGCCGTCGTCCATGCGGGCGAAGGAGTCGAGGGCCGAGACGATCTTCTCGATCCGGTCGAGGCCGGTGCGGCAGTCCGCCACCACGGGATCGAAGGCCGCCTCCTGATCGCAGCGGTGCTCGATGGCGAGAAACTCCAGGTTGGACTTGATGAAGGCGAGGGGGTTGTTGATCTCCTGGGCGATCCGGGAGGAGAGCCTGCCGATGAGCGCCATCCGCTCCGCCTTGAGCCGGCGGCTCTCGCTGATCGCCAGCTCTTCCACCGCGCGCTCGCGATCCTCGCTGAGGGTGGCCTCGGCCCGGCGCAGCCTGCGGTAGAAGACCGTGCCCACGATCGCGATCCCGCCCATGATGACGGAGAGGAAGACGGCGGCGAACGAGATGTCCGCCGGCGCACCCTCGGCCCCGAGCACGAACGCCTGGACGCCGACGGTGGCGACGGTGGCCGCCACGCTGGAGCGGACGCTGTCCGGCGCGAGGACGCCGAAGAGCAGGGGGAGCGCGATGATGGCCGAGAAGTAGAGGCTGGCGGAGCCGCCCGTCTGCAGGACGAGCGCGCACCAGCACGCCGCGGAGACTATGGTGCCGACGAGGGTCGCCCACTCCAGGCCCTTGGGGGAGAGCCGGGTCGCCACCGCCGCCACCGCCGTGAAGTAGGCGGCCCACACCACGCGAGCGGCGATGCACGCGCCGTCGATCTCGCCGAGGATCGCGTGGTCGGCCGTGGCCAGCACGAGGACCAGGGCGCCCACTGCCGCGATGAGGACCCGGCGGTCCTTGATGGCGGAATGAGATGCGATCACCAGAAGTGCTCCAGAAAGCGAGTGGAATCCTGGCACGATCCCGGCGGGAGCGCTCGTTTTTGGCCGAAATCCGACGCTTTGGGTCCGGATGGGGCGATCCGGGGGCGCGAGGAGCGCGATCGCTCCCGGGCGGATTCAGGGGACCGCGATCGAACCGGGCGCGTCCGAGGGGCGGCGCCGGCGCAGCAGGGCCACCCGGATCGCGCCGGCGACCGCCACGCCCGCCACGGCGGCCGCCCACTCCAGGCCGCCGGCGCGGAGCTGCAGGCGGAGGAGCTTGGGGCCGAAGATCGCCGCGCCCACCGCCACGGAGAGGCCCGCCAGGACGAGGACCGCCCCGGCGGCGGCGTCCTTCGCCGCGCGGGCGAGCGGGTGCCGCTCGAGGGTGGCGAGGTCGACCGCCGCCTCGATCGCGGTGTTCACCAGCTCCGCCGCCATCACCGCGGCGGAGACCCCGGCCACCAGCAGGATCTCGAGGAGGTCGAGATCGAGGAGGGCCGCGGCGACGGCCGCGAGGGAAGCGGCGGCGCCGTGGATCCGCATGTTCCTCTGGGTGGCGAAGGTGCGCTCGACCCCGCGGATCGCGTCGCGCAGGCTGCGGGGGAAGCCGGCCGGCTCGTCGACGATCCCGCGGGCGGCGTTGGGGCGCTCGAGCGCCTCCTCGATCCCTCGATCGCGGCCGTCGTCGCTCCTGGTTATCATCTCCGGCATGGCCGCCTCCGTCCGCATCAAGAGAGTGTACGAGCCCCCCGCCTCCCACGACGGGCATCGGATCCTGGTCGATCGTGTCTGGCCCCGGGGAAAGAGCAAGGCCTCCGCCGGGATCGAGGCGTGGATGAGGGACGTCGCCCCCTCGACGCCGCTGCGCAAGTGGTTCGGCCACGACCCGGCGCGCTTCGACGCCTTTCGGTCGCGCTACCTCGAGGAGCTGCGGCAGGAGCCCGCCCGCTCGGCGGTGGAGTCCCTCGCCCAGCTGGCCTCGCGCGAGGACGTGACGCTGGTGTACGGGGCGAAGGACGAGCGGCACAACCAGGCCGTGGTCCTCGCCGACGAGGTGCGCCGGCTCGCGCAGCGCCTCGACGCGGACCGCAGGCCCCGGGCCCGTACCTGAACGCGATCCCCACGCTCCCTAGAAGGCCCCCGCGGGCCGCGGTCTTCCCGCCAAGAGGTCGCCCCTCCGAGGGGATGGCCCATTCCCGCGCCGCGCAGATAATCCCGTCCTCACGACCAACCGAAGGAGAGGAACGAGATGGCGATCACCCGATGGGATCCGTTCAACGACCTGCGCGCCCTGAGCAGGCGCTTCGAGCGCGCGATGGAGCCGATGTATGGCAACCTCCCGTTCTTCCGGGAGTCCTGGCCGCTCGGGGAGGGCGGGATGTGGCCCGCGGTCGACGTGTACGAGGACAAGGAGGAGATCGTCTTCCGCGCCGAGCTGCCCGGGATGGAGCAGAAGGACGTCGACGTCCGCGTCGAGGACTCGACCCTCACCTTCCAGGGCAACCGCCGCCTCTTCAAGGAGGAGAAGAAGGAGAACTACCAGCGCGTGGAGTCGTCCTACGGCACCTTCACCCGCTCCTTCACCCTCCCGAGCACCATCGATCGGGATCGGATCCGCGCGGAGATGAAGAGCGGCATCCTCGAGGTGCACGTGCCCAAGCGCGAAGGCGCGCGGGGCAAGTCGATCCCCATCCAGGGCTAGGCGAGGAGCCGATCGGCGAGGCGGGCGACCGCCTCGTCCGGCACCGGCCGGTCGGTGTCGACGACCCAGTCGGGATCGGTGGGCGGATCGAAGGGCGTGCCCACCCCTGGCAGGGTCGAGGAGGGATCGGCCCGTGCCGCCGCATAGAGCCCCTTCGGATCCCGCGCCGCTGCGGTCTCCGGATCGCAGCGGGCGTGGACGACGACGATGGAAGGGCAGGCCGCCCGCACGGCCTCGTGCAGCTCGCGGGAGCCCGCCGTGGCCGCGACCACGGCGACGATTCCCGCCTCGGCGAGCCGCCGCGCCGCGTACGCGAGCGCCCGGTAGAAGATCAGCCGCTCTCCGGCGGAGTAGGTCGGCGACGGCGTGATCACCTCCCGGGCCTCGTCCGAGTCGAGGACCTCGCAGCGCGAGCCGCGTGCCCGCAGCGCGCCGGCGAGGCGGCGGGCGAGGGTGGTCTTCCCGGCGGCGGGCCTGCCCGCGATCCAGCAGACGGGGGCATTGCTTGCCCCGCGGCGCCCCTCCGGCCCCTCGCGCCCGCCGGCTCGCACCCGAGGCATGCGCGTCACCCCCGCTCGGCGAGGAGCAGGCCGATCCCCCGGTGGTCGAAGTACTCCTCGTCCAGCACCCGGGCCGCGAAGCGGAAGAGCCTGCGGCGGATGGAGCGGTCGATCGACGGGTACCAGATGGGCGAGGCGAGGACGAGGGCGCGCCACGCGAAGTACGGCGCGATCACCTCGCCGAGGACCTCGTCGTCCGTCACCTCGAGGTAGCACTCGAAGAAGCGTTGCCAAAGCTGCACCATCGATCCGGCGAAGTGGCCGCGCGCCATGAGGGCGAAGAAGACGAAGTTGATGGCCAGCGCCGCCACGTCGTCCGCCGCCTCGCCCCACTCCCCGCGGCTGCGGTCGACGAGGATCGGCTCGTCGGCGTGGAAGAGGATGTTCCAGGGATGGAAGTCGCCGTGGACCCGGCAGAGCCGCGAGGCGTATCCCTTCAGCCGATGCCTCCAGCGCACGCAGCGCTCCTCGATGGCGAAGAGCAGCTCGGGGCTCGCGTAACCGCGCAGATCCCAGCCATCGTAGCCGTCGATGATGCCGGCGATGCACTCGTCGCCCCCCACGAGCTGCCGGAGGCGCCGCTTGTAGAGGTCGGGCGCGCGCCTGCGGACCTGGTGGATCCGCGCGAGGCGCAGGGCGAGCCGCTCCGCGTGCTCCACCTCCGACGGGACCGGGCGATCCCGCCCGGCGGCCGCGGCGAGCTCGCGGTGGTAGGGAAGCCCCTCGGCGTACTCGGTGAGGAAGAAGAAGTCCTTCGCCCAGCGCATCGACTCCATCCGCCCGGCGGCGTCGACGAAGCCGACGTCCACCGCCGGTACGTGCCCGGGCAGGGAGCCGTAGGTCTCGAAGGCGAGGAGGGAGTCGTAGGCGCGATCGGCCGGGTTGTCGTGGCCGAAGCAGCGGGTGCCCGCCCGGTGGAGCACGAGGTCGCGGGGCTCCCCCAAGAGCGTGAGGCGCAGGAGCGCGCCGTAGCCGAAGCCCTTGCCGCCTTCGGAGCGGTCGAGGCGCGTCGCGTGGGCGATCCGCGCGGGCCTGCCCAGGAGCTCGGTCAGGTAGCGCTCGATCTCCTCCTGCGGCGGGTTGGGCACGCCGGTCCCGGGGCAGCCGACCGGCTCCGTGCCATCCGAGGTCATGGCGCGGGCTGCTCCGCCTCGTGCCGCGCCCGCGCCGCCTCGAGCCACGCCAGCACCTCGGCGTCGGAGAGCTGGCCGAAGTCCTCGTACCAGGCGCCGATCGCCCACAGGGTCTCGGGCGTCTTCAGGGCCACCAGCTCGTCCACCTCTCGTTCGAAGTCGGTGCGGGCCGAGGCGGAGGCCACCGGCACCGCGAGGACGAGCCGGTCCGGGCGGAGCCGCCGCACGGATCGGATCGCCGCCTTCGCCGTGCCTCCGGTCGCGATCCCGTCGTCGACGAGGATCGCCACCCGGCCGCGGAGGATGGGGAGGGGCCGGCCCTGCCGGTACCGCTCCACCCGCCGCGCCACCTCCTGCGCCTGGGCCTCGGTCACCCTCTCGATCGTCTCCTCCGAGAGGGCGAGGAGCCGGACCGTGTCCGCGTCGACGTGGATCCCGCCTCCCTCCGCCACCGCGCCGAAGCCGAACTCCGGCTGGTCGGGCACGCCGAGCTTGCGGGAGACCACCACCTCGAGCGGCGCGCCGAGGGCGAGCGCCACCTGGACCGCCACGGGCACGCCGCCGCGGGGAAGGGCGAGGACGAAGGGCCGCTCGGAGGGGAGCCGTGGATCCCGCTCGAGCAGGAGCGAGGCGAGCTGCGAGCCCGCGTCTGCACGATCTCGAAAGCGCATGACACAAATGAGATAGGTTGGCCCGGCGCCGTCGGCAGCGGATTGCGTCGAGAGGCTGAATTGTTGGACGAGGCCATGGAAATCAGGATCCACGTCGATCAGATCAAGGAAGGCGGCCTGCAGGTCGAGCGCGAGTTCGACGAGGGGACGATGGACGAGGTGCTGCAGGCCGAGCCCTCCACCGGCTACCACGCCAAGAGGCCGAGCACGCTGCGGGCCCGCCTCACCCGGGTGAACGACAGGGACATCCTCTTCGCCGGGGAGATCCCCCTGCACATCGAGGGCGCGTGCGGCCGCTGTCTGAGGTGCGTCCAGGTGGACGCGACCGTGCGCTTCTCCCTCGATCTCGTGGACGGCGACGAGATGGAGCTGCTCGGGGTCCCCTCGGCCCCCGAGGACGACGGCGCCGGGGAGATCGCGGGCTCGTTCTCGCCGGAGGAGGCCGAGCAGGTCTTCTTCACCGGCAAGGAGCTGGACCTCGGACCGCTCGTCCGGGAGCAGATCCTCCTCGGCCTGCCCATGAACGTCCGCTGCGGGGACGAGTGCCGGGGGCTCTGCCAAGTCTGCGGGCAGAACCTGAACGACGCCGAGTGCGGCTGCGACCGGCGCGTGCCGGATCCGCGCTGGGCGGGCCTGCGCAACATCAAGGTCTGAGCCGGGGCCTGGGCAGGGAGGAAGGGAGCCCTCCTTCCCGGAGGGCGGGCCGGCCCCGCGGCGCCCCGGCGGCCCCCTGAATCGTCGCCGGGCTGTTGATTCCCCCGGCGCTCCCGTGTAGAAGGCGCGTTCTCGTCGCCGATGCGACTTTCCGGCCGGGCGCGCCCGCGTACCGCCGGACCGAGGAAACAGGAGCAGGTCGTGGCCGTCCCCAAGAAGCGTACGTCCAGGCAGAAGCGCGATCAGCGCCGGGCCAACTGGAAGATCTCGCCGCCCAACGTGACCCGCTGCGCGTCCTGCGCCGCGCCGGTCCTCAGCCACCGCATCTGCCCCGCCTGCGGCACCTACAAGGGCAAGCAGGTGGTCCAGGTGGCCGAGTAGCGGCGCAAGTCGTGGCTCGCATCGCCGTCGACGCGATGGGGGGGGATCGGGCCCCCGGTGTCGTGGTCGAGGGGGCGGTGCAAGCCTCCCGCGAGCTGGGCCACGACGTCGTCCTGGTGGGCGACGAGGGGGAGATCCGCCATGAGCTCGCGCGCCTGGGCGCCCGGGGCGACGGCGGGATCCACGTCCGCCACGCCTCCCAGCGCATCGCCCCCGGCGAGGCCGCCGGCCAGGCCGTCCGGCGCAAGGCCGACGCCTCGATCCGCGTCGCCGTCGAGCTCGTCGCCGCGGGGGAGGCGGACGCCGTCCTCTCCGCCGGTCACTCCGGCGCCCTCCTCGCCGCCTCGCTCCTGGTCCTGGGCCGGCTCCCCGCCGTGCTGCGGCCGGCGGTGGTAGCCTTCGTGCCCACGCCGGATCGCCCCGTCGCCCTGCTGGACGCGGGCGCGAACGTGGAGGTGAAGGCGCTCCACCTGGTGCAGTTCGCCCTCATCGGCGAGGTCTACGCCAGGCGGGTGCTGCAGCTCCCCAGGCCGCGGGTGGGCGTGCTCTCCAACGGCGAGGAGCCGTCCAAGGGCACCTCCCTCACCCGCACCGCGGTGGAGACGCTGCGGTGCATCCCCGACATCGACTTCCGCGGCTACGCGGAGGGGCGGGATCTCTTCTCCGGCGAATTCGACGTCGTCGCCACCGATGGTTTCACTGGAAACGTCGTGCTCAAGACCATGGAGGGCCAGGCCCTGGCCTTCGCCGAGCTGCTGCGCCGGAGCACCGCGCAGTCGCCGATGGCGAGGCTGGGGTCGATGCTGCTCCGGCCGGCCTTCGACGGCATCCGCCGCAAGCTGGACTGGGCGGAGTACGGCGCGGCGCCGCTCATCGGCTGCGACGGCGCCGTCTTCTTCACCCACGGCCGGTCGGACGCCTGGGCGATCCGCAACGCCATCCGCGCCGCCGCGGAGGCGGTCGCCATCGACGTGCGCGAGGAGCTCTCCTCGGTGTGCGCCGCCGCCGCCGCGCTTCTGCCGGAGGATTGATCCCGGGCGGCGGGATGCGGGGCGCCGGGCCCGCCGATCGCCCGCGCGTGGCCGGCGTCCACCCGAGGGACCCCTCGACGCATCGCAGCATCCGCGGGGCTTTACGAAGCACCCGCCCATCGGGTATCACGCGCCCCCCTGACGACGGAGGAATCCATGGCCGGCTCGATCGCGTTCGTCTTCCCCGGGCAGGGGAGCCAGTTCGTGGGGATGGGCAAGGCGCTCGTCGAGGCGTTCCCCGAGGCCCGCGAGGTCTTCGAGAGGGCCGACGACGCCCTGGGCGAGAAGCTCTCGGCCCTCTGCTTCGAGGGGCCGGAGGAAGCGCAGAAGCTCACCGCCAACACCCAGCCGGCCATCCTCGTGACCAGCGTCGCCGCCCACGCCGTCTTCTCCCGCAGGTTCCGGACGCCGCCGGCCTTCGTCGCCGGGCACTCGCTGGGGGAGTGGTCGGCCCTGGTGGCCGCCGGCGCCATCGACCTCGAGGACGCGGTGCGCTCGGTGCGCCTGCGCGGCCGCTTCATGCAGGAGGCCGTGCCCGAGGGGGTGGGCGCCATGGCCGCGATCCTCGGCCTCGAGCCGGAGAAGGTGCGAGCCGCCTGCGAGGAGGTCGCGCAAGGCGAGGTGGTCCAGCCCGCCAACTACAACTCCCCCGAGCAGACGGTGATCGCCGGGCACGCCGCCGCGGTGGAGCGGGCCCAGGCGCGCTGCAAGGAGCTGGGCGCCAGGCGCGCCGTGCCGCTCCCGGTGAGCGCCCCCTTCCACTGCGCCCTGATGGAGCCGGTCAAGGGGCGCCTCGCCGAGGTGCTCGCGGGCATCGAGGTGCGCGATCCCCGCACGCCGGTGGTGACCAACGTCGAGGCCGCCCCCACCTCCGACGCGGGGCGGGTGCGGGAGCTGCTGGTGCGGCAGGTGGCGGCGCCGGTGCGGTGGATCGAGAGCGTCCAGGCCATGGCGGCGGCGGGCGTGTCCCGGATGGTGGAGCTGGGGCCGGGCAAGGTCCTCTCCGGGCTCGTCCGGCGGATCGACCGGGGCGTGGACGTGGTACAGGTCGAGGATCCCGCCTCCCTGGACAAGGCGCTCGCGGCGCTGGAAGGAGCGTGAACGTGTACGACTTCCGCAACAAGGTGGCGCTGGTCACCGGCGGCTCTCGGGGCATCGGCCGGGCGATCTCCCTCGCCCTGGGCAAGGGCGGCGCGACGGTGGTGGTGAACTACGCCGGCAACGAGGCCGCCGCCCTCGAGACCTGCGGCCTCGTCGAGGCGGCCGGGGGCAGGGCGGAGGCGCGCCGCTTCGACGTGGGCGATCCGACCGCGTGCCAGGCCGCGATCGACGAGATCGTCTCGGCCCACGGCGGGCTCCACGTGCTGGTGAACAACGCCGGCATCGCCATCGACGCCCTGCTCATGCGCCTCAAGGACGCCGACCTCGAGCGGCAGCTCGACGTCAACCTGAAGGCCGCCTTCTTCCTCTGCCGGGCCGCAGCCCGGCCGATGATGAAGCAGCGGGGCGGCGCCATCGTGAACCTCACCTCCGTGGTGGGCGAGATGGGCAACGCGGGCCAGACCGCCTACGCCGCCGCCAAGGCGGGCCTCGTCGGCTTCACCAAGAGCCTGGCGCGAGAGCTCGCGAGCCGGGGCGTCCGGGCGAACCTGGTGTCGCCCGGCTTCATCGACACCGACATGACCCGCGACCTCCCCGCGGAGGTGCGGGCCCGGATGCTCGAGGCGATCCCCCTCGGCAGGTTGGGCACCGCGGACGAGGTCGCCGACGCCGTGGCCTGGCTCGCATCGGACCGGTCGGCGTACGTCACCGGCGAGCTCATCCGGGTCAACGGCGGGATGTACATGTGAGGCCCGGGCAGCTCGCCGCCGCACGATCGCGGCTGCCAAACCACGCAGGCTCGTGCTATCTACGCACGCTCGGTGATCCCGGCGTGCAGGGGGCCCCCCGGAGACCCGCCGGTGTCGCGGGCGGCGTCCAAGCCCGGGAAGAACTTTTGGAGAAGTAGTCGAAGCGCAGCACCACTTTGCATCACACCCACCGCCCGAACGAACGGAGGGCGGGGTTTTTTCGGAGGGCCACTACATGGCGGCTACCCAGATCGAGACGAAGGTCAGAGGCATCATCGCCGAGCAGCTCGGCGTCGGCGAGGACGAGATCAAGGTCGAGTCGTCCTTCGTCGAGGACCTCGGCGCGGACAGCCTCGACATCGTCGAGCTGGTGATGGCGATGGAGGAGGAGTTCGAGGTCGAGATCCCCGACGAGGAGGCCGAGAACATCAAGACCGTCGGCGACGCGATCAACTTCATCAGCACGCACAAGAAGTAGATCCTCGGGCGGTCGAAACCCAGGTGAGGCGCCGGGCCGTGGGGCCGGCGCCTCCCATCGCGAAGAGCACGGAGTAACCGCGGCGCGCCCGCGGTTCCACGCCGTCGGTGGCGCGCGCCTCGCGTGCCCCCGAAGCTCCGAAGGGATGGCAGACATGAAGCGCCGCGTCGTCGTCACTGGAATGGGCCTGGTCTCCGCCGTGGGGATCGGGGTGGAGGAGAGCTGGAAGTCCCTGCTCGCCGCCAAGAGCGGGATCGCCCGGATCACGCTCTTCGATCCAACCGACTACGCCACCCAGATCGCCGGCGAGGTGAAGGGCTTCGTGCCCGAGGACTTCGTCGACAAGAAGGAGGCCCGCCGGATGGACCGCTTCGTCCAGCTCGGCATGGCGGCCTGCGACATGGCGATGAGGCAGGCGGGGTTCGACGCGCCGCTGGACGGTCCCCTCGCGGATCGCTTCGCCACGGTGCTCGGCTCCGGGATCGGCGGCCTGCGCACCCTCGAGGAGGAGCACAAGACCCTGCTGGAGAAGGGACCCCGGCGCCTGTCCCCCTTCTTCATCCCGATGATGATCGCGAACCTCTTCCCGGGGCACGCTTCGATCCGGTGGAACGCCCGGGGGCCGTCGTGGTCCCCGGTGAGCGCCTGCTCCACCGGCGGCCACGCCATCGGCGAGGCGATGAAGATGATCCAGCGGGGCGACGCGGACGCGGCGCTCTGCGGCGGGGCGGAGGCGGCGATCACGCCGCTCGGCATCGGCGGCTTCAACGCCATGCGCGCGATGTCCACCCGCAACGACTCGCCCGAGACCGCCTCGCGCCCCTTCGACAAGGATCGCGACGGCTTCGTCCAGGGCGAGGGCGCGGGCGTGATGGTCATCGAGGAGCTCGAGCACGCCAAGAAGCGCGGCGCCCAGATCGTCTGCGAGCTGGTCGGCTACGGGGCCACGGCCGACGCGTTCCACATCACCGCCCCGAGCCCGGACGGCGCTCCCCGCTGCATGCAGCTCGCGCTGGACGATGCGGGCCTGCGGCCGGAGGAGGTCGGCTACATCAACGCCCACGGTACCTCCACCCCGCTGAACGACGCCAACGAGACGGCGGCGATCAAGAAGGTCTTCGGCGACCACGCCCGCAAGCTCGCGGTCTCGTCGAGCAAGTCGATGACCGGGCACACCCTGGGCGCGGCGGGCGGCATCGAGGCGGTGGTGACGGCGCTGGCGGTCTCTCGCGGCGTGATGCCGCCCACGGCGAACTACACGACTCCCGATCCCGAGTGCGATCTGGACTACGTCCCCAACGAGGCGCGCGAGGTGCGGGTGGACGCCGCGATCTCCAACGTCTTCGGCTTCGGGGGCACCAACGTGGTCCTCGCGCTGCGGCGCTGGAAGGGGTAGCGAGGTGACGGGCAAGGTTGCGGTCGGCTGCGATCACGCCGGCGTGGCGCTGAAGATCGAGGTGGTGAAGGTCCTCTCGGCCCGCGGGTACGAGGTGGAGGACGTCGGCACCTACGGAAACGACTCGGTGGACTATCCGGACTTCGCCTCGCAGGTCGCCCGCAGGGTGGGGACCGGCGAGGCGTCCTTCGGCGTGCTCGTCTGCGGCACCGGCATCGGCATGTCGATCGTCGCCAACAAGTACCGGGGCGTGCGGGCGGCGGTCTGCACCACGGAGTTCGAGGCCCGCGCCACCCGCTCCCACAACGACGCCAACGTGCTCTGTCTCGGCGAGCGCGTGGTGGGAGTGGGCCTGGGGCGCGCCATCGCCGAGGCCTTCTTCGACACCCCTTTCGAGGGTGGCAGACACCAGCGGCGGGTGCAGAAGATCGCCGATGCCGAGGCGGAGAACGCGCGCTAGTCCGGCCGCTGGCCCCTCGGCGCCGAGGCATCCCTGCACATCTCGAGTGGGAAGGAGCGCCGGAGGACATGGACGCACACGATCGCAAGCTGGACGAGGTGGATCCCGAGATCGCCGCGCTGATCCGAAAGGAGACGGAGCGGCAGGCGGAGGGCCTCGAGCTCATCGCCAGCGAGAACTTCGTCTCCCGCGCCGTCCTCGAGGCGGTGGGGAGCGTCCTCACCAACAAGTACGCCGAGGGCTACCCCGGCAAGCGGTACTACGGCGGCTGCGAGGTCGTGGACGCGGTGGAGCAGCTCGCCATCGACCGGGCGAAGCGGCTCTTCGGCGCCGAGCACGCCAACGTCCAGGCCCACTCGGGCTCCGGCGCGAACATGGCCGCGTACTTCGCGGTGGCGAAGCCCGGCGACAAGATCCTGGCCCTCGATCTGAACTCGGGCGGGCACCTCACCCACGGCGCCAGGCCCAACTTCTCCGGCAAGCTCTTCGAGGTGATCTCCTACGGTCTCACCCCCGAGGAGTCGATCGACTACGACGCCGTCGATCGCCTGGCGATGGAGCACCGGCCCAAGGTGATCGTGGTGGGGGCCTCGGCCTACCCCCGGACCATCGACTTCCACCGCTTCCGCCGGGCGGCGGACGCCAGCGGCGCGGTGATGCTGGTGGACATGGCCCACATCGCCGGCCTGGTCGCCGCCGGGCTGCACCCCTCGCCGGTGCCCCTGGCCGAGCTCGTCACCTCCACCACCCACAAGACCCTGCGCGGGCCCCGGGGCGGCCTCGTCCTCTGCAAGGAGGCCTACGCCCGCGCCCTGAACTCCCAAATCTTCCCGGGCATCCAGGGCGGCCCCCTCGAGCACGTGATCGCCGGCAAGGCGGTGGCGTTCCTCGAGGCGCTCCAGCCGGAGTTCAAGACCTACCAGCAGCGGATCGTCGACAACGCCCAGGCGCTGGCCAAGGGGCTGGTGGACGCGGGCCTTCGCCTCGTCTCGGGCGGCACCGACAACCACCTCATGCTCGTGGACCTGCGCCCCAAGAAGACCACCGGCGACGTGGCCGAGGTGGCCCTGGGCAAGGCCGGGATCACGGTGAACAAGAACATGATCCCCAACGATCCGGAGAAGCCGATGGTGACCAGCGGCGTTCGGATCGGCACCCCCGCCGTCTCCACCCGTGGCATGGGGCCGAAGGAGATGGAGGAGATCGCCGGGCTCATCGGCGAGGTCCTCGATGCCCCCCACGACGACGCGCGCCTCAAAGGGATCCGCGGCCGCGTGCTCGAGCTCTCCAAGCGGTTCCCGCTGTACGGACTGCCCTGATCGATGAAGTGTCCTTTCTGCGGCGAGCTCGAAGACAAGGTGATCGACAGCAGGCAGTCGCAGGAGGGGACCACCATCCGCAGGCGCCGCGAGTGCGTCGAGTGCCACAGGCGCTTCACGACCTACGAGCGGGTGGAGGAGATGCTCCCCCTGGTGCTCAAGAAGGACGGCACGCGGCAGCCCTTCGACCACCAGAAGATCCTCGCGGGGCTGCAGCGGGCGTGCGTGAAGCGCCCCGTCACCGGCGAGATGCTGGAGGAGATCGTCGCGGACGTGGAGCGGGTGCTCCAGGAGTCCGGCGAGAAGGAGGTGCCCTCCACCTCCATCGGCGAGGCGATCCTGGAGCGGCTTCGCCCCCTGGACGACGTGGCCTACGTGCGCTTCGCGTCGGTGTACCGCGACTTCCACGACGTCTCGGAGTTCCTGCAGGAGCTGTCGCGGCTGCAGGCCGCCAAGCCGTGAGGTCCCGCCGCGGTCGAGGGTGGGGATCCGGCGCGCCCGGGCCTCGGATCCGCCTCGCGGGCGCGCCCACCGTCCGGCGTCCCGGAGCGCCGCCGCCATGACCCGCCACGAGAGGTTCATGGCCCTGGCGCTCGAGGAGGCGCGCAAGGGCCTGGGCCGCACCAGCCCCAACCCGCCCGTCGGCGCCGTGATCGTGCGGGACGGCGCCGTGGTGGGTGCGGGCCATCACTCGTTCGCCGGCGGGCCCCACGCCGAGGCGGAGGCCCTCGCCGCCGCCGGCGACGCCGCCAGGGGCGGCGATCTCTACGTGACCCTGGAGCCCTGCGATCACCTCGGCCGGACGCCGCCCTGCGCGCCCGCGGTGGCGGGAGCCGGGATCGCGCGGGTCTTCATCGGCGCCACCGATCCGAACCCGATCGTCTCGGGCCGCGGCATCCGCCGCCTGCGGGAGGCGGGCCTCCAGGTAGAGACGGGCGTTCTCGGCGCCGCCTGCGAGGCGCTCATCGAGGGCTGGAGCCTCTTCATCCGCGCCGGTCGCCCCTGGGTGGTGGCCAAGGTCGCCTCCACCCTGGACGGCCGGATCGCCACCGCCTCCGGCGACGCCCGGTGGATCACGGGGGAGGGCGCCCGCGCCCGGGTGCATCGGCTCCGCAGCGAGGTCGACGCGGTGATCGTCGGGCGCGGCACCGTGATCGCCGACGACCCCGCCCTCACCGCGCGGATCCCGGGCGGCCGCGATCCCCTGCGGGTGATCCTCGACTCCCGCCTCTCCGTCTCCCCGACGGCCCGGGTGTTCGCGCGGGGCTCGGCCGCCGGGGCCATCGCCGCCTGCATCGGCCCCGCGGATCCCGATCGGGCCGCGGCCCTGCGCGGCGCCGGCGCCGAGGTCCTGGAGTGCGAGGCAGTGGACGGCCGCGTGGCCCTCGAGCCGCTCCTGCGCGGCCTGGCGGCGCGAGGCGTGGTGCAGGTGCTGGTGGAGGGCGGCGCCGGCGTGTTCGGCGCCTTCCTCGAGGCGGGCCTCGTCGACCGGCTCCTCCTCCACTACGGCCCCAAGGTCTTCGGCGGCGGCCCGGCGTGGGCCAACGGGCCCGTCGCCGCCCGGGTGGCGGACGCGCTCGGCTTCCGGATCGAGGCCGCCGAACTCGTGGACGGCGACCTCGTCGTCGACGCCCGGCCACTGCGGTAGCGGCGGCGGGGAGGGGAGCGGATCCCTCCGCCCGAGAAGCGGTTTCTTGCCGATCTCCCGGCGTTCGAGCCGCCTGCCGCCGCTTTGAATACATAACGTTCATTGTCGATTGACAGTGAGACGATTTCAGGCCCAAGCTCGGATTGCTACGTCGTTCGAGCCAGCGCAGCGGTAGTCATGCAGTCCCACGGGAGGCTTTCATGCTACGCGTCCACGTCGTCGCAGCAGTTTGTTTCACGTTCTTCGTCGGCGCCTGTGGGGGGGCCTCCCCCGACGACGTCGCTCCAACCGGACCCGAGATCCTCCTCTTCGAAGCCGATCCGGATCGAGTCGCGCCCGGAGAAGCCTCGACGCTGTCCTGGAGGACGTCGGGGGCGTCGCGGATCGAGATCTTCGCCGGGGCGGAGCCGATCGACCTCGGATCCGCCGGCGCGCCGGAGGGGAGCGTCGAGGTGCGGCCCGCCGAGGACACCGTCTACCGGCTGGTGGCCTTCGCGGCGGATGGCGGGAAGCGGGAGGCCTCGGCCACCGTCACCGTGGCACCTCCGGAAGCGCCGAGGATCCTCTCCTTCCTCGCCGCGCCGGCGACCGTCGCCCAGGGCGAGTCGACGGTCCTCTCCTGGACCACGGAGGGCGCGGACTCGGTGCACCTCCGGGCGGGGACGACGCCCATCGACATCGGCGATGCAGGGGTGGCGGAGGGCGAGTTCGAGGTGACGCCCCTCGAGACCACCGTCTACGTCCTCGAGGCGCTGCGGGGCGAGGTCCGGGCCACCGCCGAGGTCGTCGTCGACGTGCTCTCCCCGCCCGCGATCGAGTTCGAAGCAGCCCAAGCGCTGATCGACTACGGCGCCTCCACGACCCTCGCCTGGACGGTGGAGGGAGCGACCCGGATCGTCGTCTCGGACGGGACGGCCACGCTCTTCGACGGCGCGACGGCCTCGGGCTCCGTCGAGGTCTCGCCGACGAACCGCACCACCTACACCCTCACCGCCGAAGGGCTCGGGGGGACCTCGACGGCGGAGGCAGAGGTCGCCGTGCGGCCGGCGATCGTCATGTTCGACGCGCCGCTCCTGCCTGGGGGGCCGCTCCCCGTCGGGATGGAGATCGACGTCTCCTGGTTCGTCAACGGCGCCGAGGAGCTGACCCTCACCAATCTCGAGGGGTTCAGCCACACCACCACCCAGGGCCAGGGATCGATGGCCGTGCCGCTCGCCGAGTCGGGCGTGCTTCGCCTCGTCGCCGTGCGAGAAGGGGCCGAGGCGATCGCCGAGATCCGGATCGAGACCGTGCCCCCTCCGACGATCCTCTCCTTCGAGGTGACGCCGGCGTATTCGACGCGGAGCGATCCGCCGCCGATGGCGACCGTCTCCTGGAGCGTCGCCGACGCCCAGGCGTTCTCGATCGAGGCGACGCCGGGGGGGACGGTGGTGGCCGAGGGCGAGGGCGCCGAGACCGGCTCGATCCTGGTTTCGCTCGAACGGGACACGACCTTCCGCATCCGGGCCACCCGCGCCGCGGTGGAGGTGAGCGCCGAGGCGGTGGCGCGGGTGGTCGAACCGCCGCGGATCGACTCGTTCCGCGCGCTCCCCTCCCGCGTCGGGATCGGGGAGGAGGTCGAGCTCGGATGGACGACGACGGACGCCGCGGAGGTGAGCCTCGTCCAGGACGGCGCCGTCGCGCTGCCGGTCGACCCCGCGTCGCTGAGCGGCACGCTCGCCCTCCAACTCGCCGCCGACGCGACGTTCGCGCTCCGAGCCACGAACCTGGCCGGCGACCACGACGAGCGGATCGTCTCGGTCGGGGTGGGCGGTCCGCAGATCCTGTCGTTCGACGCAAACGCGCAGCAGTACGATCCGAGCGACCCGATCCTCCTCGAGTGGGCGAACGACGGCGGCAGGACCCTCGCGGTCGTGGGGCCCGACGGCGCCGTCCCCGGCTGCACCACCACCGACCTCGAGCAGATCGCGCTGGGCGGATGCTCCCTCGTCGCGCCGAGCGAGGGCGGGACGCTCTCCCTCGAGCTCGTGGTCACCAACGGCGTCGGGCAGGAGGCCAGATGGGCGCTCGGCGTCGAGGTGAGGGCGGGCGCGCGCATCCTCTCGTTCACGGGGCAGGCCGACAAGGCGACGGTCGGGGACGAGATCGTCCTCGCCTGGGACGTGACCACCGACGCCCAGGGGCAGCCCGCGGTCCTCACCCTCGAGGACGATCTCGGCAACACCTGGCCCCTCGGCGACAAGGATCCCCTGCAGGACACGATCTCCATCGTGCCCGCCACCGCCGGGATACGCACCTACACCCTGACGGCGACCTCCGCGGATCAATCCCCCGCCATCGCGACGGTGGAGGTGGAGGTCTTCGATCCGCCGGTGATCGGCCTCACCACCCTGGACGGCGCCTACGATCCTTCTCTCGGCGCACCGCTGATGTTGAGCTGGGTGGGCACGGGGGTGGTGGAGATGTCCATCTACGTGGCCGACGACGAGGGGGAGCCCGTCGCACCCGCCATCTACGAAGCGAGCGCGGCCGATCTCGCGGCGGGCACCGGCCTCGTCGACGTCTATCCGGTCGGCCCCACCGAGTGGGTGGCGGTGGCGGCCAACGGCGCCGGCAAGACGGTGAGGGCGAACACCTCGGCGTCGTTCGTCGCCCTCCAGCCCCCGATCTTCGAGGCGCTCCCCGACGAGATCGTGGCCGGGGAGACCTCGACGCTCTCCTGGTCCACCTCGGGAGCAGCGGGGGTGAGGATCCTGGGCGCGCCGGTGACCTTCGACGTGGGGCCCGCGACCGATCCGTTCATCGACCTGAGCGCGAGCACCTCCGCCATGGTCGTGCCCTACGGCGACATGTGCGACACGAGCTGGGAGGACGAGGGCTGCCCCATCGTCGCCTTCCCTGACGGCTTCTCGTTCCCCTACTTCGGCGTCACGTACACGAGCGCCCGCGTCTACGTGAACGGCTTCATCAGCTTCGACACCTCGAGGACGGGGGAGAGCTTCGAGATCGAGGAGGTCCCCAACAGCCTGGCGTCGTTCGCGCACCTCGCGCCGTTCTGGTCCGATCTGGACAGCGTCGCCGGCGCCATCCTCTATGAGACGGGCCAGGACGCGAAGGGGGCCTACCTGATCTTCCAGTGGAGCCATTCCACCTTCGCCTTCGCGAGCGACGACCTGAACTTTCAGCTCGTCATGTGGGAGGACGGCGACTTCGACTTCCGGTACCAGACGATGTCCAGCAGCCCGCCCCAGTACGGCCTGGGGGAAAACGGCTCGATCGGCTACCAGAACCTCGACGGCACCGTGGGTGAAAGCATCACCTACATGGTCGCGATCCCCGGGCTGGAGAACTCGGGCTATTCCTTCCGGGCGCCGGCGCTGTCCGCGAGCGGGACGCTCGTGGTGGAGCCCACGACCACGACCACCTACGAGCTCGTCGCCCAGGGCTGGGATGGAACGACGCAGAGCGCGACCGCCACGGTCACGGTCCACCAGCCGGTGACGGTCCAGGCGGAGGCGGCGCCGTCGACGGTGGATCAGGGGGAGCCGGTCACGATCCACTGGACGGCGAGGAACGCCATCGGGATCACGGTCAACGATGCGAACGGGCCGGTGTACGTGGCGGACCCCACCGAGTTGGAGGAGGGGAGCGTCGTGGTCGTTCCCCTGGCGCTCGGACAGAACCTCTACACGGTCGTCGCCGACGGCCCCATGGGGACCCAGGCGGTGTCCGGCGTGGCGGTGAACGTCCTGGAGCCGTTCGGGCTGGACCTCTTCGAGGTCGCCGACCCCGAGATCCCGGTGGGAGGCGTCACCTCCCTGTCCTGGGTGACCCACGGCGCCGACTCCTTCTCCCTCACCGAGAACGGGGTCGACGTCGACCTCACTGGCTACGTCGCCGACGTGGGGACGATGCCGATCGCGCCCACCGGAACCACGACGTACACCCTCACCATCGAGCGCCTCGACGGTCGCTCCTTCTCCGAGACCCGGACCGTGCGGGTGATCCGGGTGAACCTCGACCTCGCGACCCTCGACCAGGATCGGATCGCCATCGGGGGCCAGGTGAACGTGAGCTGGTCGGCGTCATCGCCCTCCTTCGATCCGGTGGGGGTTCGCGTGATGCCGTCGGCGATGGTCGAGGTCGACGCGACCGACCCGGCCCACGCCTTCGAGGACATCAGCTCGACCGGGACCGAGCTGTCCAGCTTCGTGGGACAAGACGGCTGGGGCGAGAACGTCACCTTCCCGAGCGGCTTCGTCTTCCCCTATGAGGGCGAGCTCGTCTCCGCGGTCGTCGTCCAGGCGGACGGGTACCTGAGCCTGAACCTGGACCAGCCCACGAACTTCAGCAACGTCCGCCTCCCCGGCGGAGGCTCCGAGGGGATCGCCATCGCGCCCTTCTGGGACGACCTGCACGCCCACTCGACCGGCCACGTCTACACCGAGCTCGTCTCCGACGCGCAGGGGGATCGCTTCATCATCCAGTGGAGCGGGTTCCAGTACTGGATCTCGGGCGGCAGCCCGCCGGGGGCGAACCTGAACTTCCAGGTGGCGCTCTTCCCGGACGGCTCGTTCGAGTATCGGTATGGCGCCATGGCCAGCCCGACCCAGGATCGGGCCGACGGCAGCAGCGCCACCATCGGTTACCAGGGTCGCGACGGGAGCATGGGCCACACCCTCTCGTTCAACACGGCGATGGCCGGGGGCCTCTCCAACCGCACCTGGCGATTCGAGGGGAGTCGCCCGGCTGCCGGGACGACCACGGCCACGCCCGGTCGCGACGGTTCGGTCCATGTCTGCGCCACCGCCCCGGGGGACATGGACTGCGTCGTCCTCCACGTCGACGTGCTGGCGCCCGGCGATCTGATCTTCACCGAGCTGATGCTCGATCCCACGGGAGGCCCGAGCGATCGCTGGTTCGAGGTGCGCAACCTCTATGCGAAACCCATCGACCTCGAGGGCCTCGAGATCGTCTCGGGAGCGGACGCGCACACCATCTCTTCGGGCGGGCCCCTCGTCCTCCAGCCGGGGGCCTACGCGACCCTCGCGGCGGGAGCCACGCCGGGGTTCACGCCCGACTACGTCTACGCCGGCGTCGTGCTCGATCCTTCCGCCCCTGGCGACCTCGCCCTGCGGTTCGGCGGGCTCGATCTCACGAAGGTGGCTTGGAATTCGTCCTGGAACTTCGTGCAGGGGGCGTCCGCGAGCCTCGATGGCGCCGGTCAGGCGCCCTCCGTGGCGAGCTCCGTGCTCTCGGCGGACTGGTTCTGCGACAGCACCACCCCCTTCGGTTCCGGCGACTTCGGCTCGCCGGGGGCGGCGGGCGCGGGTTGCCTCACCGAATACGACGTGGACTTCTACGCGAGCGAGCCGTTCATCGACATCTCGACGACCGGGACGAGCCTGCCGAACGTCTTCCTGAACGGGAGCTCCAGCATCCCCGGCGGGATCCCGTTCTCCTTCCCGTACTTCGGTGGCGGGCAGCGGAACAACGTCTACGTCTCGATCACCGGCATGGTCTACTTCGCCGAGTTCTGCTTCCTCGGCTGCTTCCCCGACTACAGCCAGGGGGTGATCGCGGTGTACGGGGACTACGACCTGCTCGAGAAGCCCACCTCCTCGGTGAAGTACAAGCTGACCACGGTGGACTCCAGGCAGGTGCTGATCGTCCAGTGGACCGACATGGACCGCTGGAGCAGCACGGGTTCGCTGACCTTCCAGGCCCAGCTCTGGGAGGGCGGGGACATCGTCTTCGTCTATCCCGTCCTCCAGGGAGGCCTCGGCTTTCACGGGGCGATGGCCGACGTGTCGCTCACGGCCATCGGCGGCTCGGACCTCCTGGAGTACTCGTACCAGGAGCCTTTCCTGCGCGAGGGACAGTCGATCCTCTTCCATTACCGGTAGCGCCTCGAAAGATGCCGAAGGGCGCGGCCCGATCGGCGCCCTTCGTGCACTCGGGCGCCGATCTGGGGTAGGGTGCGCCCCTTCGGCGGCGCCGTCGCGCCGTCGCCCGGGAGGCGCGGATGTTCACGGGGCTGATCCAGGAGATCGGCGAGATCTCCAAGCTGCGACGCGAGGCCGGCGGCGTGGCCCTCGTCATCCGGGCGCCCCGGCTCGCGGCGAGCGGCCTCGTCCACGGGGAGTCGATCGCCGTGGACGGCTGCTGCCTCACCGTCGTCGATCGGGGGCCGGAGACCTTCACGGCGCAGGCCTCCCCCAAGACCCTCGCGCGCACGAGCCTCGGCGATTACAAGACGGGATCCAGGGTGAACATGGAGCGGGCCCTGGCCCTGGGCGACCGCCTCGGCGGCCACCTGGTCCAGGGGCACGTGGACGGAGTGGGCGCCGTCGCCTCGCGGCGGAAGGTCGGCGGCTTCCTCGAGTTGTGGTTCACCATCCCGGCGGGGATGGAGCCCTGGCTGATCGAGAAGGGATCGGTGGCCGTGGACGGGATCTCGCTGACGGTGAACGCGCTGGAGCGGGGCCGCTTCTCGGTGATGCTGATCCCGGAGACCCGGTCCGCCACCACCCTCGCCGAGAAGGAGGTGGGGGCGAAGGTGAACCTGGAGGGGGACATGATCGGCAAGTACGTGGCGCGGCACCTCGACCTGCGCGGGAGGGGGGGCAGGATCGACGAGGCTTTCCTCAAGGAAAACGGATTCGCATGAACCGCATCGGCCGAAAGCACCACCTCTTCCCCAAGGGTTCCGCCTCCGCGAGCGGCGGCTACGTCGAGCGCATCGAGCGTGCCATCGCGGACGTCCGCGACGGAAGGATGATCGTCCTCGTGGACGACGAGGACCGCGAGAACGAGGGGGACGTCTGCATGGCCGCCGAGAAGGTCACGCCGGAGGCGGTGAACTTCATGGCGAAGGAGGCGCGCGGGCTCATCTGCCTCACCCTCGAGGAGGAGCGGGTGAAGCGCCTCGCCCTCCCGATGATGGTGGCGGACAACGAGTCGCCGTTCCAGACCGGCTTCACCGTGAGCATCGAGGCCGCCCGCGGCGTCACCACCGGCATCTCGGCCCACGACCGCGCCCACACCATCCTCACCGCGGTGGCGCCCGACGCCCGCCCCGAGGATCTGGTGCGGCCCGGGCACGTCTTCCCACTCCGCGCCCGGACGGGCGGCGTGCTGGTTCGCGCCGGGCAGACGGAGGGCTCGGTGGACCTCGCCCGCCTGGCGGGCCTCGAGCCCGCCGGCGTGATCTGCGAGATCATGAACGACGACGGCACCATGGCGCGGATGAAGGATCTGGAGCGCTTCGCCGAGAAGCACGGCCTCGTGATCGTCTCCATCGCCGACCTGATCCGCTACCGCCTCGAGCGCGAGCGGCTGGTGCGCCGGGTGGCGGAGGAGGCGCTCGAGGTGCGCGGCGTCGGCACCTTCCGGTCGATCGCCTACCAGTCCGGCGCCGATCCCCGCACCCACGTGGCGCTGGTGATGGGCGAGGTGCGCGGCATGGAGCCGGTGCTGGTGCGCATGCACGGCGCCTGCACGGTGGGGGACGTCTTCGGCTCGGCGGCTTGCGAGTGCGGCCGGAACCTGCGCCACTCGCTCGATCGGATCGCCAGGGAGGGGCGCGGCGCGCTCGTCCACATCCAGCAGGAGAACAAGGGCGGCGCCCAGATGCTCAAGTGCGCGAAGATGGCGCCCGAGTCGGAGGAGACCCTCGGCAAGAGGAGCGTGGGCCCCTTCCGCGACTACGGCCTTGGGGCGCAGATCCTCGCGGACCTGGGGATCCGCAAGCTCCGGCTCCTCTCCAACAACGCCAAGAAGTTCGTGGGCCTCGACGGCTACGGCCTCGAGGTGACCGAGCAGGTCCCGATCGACGTCGAGGAAGGCTCCCTCTCCGTGCCCCGGACCCGCAACGTCGCCAGGCGGGCCTCGTCCCGCGTGAAGCGGGCGGCGAGCGGGGGGGCCACGGCCCCCCGCCGAGGCGGAGAGGCGGAGGCGAGCGAGGGGCGCCCGGCCCGGGCGAGAGGCGAGGCGCCCAAGGCCCCCGCCGAGGCCCGGAAGCGCAAGGCGGGCGCGCGGGCGAAGCGCGCCTGAGCCAGCTTTGAGGCGATCCGCGGCGAGGCGGGGTAGAAGGAGGGCGGCGCACGCGACGACTGCCCGGCCCCGCGGATCGACGGGCCGGGGCGCCCGCCGCGGCAGGATGGAAGAAGAGCGGCGCGCGAAGACGGCGCGCCGGCGGGGTGCCTCGCATGGACCGAGGCGAGCTCGCCAGGAAGGAAGTGCGTGATGAGGACGATCGAGGGATCGCTGGTGGGAACCGGGCTGAGGGTCGCGATCTGCGTGTCGCGGTTCAACGCCTTCATCACCGAGCGGCTGCTCGAGGGGGCGGTGGACACCCTGCGCCGCCACGGCGTCGAGGAGGACCGGATCGAGGTGGTTCGCTGCCCCGGGACCTTCGAGCTGCCGCCGGTGGTGAGGCGCGTCGCCGCGAGCGGGAGGTTCGACGCCGTGATCGCGCTGGGCGCGGTGATCCGCGGGGGGACGCCCCACTTCGAGTACGTGGCGGGCGAGTGCGCCAAGGGGATCGGCAAGGTGTCGATGGAGGCGAAGTGCGCCGTGACCTTCGGCGTGCTCACCACCGACGACGTCGAGCAGGCGATCGAGCGGGCGGGCACAAAGGCGGGCAACAAGGGCGCCGAGGCGGCCCTCGCGGCGATCGAGCAGGCCAACGTGCTGCGGGCCCTCGGCGGGGAGGCTTGACCCAGATGCCGGCGCCGCAGCAGAGGCACGTCGGTCGCCAGCGGGCGATCCAGGCCCTCTTCTCCCTCGAGGCCGCCACGCCCGACGATCTGGCGCAGGGGCTCTCTCGCTTCTGGGCGAGCATGGACGAGAGGACCTCCGAGGGCGCGAGGGCGTTCGCGGAGGAGCTCGTTCGGGGCGTGGTCGAGAGGCGCCGCGAATTGGACGATGCCATCCAGGCCCAGTCCGAGAACTGGAAGGTGGAGCGGATGGCGCGGGTGGACCGCAACGTCCTGCGCCTGGGCGCGCTCGAGCTCCTCCACACGGACACCCCGGGCCGGGTGGTGATCCATGAAGCGGTCGAGCTCGCGAAGACGTTCGGGGCGGAAGGCTCCCCCGCCTTCGTCAACGGCATCCTCGACAAGATCGCCAAGGCAGCGGGGCGTGTCTGAGGCCGTGTCCCGCCCGCTCGCCACCCGCGTCCTCCCGCTCGATCTCGAGGGCCTCGACGCCCTCGACGGCGAGGATCTCGTCGCCTTCGCCGGCCTCGAGGATCGCCCCTTGCGCGGCCTCGCGGGCCTGGTGGACTGGAGGGCGTGCGGGAAGCTGACGCGGCTGGTGAAGGACGGGGTCTTCGCGGGCGAGGCCGGAGAGGCGCTCATCGCGCTTCCGGCGGGGAGCGTCCGGATCCGCCGCCTCTTCGTGATGGGAAAGGGCACGAAGCTGGAGGCGGCGCTGGAGCGCGTCCGCCGGGCGGGCGGGGAGCGGGTGGCGATCGCGCTGGACGGCGGCCCCTGGGAGGCGCCCTTGCGCGCCGTCCACGCCGCGGGCTTCCACGCCGTCACCCTCCTCACGGCCGATCCCAAAGGCGCCGAGCGCGCCCTCGACGCGGCGATGCGCGCCCTACCGTGGCTGCGCCGCCTCGAAGCGGAGGAGCCGGCGCCGGCGTCGAAGAGCGCCTGATCCATCGCCTCACGCGGCGACGGGTGACTCGGCGCCGGCGGCGAAGCCGGCGGCCGACTCGCTGCGCTCGCGCACCCGGGAGGCGATCCGCCTCCAGCCGCCCCTTTGGAGCCGCAGGCCGAAGACGATGGCGCCCGCGGGGATCTCCCCCGCGAGGCCGATCCAGCCGCCCATGGCGCCGAGGCCCAGGCGGTGGCCGAAGAGCCAGGTGAGAGGCGGGGTGAAGGCCCAGGCGGCGACGACCCCGAAGATGGCGGTGAACCGCACGTCCCCGGTGCCGCGGAGCACCCCGCGGAGGACGATGTTGGCGCCGTCGGCGATCTGGAAGACCGCGCCGATGAAGGGCAGGCGCAGGGTGACCAGGGCGAGGCTCGGCGGGGATCGAAGAGGCGCGCCCTCGGGTGCGCCGGTCGTCTGCGGGACACGCAGTGGGTGTTGTCCACCGACGCGGCGCGCCCTCGGGCGCGCCGGTCGTCTCCGGAGGGGAACCCGCGCGCCGAGGGCGAACTTTCCACGGCGCGCGCGCCGGAGGGCCGGGAGGGCGAGGGGACCCTCGTTCGCACGCGGGATCCGCGCCGCGCCGCGTGCCGCGGCGGAGGGATCAGCGGACGCTCGCTCGCCTCACGGGGCGCGACGATCGGGACGGCGTCCCGGACGATCAGGGTGTGAGCCGCTCCATCATCCGCGGGAAGGGGATGGTCTCCCGCACGTGGTGCAGGCCGCACATCCACGCCACGGTGCGCTCCACGCCCAGGCCGAAGCCGGCGTGGGGCACCGAGCCCCAGCGGCGCAGATCGAGGTACCACTCGAAGGCCTCGCGGGGGAGGTTGTGCTCCTCGAGCCGCTTCACCAGGAGGTCGTAGTCCTCCTCGCGCTGGCCGCCGCCGATGATCTCGCCGTACCCCTCCGGCGCGAGCACGTCCACGCCGAGGGCCAGCTTGGTGTTCTCCGGATCGCGCTTGAAGTAGAAGGCCTTCAGCTCCGCCGGGTACCGGTGCACCATCACCGGGCGATCGTACTGGGAGCAGAGGATCGTCTCCTCGTCGCCGCCGAAGTCGTCGCCCCACTGGATCGGGTTGCCCGCCGCCTGCAGCACCTTCACCGCCTCGTCGTAGGTGATGCGGGGGAAGGGCTTCTGCACCGCGCGCAGCTTGGAGACGTCCCGCTCCAGGACGGTCTCCAGCTCCTTGGCGTGGTTCTCCAGCACCCGCTCCACGATGAAGCAGAGGAAGTCCTCGGCGAGGTCCATGTCCTCCTCGAGGTCCATGAACGCGACCTCCGGCTCCACCATCCAGAACTCGGTGAGGTGGCGGCGGGTCTTCGACTTCTCGGCGCGGAAGGTGGGGCCGAAGGTGTAGATCTTGCCGAACGCCATGGCGGCCGCCTCTCCGTAGAGCTGCCCGCTCTGGGTGAGGTAGGCCTTGCCCATCTCGAAGTAGGGGACCTCGAAGAGGGTGGTGGTGCCTTCGCAGGCGGCCGGCGTGAAGATCGGCGCGTCCACCAGGCGGAAGCCGTGCCCGTCGAAGTAGTCGCGGATCGCCTTGATGATCGTGTGGCGCACGGCCATCACCACCCGCTGCCGCGCCGTGCGCAGCCACAGGTGCCGCTGATCCATGAGGAAGGCGACGCCGTGCTCCTTGCGGCCGATCGGGTAGTCGGGGGCGGCCCGGGAGACGACGTCGAGCTCCTTCACCGAGAGCTCGTAGCCGATCGGCGAGCGGGCGTCCGCCCGCACCGTGCCGCGCACCTTGACCGCCGACTCCTGGGGGAGGTGGTCGGCGTCCTTGAACACCTCCTCGGGCACGTCGCCCTTGAACACGACGCACTGGATGGTGCCGGTGCCGTCCCGGACCTGCAGGAAGTGCAGCTTCCCCGAGGAGCGGCGGTTGTCCAGCCAGCCCCGCAGCTCGACCTCCTGTCCTTCGTACCTTGCGATCTCGTTGATCCACGCGCGCGGGGTGCTCATGAAGTAACTCCGTCAAAAGGGTCCGGAATCTAAAGGGAGCGGGCATCCCTGGCAAGGACGACGAGGCGTGAGAGCGCCTGACGCTTCGATGATCGGGAGGCCGTCGCGGGGATCTCCACTGACCATCCGATCGGGACGCGCCCTCGACCCTCGCCCGGCGACCGTGGGATAGGACCACGCGGAGCCGGGCGATTTTGTTAGATTCCGCGACCGCCAGGGCAGCGAAGGAGACGAACGAGATGCAGGAGCGATACGACCCGCAGGCGATCGAGCCCAAGTGGCAGGAGCGGTGGGAGGCCGAGGGCCTCTTCGTGGCCGGCAGGCGCGGCGACCGGCCCAAGAAGTACGTCCTCGAGATGTTCCCCTACCCCTCGGGCGCGCTGCACATGGGCCACGTCCGCAACTACCTCATCGGCGACGTGATCGCGCGGTACCAGCGGATGAAGGGCTTCGACGTCCTCCACCCGATGGGCTGGGACGCGCTGGGGCTGCCGGCCGAGAACGCGGCCATCAAGGACAAGCGGCATCCCGCCGAGCGCACCCGCGAGAACGTGGTCTCGTTCAAGGCGGAGATGAAGCGGGTGGGCTTCTCCTACGACTGGTCGCGGGAGATCTCCACCGACGATCCCGCCTACTACCGCTGGAGCCAGTGGTTCTTCCTCAAGTTCCGGGAGCGGGGGCTGGTGTACCGGCGCAACGCCCACGTGAACTGGTGCCCCGGCTGCCGCACGGTGATCGCGAACGAGCAGGTGAAGGACGGCCTCTGCGAGCGCTCGAGCGATCCGGTGGAGATCCGCCAGATGGCGGAGTGGGCCTTCCGGATCACGAACTACTCGGAGCGGCTCCTGCAGAACCTCGACCGCCTGAAGGAGTGGCCCGAGGAGGTGCGCAAGAAGCAGCGCAACTGGATCGGCAGGAGCGAGGGCACGGAGCTGGACTTCGGGGTCGACGGCTCGACGGAGACCATCCGGATCTTCACCACCCGCGCGGACACGATCTTCGGCTGCACCTACCTGGTGGTGGCGCCGGATCATCCGATTCTGGAGCGGATCGTGCCCGAGGAGCGCCGCGAGGCGGTGGCGGCCTTCGCCGCGGAGCAGGCCCGCAAGGCGGCGGCGAAGGGGCACGAGGAGGAGCTGCCCAAGGAGGGCATCGACACCGGCGCGAAGGTGGTCCACCCGTTCACCGGTGCGCTCCTGCCGGTGTGGGCCGCCAACTTCGTGGTCTCCGACTACGGCACCGGCGCGGTGATGTGCGTCCCCGCCCACGACGAGCGCGACCACGAGTTCGCCACCCTCTACGGTCTGCCGATCGTGCCCGTAGTCCGCCCGGCGGACGGCAGCGGGCCGGAGCTGCCCTTCACCGAGGACGGCATCCTCCACGGCAGCGACGGCTTCGACCACATGGGCTCGGCCAAGGCGCGGGAGGTGATCGCGGAGAAGGCGGCCGATCGCGGCTTCGGCAAGAAGGCGGTGACCTACCGGCAGCGCGACTGGGGCATCAGCCGGCAGCGCTACTGGGGCACGCCCATCCCGATCGTCTACTGCGATCGCTGCGATCCGGATCACGAGGGGATCCCGGTCCCCTACGATCAGCTCCCGGTGGAGCTGCCTCCCATCGACGTGGAGGCGGTGCTCACCGGCAGGGGCGAGCCGCCGCTGGCGAAGGTGCCGTCGTTCGTGAACACCTCCTGCCCCACCTGCGGCGGCCCGGCGCGGCGGGAGGTGGAGACCATGGACACCTTCGTGGACTCCGCCTGGTACTTCGGCCGCTACCTGGATCCGAAGAACGAGGAACTCCCGTTCTCCCGGGCCGAGGCCGATCGGTGGCTGCCGGTGGACGTGTACGTGGGGGGCCCCGAGCACTCCACCATGCACCTGCTCTACTTCCGCTTCTGGACCATGGTGATGCAGGAGATGGGGCTCTGCGCCGACGACGAGCCGGTGAAGCGGCTCATCACCCAGGGGATCGTCAACGGCCCCGACGGCCGCAAGATGTCCAAGCGCTGGGGCAACGTGGTGGCCCCCGCCAGCATCGTGGAGAGGTACGGCGCCGACGCGGCCCGCACCTTCACCATGTTCGCGGGGCCGCCGGATCGGGACATCCAATGGTCGGACGAGCAGGTGGAGGGCTGTGCCCGCTTCCTGCACCGGACGTGGCGGCTGGCGTGGCGCTGCCGGGACGGCGCCTCGCTGCCGCCGCCGGCGGACGCCTCCGGGCGGGCGCTGGAGATCCGCCGCGAGGCCCACAAGACCTTGGCCCGGGTCACCGGCGACATCGAGCGCCTGTCGTTCAACACCGCGATCGCGCGGGCGATGGAGCTGGTGAACTTCCTCACCCCCATCGAGCCGGCGTCGGACGAGGAGCGGGCGGCGATGGCGGAGAGCGTGCGGCTGCTCGCCGCGATGCTCTCGCCGTTCGCGCCGCACCTCGCCGAGGAGGTCGCGGAGGCCTACGGCTCGACGACGTCGTTGCAGGCGCAGGACTGGCCCTCCTTCGATCCGGCGCTGGTGGCGGAGGAGGAGGTCACCTACGCCGTGCAGGTGAACGGCAAGCTTCGGGGCCAGGTCTCCGTCCCGGTGGACGCCGACGAGGCCGCCATCCGGGCCGCGGCGGAGGCGGACGCCAAGGTGTCGCCGCACCTCGCCGGCAAGGCCGTCCGCAAGGTGATCGTGGTGAAGGGGAGGCTGATCAACTTCGTGGTGGCGCCTTGAGCCCCGATCGCCGCGGGCGACGGTCGCGCGGCGTCGGGTCGCCGCCCCGGTCCTGCTCCGCCGCGGCGCGAAGGCGGGCGACCGCGTTCGCGGCGGCGCTCGCCTGCCTTTCGGCCTCCGCCTGCGGGTACGGATTCGCGGTGGGCGGCCCCGGCTTCCCCGAGGAGGTCGGCGCGGTGTACGTGCCGGTCTTCACCAACCGATCGAGCGAGCCGGAGGCGGGCGCGGTGTTCTCGCAGGCGCTCGCCGAGCACCTGGCGCGGGAGGGGCGGGCCGCGGGGCCGATGTCCCCGGCGCGGATCGACGGCGAGGTCGTCTCGCTGATCGCGTCGCCGGCGGCCACCATGAAGGACGGGCGGGGCGTGGGCATCTACCGCTTGACCGGGACGGTGCGCCTCAAGCTCCTGCGGGACGGCAGGGAGCTGTGCCGCCGGGACTTCAACGGCGCCGAGGACTTCCTGCCGGCGGAGAACCTGCTGGGCCTCGACGCCAACCGCCGGGAGGCGGTGCATCGGCTCGCGGAGCGGATGATGCGCCAGGCGGGGCGGGAGCTCTGCCCGCCCTGAGCGCGGGCGCCACGGTCGGAGCCGGCCTCGCGCGGCGGCCGAGACGCTCTCCCGCAGGGGAGGGGGGAGGGAGCCGGCGCCTCGAGCGGCGCGGGCAGCCGCGAGGCGCGCGCGACGACGCGCCTGCGCGGAGAGAGACGAGAAGTCCGCGTCGAAGCTCGGCGCGCTCGCGGACGGGAGCCCGAAACGCAACTCGGCCCGGCACGGCGGGCGTGCAGGGCCGAGGAGGAGCTTCGGGCGCTGCCGTCAGCGCGAGGCCGAGACGGCCTTCGCCAGGCGCGAGATCTTGCGGCTCGCGGCCCGCGCGTTGAGCACGCCCTTGGCGGCGGCCTGGTCGATCGTCTTGGTCGCGGCGCGGAGGAGCTCCTCCGCCTTGGCGGCGTCGCTCGCGTCGACGGCGGTCCGGACCTTCTTGATCGCGGTGCGGACGCGGGAGCGGATGGAGGCGTTGCGGGCGCGAGCGGCCTCGGCCTGGCGGATGCGCTTCAATGCGGACTTGGTGTTCGCCACGTTTCGGAACCTCTCGGAAAGCGGGGCCTTCTATCAACCGGATGCCCGGGGTGTCAAGGCCGGCGGGCACCTGGCTGCCCACAGGCTCCCGGCCTGGCGGGGAAGGGCGCCCCGATTGTGGAAATCTCGATGCGAGAAGCGAAAAACGGCAACGAAAGCGTGTGGTTGTCTGATTGCTGCAGGGTGCAGCAACGGCGGCCCCTCCCCGAAAAGCCTTGGATTCCGTTGGCCGGGCCCCCGGGGCTCCACAGAGTTCCCACAGCGCTTGTGGGCAATGGGCCGACAGCCCGCCGAGGGGCTTGCCGGCGGGCGGTTTCGAGGGGATTGACCCGCCGCGTCAGCGGGATCCCTCCCTCGCCTTCGCCTCTTCCCACAGCGCATCGAGCTCCTCCGGCGCCGCCCGCTCACCCGAGGGCAGGCCCCGTTCGTGGAGCCTCGCCTCCATCCAGTGGAACCGATCCTCGAACCGGCGGATGGCGCTGCGCAGCGCGTCCTCGGCGGGGGTGCGCAGGTGGCGGGCGAGGTTCGCCAGGGTGAAGAGGACGTCGCCGAGCTCGTGCTCCACGGCCCTGGCGTCCCCGGAAGCGAGGGCGCGATCGAGCTCGGCGAGCTCCTCGTCCAGCTTCGCGCGGACGCCGACGGCGTCCGGCCAGTCGAAGCCGATCCGCGACGCCTTCTCGGTGATCCGCTCCGCGCGCAGCAGCGCGGGCGCCGCGGAGGGGACGCCGGCGATCGCCGAGACGCGCCCGCCCTTCTTCCGCTCCTTCTCCTTCGCCTTGAGGCGGGCCCAGTTCTGCTCCACCTCCTGCGCGTCGTGGAGCCGCTCCCCGCCGCCGAAGACGTGGGGATGCCGGTACTCGAGCTTGTCGGCGATGCCCTGGACGACGTCGGCGAGATCCCAGTCGCCTGCCTCCCGGGCGATCTCCGCCTGGAAGACGATCTGCAGGAGCAGATCGCCGAGCTCCTCGCGGTGCTCCGCCGCCGAGCCGGCGTCCATCGCGTCGAGGACCTCGTACGCCTCCTCCACGAGGTAGGGCTTGAGCGACTCGAAGGTCTGCTCGCGATCCCAGGGGCATCCGCCGGGTCCGCGCAGGCGGGCCATGATCTCCACCAGCCTCGCGAGCTCGGCGCTGGCCCGCTGCCGGGTGTCGGCGAGGGTGGGGCGGGGCTTCTCGTTCATCTTCTTCTGGTCCTTTCGCTCCGGTCGGTGCCGGAGCTTTCTTCGTCCCCGGGCGCGACGCCTCGCCCGCAGGGGCGGGGTAGCACGTCCGCGCCCTTCGCCGCGAGGCGCGAGGCGCCTTTCCGGGCGCCTGCCGGCGGCGACGCTCCCTGCCGCGGCGGAAGGCGCGGGGCCTGCGGAGGACGCCCTCGCAGAACCGCGGCGGCTCGCTCCCATGTTCCGGTGGGCCCCGGGGCACGAAGTGGCGGTCCGGCAGCCTCTGCGTGGTAGAGTTTCGTCCACTTTGCAACCCCGAGGCGCCTCCTTGTTCGCTCGACGGCCAAGCCGCCCGTCGCTCCTGCTCATCCTCGCGCTCGGCTGCTTCGCCGTCGGCGCTCCGGGGACCTCCGTGGCCTCGCCGCAGCACGCGGGCCTCGCGGAGCCCAGCGAGGACGCGTGGGGCGACGAGTGGTCGGACGAGGCGTCGCGGCGCCTCGCCGAGGAGACCGAGCGCCGCCTCCTCGAAGAGGAGGCGAGGAAGGTGGGCGGCACGGTGGCCGCCCCTCGCGAGGAGCAGCCGCCTCCCACCCCGGCCCCCGCCACGACCGCGCCGCCCGAGGCCGCGGCCGCGGACGAGGCGACCGAGGAGGACGACGACGACGCCCTGGTGCGCGCCCTGGCGCCGCCGTCGATCGGCTTCGACGAGCTGCACGTGCGGTGGGCCGAGCGGCGCGCGGCGCTGGCCCGGGGCGACGCGGTGGAGGTGGCGGCGCAGGAGGCGCGGCTCGCCGAGGCGATGCGGATCCTCGACGTGGCCGAGCTCGACGCCTTCTCGGCGGCGGCCGTGCGGGAGAGCGAGAGCCTGGTGGCGATCGATCCGAAGCTCGCGCTGGCGCGGGCGGATCTCGCCGTCTCGCTCGCGCCCTCGCTCCCCGCGGCCCACCTCGCCCGGGCGCGGGCGCTCTTCGCGGACGAGCCGTGGAGCGCCGGAGCGTGGGGCGAGGCGCTCCTCGGCGCGGTGGCGGCGACCGTCTCCCACGAGCGGCACCTGCGTCCCCTCCTCCTCGACCTGGGCGTGGCGGCGGGGATCGCGATCTTCGGCGCCGGCGCGCTCTGCCTGCTCTGGTTCGCGCTGCGCTCGGGGCGGCTCTTCCTCCACGACTTCGGCCACCTCCTCCCCAAGCGCGCCACCGGCGTGCAGGCGCTGCTCCTGGCGCTGATCGTGCTGGCGCTCCCCTTGGTGTTCGGCCTCGGCCCGGTGATCTTCGCGGCGACGCTCACCGCGGCGCTCTGGCTCTATCTGGGGAGGGGAGAGCAGATCGTGATCGGCGCCTGGCTCGTGCTCCTGGGCCTGGCGCCCGCCGGGGCCGGCTGGATCGCGGATCGGACCGCGTGGAGCGGCACCCCCGCGTCGGTCTACGATCGGATCGACCGCGCCGGCGACTTCGGCCCGCTGCCCTCGCTCGAGGAGGCGGTCCTGGGCAAGGACGCGCGCCCGGAGGACCTCTTCGTCCTGGGGCGGGTGAAGAAGCGGGGCGGCGCCTGGGACGAGGCGGGCGCGCTCTTCGAGAGGGCGCTGGCGCTGCGGCCCGGATGGCCCTCGGCGGAGGTCGCCCTCGGGAACGTCCGCTTCCTCCAGGGGGATCTGGAGGCGGCCAGGCGCCACTACGATCGGGCGGTCGCCGCCGATCCGGAGCTGGCCGCGGCCTGGTTCTCGCTCTCCCGCCTCCACTACCGCACGGTGGACTTCGCGGCGGGCCAGGCGGCGCGCGAGCGGGCGGTGTCCCTGGACCGGGGGCTGGTCGCGCGCTACGGCCAGGAGGAGGAGTCGAGCGGCGGCAACTGGTACCTCGCCGACCCCGCGCTGTCGCGGCAGGAGCTCGCCTCGGTGGCGTCCCGGTCCGGCGAGGGCGACCGGGTGTTCGGGCAGGTGGCCGCGGCGCTCCTCCCGTTCGCGCCGCGCTCGGTGGGGATCTGGATCCCGGCGATCGTCGTCCTCGTCCTGGGCTGGGTGTCCACGCAGCGGCGCAACCTGCACCCCTCGTCCTCCTGCGTGCGCTGCGGCAGGGCGGTCTGCCTGCGCTGCGATCCCGAGTCGAAGGGCGGGCAGGAGTGCGGGCAGTGCGTCCACGTCTACCGCAGGCGCGGCGTGGTGGACCCCGGCGCCCGCGCCCGCAAGGAGGCGGCGGTGTGGCGCCACCGCGAGCGGAGGGTGCAGCTCCTGAAGGTGGCGTCGGTGGTGCTCGCCGGGCCCATCGTCGCCGGGAAGATCGGAAGGGGGGTCGCGCTCGTCGGCCTCTTCCTCTTCCTCGCCGCGCTGGTGTGGATGAGGGAGGGCGTGGCGCGCCCGGTGTTCGGCGGGGTCCCGCCCGAGTGGAAGACGTGGACGCTCGGCGTGCCGCTGGTCGCCCTCTACCTGGTGGGTCTGCGGGCCGGCTGGAAGGCGGAGGAGTAGGCGGTGGCGCTGCGCGGGACCTTGAAGGACTTCGGGATCGCCGAGATCCTCCAGCTCATCGGCCAGCAGGCCAAGACGGGCGTGCTCCACCTCGAGTCCCGCTCCAAGGACTCGGAGATCCACGTCTCGTTCTACCAGGGCAACGTGGTGCGGGCGGAGGACGTGGGCCGCCGCAAGCGCGACTTCCTGGGCAGGATGCTGGTCGACGCGCAGATCATCTCCGAAGGGCAGCTCGCCGAGGCGCTCGAGGAGCAGAAGCGCACCCTGCGGCGGCTGGGCGACATCCTCATCGATCGGGGGATGATCGAGCGGGACCTCCTCAAGGAGATGGCGCAGCTCCAGGCCACCGAGACCCTGTACCGGCTCTTCGAGTGGCGCAGCGGCACCTACCGCTTCGAGCAGACGGAGGTGCGCTGGGATCGCGACTGGTTCACGCCCATCCGCAGCGAGGCGGTGCTGATGGAGGGCTTCCGCATCGTCGACGAGTGGCCCCTGGTCCGCCGCCGCATCACCTCGAAGCTTATGACCTTCGAGGTGCTGAAGGAGCTCCCCGTCGGCCGATCGCAGCCGCCCGACCTCGACGCCGAGCTCGACATCGCCTTCGGCGAGGACGCCCCGCCGCTGGCCTCCGATCCGGACCTAGGCGACGCGGAGGAGCGGGTCGCGCGGCTGGTGGCGCCCGACCGCACGGTCGAGGAGATCGTGGCGCTCTCCCGGCTGGGCGAGTTCGAGACCTGGAAGGCCCTCGCGAACCTGGTGACCGCGGGCTACCTGCGGGGCATCCCGCCGTCGCTGGAGGCGGAGGAGGCCGAGCGCCGGGCTCGGGCCGGCTTCGGCGATCACCTCGCCACCGCGGCGACCCGGCTGGCGTTCACGCTGGCGCTGGCGATCCTCGCCGCCCTGACCGTGCACTTCGCGCGGACGTCCGGCGCCGGCGGGAGCGCGGTCGACCGTTTCATCCGCGACACCGCGGCCGAGCGGGCGATCGCCGCGGCGCAGCTCGAGCGGATCGACTTCGCCCTCCAGGTCTACCGCCTGGAGCACGGGAAGCTCCCCGGCAGCCTGGAGGAGCTGGTGGTGGTGGGCCTGCTCGGCGAGGCCGACCTGCGGCATCCCTGGCGGGAGCCCTATCACTATCGTCTCCGGGACGATGCGCAGGGCTACGTGCTGCTTCCCCCCTTGCGCTGAGTCTGGGAGGATTCCGCGCCGGCCGAACGTTTTGGCCATCCCCGAAGGAGGAAGCCGCACCGCATGGCAGAAGCCACCCACCGAGTCGAGCTCGACGACAGCCACCTCGCCCAGACGCTGGCCGGCGTCCAGAACGAGAACCTCAAACTCCTGGAGCGCCGGGCGGGGGTCCGGATCAGCAACCGCGGCTCCACCTTCACCGTGGCGGGCGACGAGCCCGCGGTCCTCCTCGCCGAGCGGGTGATCCGCGAGCTGTACGGCCTGCTGCGCGCGGGCTATCCGCTGTATCCCGAGGACATCGACCAGGCGGCCAAGGTGCTGTCGGCCAAGAAGGACGTGTCGCTCAAGGAGATCTTCCTCGACACCGTCTTCATCTCCAACCGCAACCGGGTGATCGCCCCCAAGGGCCTGGCGCAGAAGCGCTACATCGACTCCATCCGGACCCACGACATCGTCTTCGGCATCGGCCCGGCGGGCACCGGCAAGACCTACCTCGCCATGGCGATGGCGGTGGCGGCGCTGATGGAGCGGCGGTTCAAGCGGATCGTCCTCTGCCGGCCCGCGGTGGAGGCGGGCGAGAAGCTGGGCTTCCTCCCCGGCGACATCGCGGAGAAGGTGAACCCCTACCTGCGGCCGCTGTACGACGCGCTCAACGACATGATGGATCTCGAGAAGGCCCAGGGCCTCATCGATCGGGGGGCCATCGAGGTGGCGCCCCTCGCCTTCATGCGCGGCCGCACGCTGAACGACTCGTTCGCGATCCTGGACGAGGCCCAGAACACCACGCCGGAGCAGATGAAGATGTTCCTCACCCGCCTCGGCTTCGGCTCGAAGGCGGTGATCACCGGCGACGTCACCCAGGTGGACCTGCCCTCCGGCCGCGCCTCGGGCCTGGCCGACGCCCGGGAGGTCCTCTCGAGCGTGGAGGGGATCGCGTTCTGCACCTTCTCCGAGGTGGACGTGGTGCGCCACCCGCTGGTGCAGCAGGTGGTCCTCGCCTACGAGGCCCACGAGGCGAAGCGCGCGGAGCGGCGGGCCGCCGCGGGAGAGGGACCGGCCCGCGCCGCCGCCAACGGCGGACCGTCCGACCCCTGAGGGCGAGCTGCGACCCCGGGCCGCCCGGCCTCTTTCCTCCAGTGAAGGCGCGCGGTTCCGGACGGATTTGACGGGCCACCACCGGGCTGCGAGGATCCCCCGCGCTGATGGGCGAACCCCCTTCCAAGACCGCCAGGCCGGGCCTCCTGCACCGGATCCTCCGCGGCCGGCTGCTCGATCGGGCCCTCGCGGTCACCCTGGTCGCCGGGATCGCGGCGGCGTCGGCGGCGGCGCTGTCGCCGGGCCTCCTCGCCCAGCGCATCCCGTACGACGAGAAGGACCTCGGCAACGTCGCCACCGCCACCATCAAGGCGAACCGCGCCTACGACATCCCCGACGAGGAGACCACCCGCCGCATGCGGGAGGAGGCCGTGGCGGCGGTGCGCGCCGTCTACGAGTACGACGCGGCGTCGGGGGACGCCATCGTCGCCCGGATCCGGGACGGCTTCGCCTTCGCCCGGGCCTTCCTCGAGGCGGAGGCTCCGCCGGAGGGGCAGCGGGGGAGGGACGCGGCCAGGCCCGCGTCCCTCGAGGCCGTCCGCGACGAGCTCGAGCGTCGCCTCGGCGCCCGGCTGGAGGAGGACGAGCTCGCCGCCCTGAGCCGCGCGGGCTTCCCGCCGGCGGTCGAGGAGGCGGTGGTGGGCCTGGTCACCCAGGCGATGCGGGAGATGGTCGTGGGCGACCGGGAGGAGCTCGCGCAGCATCGCAGCCGGGGCATCGCCATCCGCCGGGTGGGCCTGCGGGGCGCGGTGGTGGAGGAGGTCCTCTCCGAGATCGGCGGCATCCGCGACCTCGCCTCGGCCCGCACCCGGATCGAGGGCAACGTGGACGGCCTCTCCGGCCTGCCGAGGGAGCTGCGCTCGGCCGCGGTGAACCTCGCCCGCCGCGAGGTCCGCTCCAACCTCAAGTACGACGGAGACCTCACCCGCAAGCGCCGGGAGGACGCCGCGGCGGCGGTGAAGCCCGTCGCCATCCAGCTCAAGAAGGGCGAGAAGATCATCGGCGACGGCGAGCGCATCGAGCCCCGCCACCTCGCCATCTTCGAGGGGATGCGCGCGCAGTCGCAGGAGATCGACCTCCTCCAGGTGCGCATCGGCGGCGCCCTCTTCGCGGCGCTGCTCACCCTGGGGCTCTTCGGCTTCGCCAGGGCCGGGCTCGGGGGCTTCCGCGTCGGCCGGAAGGATCGCTTCCTGCTCGCCTCGCTCCTGGTGGGGATGCTCTTCCTCTCCAACCTCGCGGTCGTCTTCGTGGACGTGCTGCGGGAGCGCGCCCCCGAGATCCCGCCCGAGGCCTTCACCTACGCGGTGCCCTTCGCCGCCGGCGCGATGCTGGTGCGCTTCGTCCTCGGCTCCGAGGCCTCGATCGTCTTCGCCGTGGCGTTCGCCGCGCTGGTGGGGATCCTCGGCGGCAACTCCCTCTCGCTGGCGTCGTTCGTCCTCCTCGGCTCCCTCGCCGGCGCGGCGCGGGTGGTGGGCGCCCGGGATCGGGGCGGGCTCTTCCGGGCGGGGATGCTCGCGGGCCTGGTCCAGGCGGCGGTGGTCTTCTGCTTCGCGCTCTTCGCCGGGCAGATCCTGTCGTGGGACGTGCTCATCGACGCGGCGGCGGCGGCGATCGGCGGCGCGATCTTCACGCCCGTGCTCCTCATGGCGCTCATCGCCATGGCCGAGGGGCTCCTGGGCTACACCACCGACCTGCGGCTGCTCGAGCTCGCCAACCTCAACCACCCCGCGCTCAAGGAGCTGATCGTCCAGGCGCCGGGCACCTACCACCACTCGATCATCGTGGGGACCCTGGTGGAGGCGGCCGCCGAGGAGATCGGGGCCAACCCGCTGCTCGCCAAGGTGTGCGCGTACTACCACGACCTGGGAAAGGGCCGGAACCCGCTCTACTTCGGCGAGAACCAGCGGGGCGTGAACCGGCACGACGAGCTGCCGCCGGAGGAGTCCGCCCGCCTCATCATCGAGCACGTGGCCAAGGGGCTCGAGGTGGCGCGCAAGCACAAGCTGCCCAAGCGGGTGGCGGCGGCGATCCCCGAGCACCATGGCACACGCCTGGTCGGGTACTTTTATCACAAGGCGATCCGGGCCCAGGAGGAGCGGGAGGAGCCCGAGCCGGTGGACCCGGAGAGGTTCCGCTATGCGGGGCCCAAGCCGCAGTCCCCCGAGACGGCGCTGGTGATGATGGCCGACGCCGCCGAGGCGGCGTCCCGGGCCATGGTCGATCCCACGCCCGAGAAGGTGCAGCGCCTCGTGCAGAAGCTCGTCGACGGCATCGCCGCCGACGGCCAGCTCGACGAGTGCAGCCTCACCTTGAAGGATCTGTCGAAGATCGTGGCGAGCTTCACCCGCACACTGGGCGGCATCTACCACTCACGCCCCGAGTATCCTCCCGGGGCCCAGGACGCCCGCGCCCCCGCGGCCGACGCGCCGCCTCCCGAGACCGCGATGCGGCCGCCGGCCCAGGTGCGCGCGCTGCGCCGCTGAGGCGGCCCCGCGCCTCGGGGTGTGCGGGATCGGGGACACGGGCGCCTGCCTCCGCGTATTCTCCGTCTCCATGGAGACGACCATGGAACACGAGCTGAAGCCGTGGCTGCCGCGGGTGCCGATGACCACGCCCACCGTCCCGATGAAGGATCCGGACAGCGGGTGCACGATCTGGCTGAAGCAGGAGTACCTGCTGCCCAGCGGCTCGACGAAGGATCGGATCGCGCACTTCATCCTCGGCCACGCCGCGGCGAGCGGGCTGCTCCGGCACGGCGCCACGGTGGTGGAGGCATCGAGCGGATCGACGTCCATCGCCTTCGCTTCGGCGTGCGCCACGTTGGGCGTGCGCTTCGTGGCGGTGATGCCGGAGGGCGTCAGCGGCGAGCGGGTGCTGATCATCCGCCGCTACGGCGGCGAGGTGATCCTCACCCCGCGGGAGGAGGGGGTGGAGGGCGCCATGGCGGCGAGCCGGAAGCTCGCCCAGGAGGACGATCGCGTCTTCCTGCCCCGCCAGTTCGAGAACCCCCTCAACGCCCTCGCCCACCAGCGGGCGACGGGGCCCGAGCTCATCGCCCAGATCGGCAAGCGCATCCACGGCTTCGTGGCGGGCGTGGGCACCGGCGGCACGCTCATGGGCATCGGCAGGGCACTGCGCGAGGCGGGGCACGCCGCGGTGATCGCGCCGGTCAAGCCGGAGAAGGGCACCTGCTTCGCGGGGCAGCCCGAGGTCTGCGGCGGGATCCCCGGCGTGGTGGAGGGGCTCTCCACCATCCTCGACCCCGAGGCGATCGGCGCGGAGGAGCCGATCTGCGTCCCCGATCACGAGGCGATCGCGGCGGCCAGGGAGCTCTGCCGCAAGGGGTTCCCGGTGGGGCCCTCCAGCGGGCTGAACCTGGCCGGGGCGCGGCGGCTCGCCCGGAGGCTGGGGCCGGGGCACGACGTCGCCACCGTCCTCTGCGACCGCATGGAGCGCTACTTCTCCACCGATCTCTTCGTCGATCTGCAGGGCGCGCGATCTTGAGGCCGGCCGCGGGGCGGGTGCACGTCTCGGTCGACGCGGCGAGGGGGGCCTACGCGGCGCGGGTGCTGCGGGCCCGGGCGGAGGAGTTCCTCGACGCGCTGGGCGAAGACGCCGAGCTGTCCATCCTCCTCACCACCGATGGCGTGATCCGGGCGCTCAATGCGCGATTCCGTGCCAAGGACGAGCCGACCGACGTGCTCTCCTTTCCGGCAGGCGACGACGCGCCGTTGCCGCCGGGCGCGCCGCGGACCCTGGGCGACCTGGCCATCTCGCTGGACACCGCGCGGCGGCGCTCCCGGGAGGACGGCTGCAGCCTCGCCTTCGAGCTCTCGCGATACCTCGCCCACGGCCTGCTCCACCTCGTGGGCTACGACCACGAGCGATCGCAGGCGGAGGCGCGGCGCATGGCCCGCGAGGAGGCGCGGCTCCTGGGGCTGCCCGGGATGCTCGCGGACGCGCAGGGGATCGACCCGGGCGGCGCTGCGAGGCGCTCGCGTGGGGCGGGGCCCGGGGCGGGGAGGGGCGGTCGATCGCGCCGGTGAGGCTTCGCCCGAACGAGGCGGCGCGCTTCGTTTGGGCGATCTCCGGCGGTAAGCAGGCGAGCGGCCTTCCCACCGGGCGCCGGTGCGAGTAGAAGGGAGGCCCGGACGACGCGGAGAGGAAGATGAGCCAGCCAGCCTACGAGATCGACTACGACTCCGAAGCCGTGTTCTTCGAGGACGCCTGGCGCACCCGCGCGGATCTGGCGAAGCTGATTCGGGAGAGGATCGACAAGGGCGACTACCGGGTCGCGAAACCCTCCGCGGCCCTCGAGGCCCTCGAGGCGGGGCTGGCCTCCGGCCGAATCCTCGCCGCGCGGGTGTCGCCGGAGCTCGCGGCCGCGGTGGAGGAGATGGCGGCCCGGGAGAGGAAGGCCGTCGCGGCGGTGCTGCGCGAGGCCCTGCAGGCAGCGGTGCGGAGGCCCGAGCGGGAGGCTGCCACCCCGCCTCCGGCGGCCGCCGCGCCCTCGCTGGCGGACCTGCCCACGCCCGGACCGGCCAACTCGGCGCGGTTGAAGTTCGAACGCACACAGGGCGCGCCTCCGCTCGCGCAGGTCGCCGAGCGGCTGGCCGAGGCGGTCCTCGCCGAGACGGAAGGGGCGGCCCAGGGCGGTCCCCGTGACGACGAGACCCGGTTCGGGCGATGAATCCCGCCCCGTCGCATGTTGAAAGCGGGACGAACCAGACGAAGGAACGGAAGAGAGAATGACGGACGAGATTCGGCAGAGGATCGACGGTTTGAAGCACCGGCTCGAGGCGCTGCGGAGGGGTCTTTGAGGTAGAGCCAGCGAGGCTCCACGCCGAAGAGATCGAGCAGATGTCGCTGCAGCCCGGCTTCTGGGACGACCAGAAGAAGGCGCAGGCGCTGGGCAAGGAGAAGGCTCGGGCGGAGGAGCTGGTCCGGGCGTGGGATCGTCCGTGGAAGGAGCTGGACGACGCTGCGGCGCTCCTCGACCTGGCGGACGAGGCCGACGACCAGGACGCCCGCGACGAGGCCGTCGCCGCCCTCGAGCCGATCGAGACGGCCGTGCGCGAGCTCGAGCTGCGGCGCATGCTCTCGGGCCCGAACGATCGGGCGGACGCCATCATCGAGATCAACTCCGGCGCCGGCGGCACCGAGTCCATGGACTGGGCGGCCATGCTCCTGCGCATGTACACGCGCTACTGCGAGCGGCGGGGCTGGGAGGTGGAGCTGGCCGACTACACCGAGGGCGAGGAGGCGGGCCTCAAGAGCGCGTCCATCGTCGTCCGCGGCGAGTACGCCTTCGGATGGCTGAAGGCGGAGGCGGGCGTGCACCGGCTGGTGCGCATCTCGCCCTTCGACGCGCAGGCCCGGCGCCAGACTTCCTTCGCCAGCGTCTTCGTGTACCCGGACGTCGAGGACGACATCGAGATCGACGTGAAGGAGTCCGACGTCCGCATCGACGTCTACCGCTCGTCGGGCGCCGGCGGCCAGAAGGTCAACAAGACGTCCTCCGCGGTGCGCATCACCCACCTCGAGACCGGCATCGTGGTGGCGGTGCAGAACGAGCGCTCCCAGCACAAGAACCGCGACCTCGCCTGGAAGATCCTCAAGGCGCGCCTCTACGAGCTGGAGGAGAAGAAGCGCAACGCCGAGAAGCAGGCCGTCGAGGAGCAGAAGACCGACATCGGCTGGGGCAACCAGATTCGCTCCTACGTGCTCGCCCCCTACCGCCTGGTGAAGGACACGCGCACCGGGGAGGAGAGCTCCCAGGTCGAGAAGGTCCTCGACGGCGAGATGCAGCCCTTCCTCGAGGCCTTCCTCCTCGGCAAGCGAAACGCGAGCAAGAACGGCGGCACGGAGGACTGAGCTCCCCGCCACCCGAGCGGGCGGAGGGGGGACGTGGAGGGGGGCGATCAGCCGGCGCGAGCGGTCTTTTTGGCGCGCTTTTCTCGGAGGAGCGCCGCGTCTGCCTCCGCCATCATCTCGTCGAGCGTGGGGTCCCTTCGATTGTCGTAGTAGGAGGTCCCGATGCTGAGAGAGAGGCGATATGGTCGGCCGGCCTCGGCGTTGTGCTTGGCGATGGCGGCGTCCAGGCGACCTCTGATGCTCTCCTCCGAGTCCGAGGCGCTGCACATCGCGAGCACGGTGAACTCGTCCCCACCTAGCCGGGCGATGGCATCGGAATCGCGAAACGTCTTGCGCAGCAGGGTCGAGACGTCGATCAGTGCCTCGTCTCCGACGGGGTGACCGAGCGTGTCGTTGATCTTCTTGAACTCGTCCAGGTCCATGTACAGGAGCATGACTCTCTCGTCGGATCGCCGTGCGATCTTCAAGCCTTGCCGACCGATCAGCATGAACCCCCGACGGTTGTGCAGGCCCGTGAGCTCGTCCCGCAGGGCAAGATCCTGGAGCGCGACCTCGCTCCTCTTTCGCTCGGAGATGTCGCGGAAGGTGAGCACGACACCCTTCCGCTCGTCGAGGTCGCCGTGCAGCGTGCAGGAGTATTCGACGGGGAAACTCGAGCCGTCCCCGCGCCAGAAGACGTGTTCATCGGTGCGCACGGTGATGTCCTCACGGATGGCCATCGACAACGGCGCATCCGCCACCGCCAGGGGGGAGCCGTCCGCCCGCGAGTGGTGGACGAGTTCGAAGAAGGAACGGCCGTAGATTTCGTCGGTGCTGCGCTCGAGCATCGCGAGGGCGGCAGGGTTGGCGAGGATCACGTTCCCTTCGAGATCCAGCTCGACGATCCCGTCGGCAGCGTCTGCGATGATCGACAGGAGGTGCTGCTGCGCCGCCTGGAGGGCTCGCTCGGCCCTCTTGCGCTCGGTGACGTCCCGACCTTCCGGGATGAGGAAGGCGACCTCCCCGGTCTCGTCGCGGACTGGCGACAGGGAGAAGTCGACGACGACCTTGTCCGAGCCGACTTCGTGAACTGCCTCGAAACGAACGACCTCACCCGCTGCAGCTCGGCGGATCCCTGCCTCGAGGAGCTCCTTGGAGGCATTCCTGCTCCACCAGGGAGTCTCCGCGAACGGGCGTCCGAGGACCGACTTTCGATCGACGCCGGCGAAGCGCAGCGCCGTCTGGTTGACGTCCAGCAGGATCCCGTCCGGCGAGAGGAGGCCGATGAACTGGAAGGTTGCGTCGAAGACGGCGCGAAGACGGCGGTCCGCCTCTCGTCGGGCGTCGTCGGCCCGTTTGGCGCGGATGACGCCCCCGAGCTGCGACGCGACGGTAGAAATCAGCTGGGTGAGGCGGTGGTCTTCCTCGCCAAGAGACGAGGCGTGAAAGACGAGCACGGCGGTGACGACGCCATCGAAGATGACCGGGATCCCGACCCCCGCCGAGACGCCGGAGGCGGCCGCCAGCTCCGTTCGTAGGTAGGAGGCGGCCGTCGACAGGTCTTGCTCCCAGATCGGGCGTCGCAGCTCCCAGACCCTGCCAGGGAGTCCCACGCCACGTTCGAACGAAAAATCTCGGCTGCGCTCGAGGAAGTGATCGTCGTCCGCGGCGAACCACGATTGCGCGGGGACGAGCCGCTCCCCCTGGGCGTCGGGGAGCCATGCCTCACCGTACTTCCAACCGGTGAACTCGCATATCTCGTGGAGGACGGTCCATATCGCGGACGCCACGTTTGGCGCGGCGAAGATGGCCTCGGTGAGCGACTGGAGCAGCCGCAGCTCCGCTTCCCGGCGCTCCCGTGCTTCGATCTCCTCCAAGAGGGCCCAGCGCGAGAGTGCGCCGTGAGCGAGCTCCTCGATCAACCCGACGTCATCCGGTGCCCACTCGCGGGGGACCGAGTCGTGGACGAGGACGATACCGGTGCGGGAACGCGAAGGCTCGAAGAAGGGGGCGCTCAAGAGAGCCCGCGCACCGAGCAGCTCCGCGACCTTACGTTCCGGGCCGTCCCGCAGTTCCCGTACATCCCGGACGACGACCCGGCGGCCGAGGCCGAGGAGCGCGTCGTGGGCCTCGCGAAGAGCAGACGTCTCGAGGCCGGTGCTCTCCGAGATCGGAGGCTGCCCACCGTCACGGGAGATCGCGACGGCCCCCTTTGCCCGCATGGTGGCGCTCGCCAGATGGGTGAGGCGCAAGAGGGCCGCCCTCGCCGGCGAGCCGATGGCCTCGGGGGAACCACTCCTGAGGGAGATCGGTCGATTCATGGTGGGCCAGGAGCCTCCTCGGACGTAGTCCGATGTACACCTCGCTCATACTTCGCGCTACCCTCGTTATCAAGCTCGACCGGTTCTCAACCAGTGACTCCCGCTCGGCGGGGCTGCACCGACTATGGCTTCGGTGAGGAAGGAGAGAAAGAGCGATCGTTCATGTATCTGCCTTCCGCGACGATCATGGAGACGCCGCCCTTTTCCTCGAACACCGGCGACAAGGAGAAGTCGATCGGCGCCATGTTCCCGGCGATGGTTCGGTGCTCCGCCCAGAAGCGTACGAAGATCCCCGATGCCGCCTCTTTGACGCCTTCGCGCAGGCGCCGGATCGAGGCCCCGCGCCACCAGGGGGTATCCCAAAAGAAGCGGCCGACCACCTGCTCCTTCGTGACGCCCGCGAACTTCAACGCGGAGCGATTCGCCTCCAGGACGCGCCCGCCTGCGGAGAGCAGACCGATGAACTCGTAGGCGGAGTCGAACATCGCTCGAAGACGCCGCCTGTGCGCGTGGCGGACGTCCTCCACCTTCTTCGCTTGGATCACGCCGCCGAGCTGCGAGGCGACGGTCGTGATCAGGCGGACGAGGCGCTGGTCTTCCTCGCCGAGAGCCGAGGCATGGAAGACCAGCACCGCTACGGTCGTTCCGCGGGAGAGGACCGGAATCCCGACTGCCGCCGAGATGCCGACCTCGCTCGCTGCGCGAAACCGCACATAGGAGCCGTCGTCAGGTAGGCGCTGCTCCCAGATCAGCTGCTCTCCCCCCCATACACGCCCGGGGAGACCGACTCCACGCTCGAACGTGAGCACGCGACTGGACTTCGTGAATTGGTCTTCCTTGGCGTGCCAGGAGGCGACGAGTTCCAGGCGCTTTCCGTTTTCGTCGGGGAACCACGCCTCGCCATACTCCCATCCGGTGAAGGCGCAGATCATGCGCAGCGCCGCATGAAAGGAGGCGCTGAGGCTCGATGACTCGAAGATCGTCTCGGAGAGGGCCTGGAGGAGCCCGAGCTCGTCTTCGCGACGGTTCCTCTCCAGGATCTCGCCGAGCAGGCCGCAGTTGATGATCACGCTCTCGCCCAGGTCGGCCAACAGCGAGAAGGCGTCGCCGCCCCAGCTGCGCGGCCGAGAGCTGCACACCGCGAGGACGCCCATTCGATGCCCGTCGGGGCACACGATGGGCGAGGCGACGAGGGCGCTGACCCCCAGCTTCTGGGCGAGTGTGCGAACCTCACACGCCGGACCGTCGTCCGCGTCCTCCACGATGCCGGGGCGCGAGATCGACAAGGCCGACGCGAGCACCTCGTCCCTGGGGGGAGCGAGTCCGTGCAACCCCACCGTCACGGGATCGGCGGCCCCACCCCAGCGCGCGATCACCAGGGCGCCGTCGGCCTGAAACGTTGCGGCGCAGACCCTCGCCAGGCGCGCGAGCGACTCCTCTCCCGGGTGAGGCAGGCTTCTCCGTGTCCGCTCCGAGCACATGTGGTCACCCCCTGCAGGGCGGGAACTTCCCGTTGACGCCGTGTCAGCATAACGTCAATTGACCAGAATGCAACGCTTCGCATGCGCCGTAGGGCGAGCGCTCGGCGCTCTGCGGACCCGCTACCGTGCAGCGGCAGGTCTCTCGGGGGGCGGACGAGGGGGAAGGTCGAAGGCGGTACGCAGCAACACGTCACCGGGCTCGAAGGCGATCCTCGACGGCGTTCCCAGGAGCTCGTCCACTTCGTCCGGCGCCACCGTGTTGGCGCTCGTCACCATGCGCGGCACCGGCCGCTTCGCGAGCTGGCGCGCCTCGACGACGTTCCCCGCCTGGATGGGGGCGACGACGACCACCGCCTGGGCGAGACCGAATTCGCCCGCGAGATCGGCGGCGCGGCGCTGCAGCGAGGCCCACGCCACGAAGCCGGCGACCATGCCGGCGATCGGCAGGCCGAGCAGAAACCCGATCGCCATGCTCAAGGTGAGCTCGCGCTTGTTCAGGAGGAGTTTTTTCATCGCTTCCGCCGATCTAGCACGGACCGAAGCGTCCGGCCGGCGAAACAACAACTCGACGGGGCCGGCTCGTCCCGCGGGTCGCGAGAGGACCGAGGCCTTGCGCGCCAGGCGGTAGTCGTCTCAGCTCTTGCCGTAGGCTGCGCCGGCGCGCGCTGCGGCGGTCTGCATCACGCGCTCCTGGTGCACGTCCTCTCGAATTGCCTCGGCCGCGGCCGCTCCCCGGGAGATGCGGGCCAGGAGCAGCCTGACGTCGTCGACCGAGAGGTCTGCGATCGACGCGCGAAGCGCCGCCTCGAGCCGATCGAGCGCGTCGTTGGCGACCTCCGGCTCCTGTCGGGTCACCGCATCCTCGGCCTCGGCCAGGAGGGCGAGGAGCCCGTCGCGGCTCGCGGCGACGCGCCCGCTCACTTGGAGTCCGACTTGGCGATGGTGGCCACGGCCGCCGAGAACGCTTCGGCGACCGGGGCGAAGGCGCGCTCTGCCTCTCGGGCCTTCGCCGCGTCCCCTGCCAGCGCCGCGGCGATGAGGCGGGAGATCGTGAACCCGTAGAGATCACTGAGCTGCGCGCAGAGTTCGGGCGCGGCACCGTGGTCGAGGGTGAGCTTGAGTTCGGTGACGATCTCGGTGGCCTTGGTGAGGTGCGCCGCGGCGCCGGAGCGGTCGCCCCCCTCGGCCGCCTCCGCTCCTGCACGGATGCATCGGGTGGCCTTCTCGAAGAGGAGCACCATCAGCCTCTCGGGCGAGGCGGTGGCAGACTGGGTGTGGGCGTAGGCCTTCGCTGTGCGGCTCATTTCTTGTTCACCTGGCTCACCTGCTGGTCGAGGAAGGCTGCCAGTGCGTTGTACTTCGAGACCGTCGTCTCGAGAGCGGCGAACTGCTTCTCCAGGTGCGCCCGGCGCATGTTCAGGTTCTCCTTCATGCGATCGAGCTGGTTGCCGAGGCTCTTCACGATCTCGTCGAGACCATTCTTCCGATCAGTGAAGTATCCTCGGACCGGGTCCGTGTAGTCCTTCACCACCTTGTCCAGGGACGCCTGGACACCGTTGGCGCTGTCGGCGAAGAGCGACTGGAGGCCGCGGGGATCCGCGTCCAGGGCGGCGTTCAGCTTGGCCTCGTCGAGCTTCAGGGTGCCGTCCCGCTGGATCTCCACTCCGAACTCGCCGAGGCTCTTCGCGCCGCTGGCGTCGGGGACGGTCTGGGTGACGATACCCTGCAGCGTGGCCTGCAGCGATCGGATCAGGGACTCGGAGCCCAGAGGCCCCGCGATCCGGGCGCCGCCGGCCTCCGATGCCGGGGAACCCATGTACGACTTCGCCTGGGTGACCAGCGAGTTGTAGGCGGTGATGAAGTCCTGCAGGGTGGCGGCGGTGGCGGCCCGGTCCTCGGCGATGGAGAGGGTCTCGGGCACGAGCACTCCCAGCTCGTCCTTGGCGCTCGGCCGCTTGAGCTCGAGCGTGAGACCGGGGAGGAGATCGTCGATCCGGTTCCCGGTGCGCTCGATGCGCAGGCCGTCGAGGTGAAACACGGCGTTCTGGGCCGTCCCCCGGAGCGTGGCGGGGGAGGAGGGATCGCCGGGATCAGGGGCGACGAGGGCCTGGCCGGTGCTCCCGGTGGCGGAGAACGTCAGCACCAACGCCTCGGCGGAGCCGCCGATCTCGTGGCCGGTCTCCCGGTTGGTCACGCTGAGATAGGAGCGGGTGCCGTCGGAGATGATGGTCGCATCCACGGGTGCGTCGGCGCCGCGGATCTGCTGCAGGACCGATTCGAGGGTGGCGCCCTCCTCGATGGTGAGGTCGTACGACTGGCCTCCGGTCTCGATCCGCAAGGTCCCCGCCTGAATCTCGGCGGACGGCGAGTCGAAGCCGTCGGTTCGCACCTTGGCTGCGGTGGCGATGCTCTCAACTGTGAGTGAATAGTTCCCGGTGAAGGCACCGCTCGCGGCGGTCGCCGAGAAGGCCTGGGCGTCCCCGACGACCTTGGTAGCGGTCGCTCCCCCGTCGGCGAGCTTCTTCGCCATGTCCTGGATCGACGTGAGCCGGGAGGCGATGTCTCCGAGGGCCGAGATCTTGGCCGAGGTCGCCGCCTGCTGCGCCCTCACCCGATCCATCACCGCCGACTCGCTCCTCATGATCGACTCGATGATCAGCTGAGAGTCGATGCCGGAAGCGAGACCGCCGACGAAGGTGGCTGCCATGTGGGATTCCTTTCGAGCAGGAGCTGAGAATACCGCGAAAGATGCACCGGGGCGAGTTCGGCCCCGGCGCATCGACCTACGACGTCAGCGTCGGATCAACCGAGGAGCTTCAGGGCGATCTGAGGCAGCTGGTTGGCTTGGGCGAGGACGGAGACGCCGGCCTGCATGAGGACGGTGTGCTTGCTGAGGTTGGCGGTCTCCGCGGCGATGTCGGCGTCGCGGATGCGGCTCTCGGAGGCGGCGAGGTTCTCGGCGGCGACGCTGAGGTTGGCGATGGTGTGCTCGAGGCGGTTCTGCGAGGCGCCCAGGAGGGCGCGCTGCGTGCTGATCACGTCGATCGCCCCGGTTCCTGCATCCGTCAAGGCGGCGATGAGATCGCCGAACGTCGTGGTGTCCGTCGGATCGAGGTCGGCGATGGTCGTTCCCATGGCGGTCGTCAGTTCGCCGGCGACGTCCTTGAAGTCGACGGTGAGCGTGTCGGTCTGGGCCGTGCCGATCTGGAAGGTGACGGTTCCGGCGTTGAGGAGCTGCTGGCCGGCGAAGCGGGTCCGGGTGATGATCGAACCGTACTCCGTCTCGAGCTGCGTGATTTCGCCGATGATCGCGTCGCGCGAGGCTTCGCTGAGGCTCCCGTTGGCGCCCTGGACGGCGAGCTGGTTCATGCGCTGGAGCATCGCGTGGATCTCGTTCAGCGCGCCTTCGGCCGTCTGGATCATGGAGATGGCGTCGTTGGCGTTGCGGATGGCCTGGTTGGTGCCGTTGACCTCGCTGCGGAGCTTCTCGGAGATGAAGAGCCCCGCGG
>DATMSB010000040.1:0-3725 GCA_035565615.1 Vulgatibacter sp. | reverse complement strand
CTCGGGGGTGCGGTGGGCGGAGGAGACCCGGACGTCGCAGCCGATGCCCAGCTCCCGCAGGGCGTCCCTCGCGCCCGACATCTCGGCCCAGTCGGAGTCCGAGCCCATGAGGATCAAGACCTTCGGCTTCGCGTCGCTCATCGTCTCGCGCTCCTACTCCCGGTCCAGGGCCCGGCGGCCGATGTCCTCGCGGAGCTGCCGGCCGGGGAATCGAATCCTGGAACACGCTTCATACGCCCGCGTGCGGGCCTCGGCCAGCGTGGCGCCCCTGGCGGTCACGCCGAGGACCCGGCCGCCGGCCGTCACGATCCGCCCGTCCCGCTCGGCCGTTCCCGCGTGGAAGATCACCAGCCGATCGCCCGCGTCCACCTCCGCCAGGCCTTCGATCGGATCGCCCTTGCGCACCTGCCCGGGGTATCCCTCGGCGGCGATCACCACCGTGAGGGCCGCCTCCGGGGAGAAGCGCAGCTCCACGCCCTCGAGGTTCCCGGAGGCCGCGGCGTGCATGGCCTCGAAGAGGTCGCTCTCCAGCCGCATCAGGATCGGCTGGGTCTCGGGATCGCCGAGCCTGGCGTTGAACTCGATCACCTTGGGGCCAGAGGCCGTGATCATGAGCCCCGCGTAGAGCGCCCCCACGAACGGGCGCCCCTCCTCGGCGAGCTGGCGCACCGCGGGCTCCAGCACCTCCCGCCGCACCCGCTCCAGCGTCGCCTCGTCCACCGCCGGCGTCGGCGAGTACGCGCCCATGCCGCCGGTGTTCGGGCCCCGGTCGCCGTCGAAGATCCGCTTGTGGTCCTGGGCCGGGGCCAGGATCGCGATCCGGCTCCCGTCCACCAGCGCGATGACGCTGGCCTCCTCGCCCTCGAGCTTCTCCTCGATCACCACCCGGGCGCCGGCGGCGCCGAAGGCCCTGTCCACCATCATCTCGTCGATGGCGGCCTCCGCCTCCGGCACCGAGTCGCAGACCACCACGCCCTTGCCGGCGGCGAGGCCGTCCGCCTTAACCGCGACCCTCCCGCTCAGCCGGGCGGCGAAGGCCTTGGCCGCGGCGGGGTCGTCGAAGACCCCGAAGGCGGCGGTGGGGATCCGGGACCGCTCCATCAGCCCCTTGGCGTACGCCTTGGAGGCCTCGATCTCGGCGGCGGCCCTGCGAGGCCCGAAGCAGGCGATCCCCGCCTCGGCGAGGGCGTCGGCGAGGCCCAGCGACAGGGGCTTCTCCGGCCCCACCACCACCAGCCCCACCCCCTCGCGGCGGGCGAGCTCCACCAGGCCGGCGACGTCATCCGCCGCCACGTCGGCGAGGCGTGCACACCGCGCGATCCCGGGGTTCCCGGGCGCGCACACCAGTTCGGAGACCCTCGGGCTCTGCGCCAGCTTCCAGCACAGCGCGTGCTCCCTGCCTCCGCTGCCAACCACCAGGACCTTCATGGCAATCGCTCGCTCGTCACCGGCCGCGCCGGGCCGGCCGTGGTTGCTAGTGACGGAAGTGCCTCATCCCCGTGAAGAGCATGGACAGGCCGCGCTCGTCGGCGGCGGCGATCACCTCGTCGTCCCGCACCGATCCGCCCGGCTGCACGATGCAGGTGGCCCCGGCGTCGGCGATCTCGTCGAGGCCGTCGCGGAACGGGAAGAAGGCGTCCGAGGCCACCGAGCTCCCCTCGAGGGGGAAGCGGGACCTCATCCGGGCGAGCTTCACGGAGTCCACCCGGGAGGTCTGGCCCGCCCCCGCGGTGAGGATGCGGTCCGGCGCGCCGAAGACGATCGCGTTGCTCTTGACGTGCTTGCACACCTTCCAGGCGAAGAGCGCGGCGTCGACCTCCGCCTCGGTGGGGGCCCGCCTGGTCACCAGCTTCAGATCCTCCCGGCGGATCTCGCCGAGGTCGCGGTCCTGCACCAGGAGGCCGCCCACCATCGAGCGCAGCTCCCTGCCTCCGCGGCTCCACGAGGAGCGGGGCTGGCCCAGCAGGGGATCGGCGAGCAGGCGCAGGTTCTTCTTGTCCGCCAGGACCTCGCGGGCGGCGTCGTCGTAGGCCGGCGCGATCACGCACTCCAGGAAGATCGAGTGGAGCGCCTCGGCGCAGGCCCGGTCGACCGGCCGGTTCAGCGCCACGATCCCCCCGAAGGCGGAGACCGGATCGATCTCCCGGGCGCGCTCGAAGGCCTCCGCGGGCGCCTTGCCGGAGGCGACGCCGCAGGGGTTGTTGTGCTTGATGATCACGCAGGCGATCTCGTCGAACTCCTTGACGCACGCCAGCGCCGACTCGAGGTCGAGGAGGTTGTTGTACGAGAGCTCCTTGCCGCCCAGGACCTCCGCCCAGGCGATGGAGGGCTCCGCGGGCCGCGGCTCGGTGCGGTAGAACGCACCGGCCTGGTGGGGGTTCTCGCCGTAGCGCAGCGCGCGCCCCTCCACCCCGAGCACGCCCGCGAAGGACGGATGCTTCGCCCGCTCGCCCTCCCCTTCCCCCGGGAGGCTCGCGAGGTACTCGGAGATCGCCACGTCGTAGGACGCGGTGTGGGCGAAGGCCTTGCGCATCAGCGACATCCGCGTCACCTCCACAAGGTCGCCCTTCTCCTTCAGCTCGGCGAGGACGCGGTCGTAGTCGGCAGGGTCCACCACCACGCCCACGAAGGCGGCGTTCTTCGCGGCGGCGCGGATCATGGTCGGGCCCCCGATGTCGATCTGCTCCACGCATTCGGCGAAGGGCGCGCCGTTGGCGACCGTCTCCCGGAACGGATAGAGGTTCACCACCACCAGATCGATGCCGGCGATCCCCTGGGCGGCGAGATCCTGCCGATCGGTGTCGAGGTCGCGGCGGGCGAGGATGCCGCCGTGGATCTTGGGGTGGAGGGTCTTGACCCGGCCGCCGAGGATCTCGGGGGCGCCCGTGACGTCGGCGACGGCCATCACGGGGAGACCGGCGTCGCGCAGCGCCTTGGCAGTGCCGCCGGTGGAGATCAGCTCGAACCCGAGGCCGACGAGGCCCTGGGCGAAGGAGACGAGCCCCGACTTGTCGGAGACGGAGAGGAGGGCGCGCTTGCCGGCCATCTGGGGACCCCTTTGCAGGAGGTGGAATCGGGGCTGCCATTAGCAGCATCCGAGTCCCCTTCGCAACGGTTCGATCCCGCCGCCGTCCGCCCGCCCCGCGGGAGGGTCCACGCCGCGGCGTGAACGCTCGCGCGGGCCTTTCGGGCCGGTCCTACTCGATGTCGTCCTTGGCGGCGGCAACGCGCAGCTTGTAGAGGCCGCGGCTCTCCACCTGCCGGATCCGCTCCCGGGTCAAGTTCATGATCGCGCCGACCTCCTCGAGCGTGATCCCGCCGCGATCCGCGACGTCGAGGGCGCAGGTCTCCTCGAGCTCCCAGATCTCCTTGTCGGGGAAGTTGAGCTTCACCGAGCCGGTCTGGGGGTTCACGTCCAGGTAGAGGTGGTGCTTGCACGAGACGTACAGGCAGGGCCTGGGTCCGTCCACGCAGTCGGCCCGCCACCTGGGGCGCTTGGCCTCGATCTCCTGGAGGAGCTGCGCCTCCTCGGGATCCATGAGCCCCTGCTCCCTGCGGCGGCGCAGGTCCCGGGCCATCTCCTTGCGGGACATGGTCTTCGAGCGGCGGCGTGCTTCCGGTTCTGCCGGCGCCTCCGCGGGCTTGGCAACCTCTTCGTCGGCGATTCTGTTTTCGGCCTTGTTCACGAGCCCACCCCGTTCCGATTGGGTTCTCTACCAGCGTCG
>DATMSB010000039.1:0-2303 GCA_035565615.1 Vulgatibacter sp. | reverse complement strand
CCTCGCCGGTGGGCTCCTCCCGGCCGGCGCGGCGCTCGTGCCGCTCCTCGCCGGTGTGGTCCTCCTCGTCCTGATCCTCCGCGCCGCGCCTACTCGCCCCGATCCGCGGGGTGGGTTCCGTAGCGATTACGAACGCCTCGGGCTCGAGGCGCCGAGCGCCTGGACGGCGGCGAGGGTCGCCGAGCTCGTCGACCGGCTAGAGACCCTCCGCGCAGAGGCGCGGCTCGCGGGTGCGAGGGCGGCGGAGCGGGAGCGGGTCGCCAGGGAGCTCGAAGAGGTGGACGACGCCTGGGCCGGGATCGAGGCGGAGCGCGCCGAGCTCGCCGCCAGGTTCGGCGTCGCGCCGGAGCTCGATCCGTCGGCCTTCTACCTCCTCGCCAACCGGATCAACCGGTGGCAGGATGCGGTCGCGGGGGTCGCGGAGCGGGAGGCCGAGCTCGAGCACCACCGAGGCAGGTACGCGGAGGCCATCGCCGGTGCGTCCGCCCGGCTCGCTCCGTTCGGCTACGACGAGATCGGCGACCCCGCCTCGTTCGGCGCCGCGATCGACGACCTCGCCGCGCGGCTCAGGCGCCACCGCGAGGCGCTCAATGAACTGCGGCACGCAGAGGTGCGGATCGACGCCGCGAGGAAGGAGCTCGAGACCCTCGTCGCAGAGCGCCGGGCGGTCTTCGAACGGGTGGGGTTGGACGCAGACGGTGACGCCGCCGCGACGCCCCCCGGCGGGTCGGACGCCGCGGCGGCCCCCGGCGCCACGACAGCGTCCCCTCCCCGCGACCCCGAGGCCGTGATCCACGAATGGTGCGCCCTCCTCGCCGATTATAGAGAAACGCTCAAAGAGCTCCAGGGCGCGGAGGCGGTCCGGCGCGAGGCGTGGGAGAAGCTGGCCGCCACTCCCGGCTACGAGCCAGGGCTCGAGGACCGCGCCGCCGAGGAGCTTCGCGCGGAGCTCGTCGCGGCCAGGGAGACCGCGGCGAAGACCGAGGAGCTGAACAGAGAGATCGCCGCGATCGAGACCGGTCTCGATCAGGCAAGGGAGGGCCACGCCGTTGAGGCGGCCCTCGCGGAGGTCGAGAGGTGCGAGGCGGCGCTCCGGGAGGCGCGGGAGCGGGAGATCAGGAGCGTCGTCGGCCACGCCCTCGTCGAGTACCTCCGGCGCGCGACCCGCGACCTGCAGCGGCCAGCGGTCTTCCGCCGCGCGAACGAGTTGCTCGCCCAGATCACCCGCGGCGCCTACGAGCTCGACGTCGAAGAGGGCGCCGCCCCCTCCTTCCGCGCGATCGACAGGGTGAACGAGAAGGGGCTTTCCCTCAACGACCTCTCGAGCGCGACCCGGGTCCAGCTCCTCCTCGCCGTCAGGATCGCCTTCGTCGAGAGCCAGGAGGGGGGCGCGCGGCTCCCCCTCATCTTGGACGAGACCCTCGGCAACAGCGACGACGACCGCGCCCGGGCGATCATGGAGGCGGCGGTCGCGCTCGCGGCCGCAGGGCGCCAGATCTTCTACTTCACCGCCCAGTTGGATGAGGTGGCGAAGTGGCGCTCACTCCTCTCGCAGACGCCCGACTTGGAGTGGGCGGTCTTCGACCTCGCCGCCGCCCGCGGCGCGGCCCGGCACGAGGCACTACCGCTCCGGCTCGCGGAGCCGGCGACGCTCCCTGAACCCCCGGCGCCGGGAGATCTGAGCCACGCCGAGTACGGCCAGGTCCTCCTCGTCCCGGGGATCGACCCCTTCACCGAGCCGGGGAGCGTCCACCTCTGGCACCTCGTCGAGGAGACCGCGTGCCTCCACCGGCTCCTCACCCTCCGCCTCGAGACCTGGGGCCAGCTCCGCACCTTCGTCGAGCACGGGGGCGGCGACGTCCTCGGCGACGACGCGACGGCGTACCCGCGGATCAGGGCCGCCGCCCGCGCCCTCGAGGCCGCACTCGAACTCGCGCGGATCGGCCGGGGCCGGCCGGTCGACAGGACCGTGATCGAGATGTCCGGTGCGGTCTCGGAGACCTTCATGGAACGCGCGACCCAACTCATCGACGAACTCCGGGGTGACGCCGCGCGGATCGTCGAGGCGATCGGGAAGCTGCCACGGTTCCACGCGCGGAAGGCGCGCGACCTCCATAACTACCTCGAAGAAAACGGCTATCTCGACACGCGGGAACCACTTACGCCCGAGGAGCTCAGGGCACGGGTATTCGCGGAGGTGGGAGGTGAGCTGGAGAAGGGGATGATCACCGCGGCTTCCATCGACAGGATCATCGCACAGGTACTCCCGGAAGGGGCTGCCGGCGACGCATGAGACGCGCCGC
>DATMSB010000038.1:0-4512 GCA_035565615.1 Vulgatibacter sp. | reverse complement strand
GCGGGGGGCCGTGGAGGCCCGCTCGAGCGCCTCCATCGTCGGGGCGTCGAGGCGGCCCGTGGGCGTGAGCCCCGCGATCCGCTGAAACCGCGCCAGCGCCACCCGGGTCCGCGCCCCCAGCTCCCCGTTGACCTGGCCGTCGTAGACGCCGAGGGCGGTGAGCCGCTCCTGCGCCTCGCGGACCTCATCCGCGGTGGGCGGCGGCGCCTCCAGCGGCACCACCCGCACCCCATCGGGCAGCCGCGGCTGCGACGCGCAGCCGAAGAGCAGCAGCAGGGCGATGGCGGTCGCGCTCCTCACCGGGGTAGGCTATCCATCGTCCGCCCGTCGGCAGGAGGAAGCGCAAGCTAGATGGAAACCTCGTGGGTCGGCCTCGCGGCCGCGATCCTCCTCGTCCTCGCCAACGGCTTCTTCGTCGCCACCGAGTTCGCCATCGTCAAGATCCGACGGACCCGGATCGACGAGCTCGTCCGCGCCGGCAACACCCGGGCCGAGTCCGCCCGCAAGGTGGTCGACCGCCTCGACGAGTATCTCTCCGCCACCCAACTCGGCATCACCCTCGCCTCCCTCGGCCTCGGCTGGCTCGGCGAGCCCGCCTTCGCCGGGCTCCTCCGGCCCCTCCTCTCCACCCTGGGCTTGAGCGAGGCGGCGGTTTCCGCGGTGGCGGTGGTCACGGCCTTCGTGATCATCACCTTCCTGCACATCGTCTTCGGCGAGCTGGCGCCGAAGAGCCTCGCCATCCAACGCCCCGAGGGCGTCACCCTCGCCGTCTCGGGGCCGATGCACTTCTTTCTCATCCTCTTCTACCCGGCGATCTGGGTGCTGAACTCCCTCGCCAACGCCATGCTCCGCGCCGTGGGGCTGCACCCCGCTGGAGAGAGCGAGCTCACCCACAGCGAGGAGGAGCTGCGCCTCATCATCTCCGCCATGCGCTCCACCGGCGGCGTCCCCCGCGAGCGGCTGGACATGCTCGAGCGCACCCTGCGGCTGCCGGCGAGGACCGCGCGCGATCTGATGGTGTCCCGCGGCGACGTCGCCTTCCTCCGGCTCGATCAGACGCCGGAGGAGCGGCGCGAGGTCGCGGTGAGCACGCGCCACACCCGCTACCCGGTGGTGGCGGACGATCTCGATCGGATCGTGGGGATCGTCGATCTGAAGTCGATCTTCCTCAGAGGCGAGGAGCCCCGCACCGCCGCCCAGCTCCGGGAGGTGATCCGCGAACCCCTCTACGTGCCGGAGACGATGCGCGCCGACATCCTCCTGCGCGAGTTCCGGCGGCGCCGCCAGCACATGGCGATCGTGGTGGACGAATACGGCGGCACCGCGGGCCTGGTCACCGTGGAGGACGTGGTCTACGCCGTGCTCGGCGAGCTGCAGGACGAGTTCGCCACCTGGGGGCCGGCGATCGTGCCCTTGCCTTCGGGGGCCTGGGAGGTGGATCCCACCATGCCGGTGGAGGAGTTCGGGCGGCACTTCGGCTTCGAGGTGGAGAAGACGGAGGTCTCCACCGTGGGCGGGCTGATCATGATGCGCCTCGACCGGATCCCGGTGGAGGGCGACCGGGTCCAGGTGGGCCCGATCGAGCTGACGGTCGACGAGATGAAGGGCCCCCGGATCGTCGGCATCACCGCGCGGCGGCACCACGGCCCGCAGCGGCACGGCAAGCGACCGCCTCCCGGCCCCTGAAGTGGGGCGCGTCGGCCGCCTCGCCCCCGCCGGCGCGCCCCGCGCGGACCCCACTGCCCTTCCACCTCCCTGCGGGTCTGCCGTGCGCCCGTCGCCCGACGCGGCGCGTGCCCATCTTCCCACTACCGAACGGCGGGGGAGAGGATGGGGACGCGCAAGGTCATCCAGTACGGCCGCTTCTACGAGGACTTCGAGCCGGGCATGCACCTGCCCCACCACTGGGGGCGCACCATCACCCAGGGCGAGGCGCAGCTCTTCGCCACCTGGACCATGAACGCGTCGCCCCTCTACTTCAACGAGGTGTACGCGCGCTCCCTCGGGCACCCCACCACGCCGGTGCACCCGATGCTGGTGATGAACGTGGTCTTCGGGATGAGCGTCGAGGATCTGTCCGAGCAGGCGCTCGCCCACCTCGGCTACTGGAACATGACCTTTTCACAGAGCGTGTATCCCCACGACACTCTCTTCGCCGCCTCCGAGGTGCTGAGCAAGCGGCCGTCCGGCTCCAAGCCCGACCGCGGCATCGTCCACGTGCGCACCGTGGGGACCAACCAGCGCGGCGAGGAGGTGCTCCGCTACGAGCGCAAGATCCTGGTGCGCACCAGGGCCGCGTATCCGCCGCTCGGCAAGGCGCCTGGCGCCGCTGCCTCGAAGGAGGGGGCCTGAAGCGATGCTCTCCGCCGATCACCACGCCATCCGAGAGTCGGTGCGCGACTTCGCCCGCGCCGAGGTCGAGCCGATCGTCGCGGACCTCGACAACGCCGGCGCGGAGATCCCGCTGCCGATGGTGCGCAAGCTCGCGGACCTGGGCTACTTCGGCCTCATCGTCCCCGAGGCCTACGGCGGCAGCGGCCTGGATCCCCTGGCGATGGCCCTGGTCACCGAGGAGCTCTCCCGGGCCTGGCTCTCGGTCGGATCGGTGATGACCCGCATGATCATCACCGCCAGCCTCATCGACTCCTGCGGCACCGAGGAGCAGAAGCGCAAGTGGCTCCCCAAGCTCTGCACCGGCGAGGTGCTGGCGGCGGCGGCCTTCACCGAGCCCGACGTGGGATCGGACGCGGCCGCGGTGAAGACCCGCGCCGTGCGGGATGGCGACGAGTACGTGATCACCGGCGAGAAGGCGTGGTGCACCTTCGCGAACCGCGCCCACGTCCTGTGCACCCTGGTGCGCACCGATCCCGAGGCGCCCAAGCACAAGGGCCTCTCCCTGCTGCTGGTGGAGAAGGAGCCCGGCGACGAGTTCATGCCGCCCGCCCTGTCGGGCAGCCCCATCCCCACCATCGGCTACAAGGGGATGAACTCGTACAACGTGGCGTTCGACGGCTTCCGTACGCCGGCGGAGAACCTGCTGGGCGGGGTCGAGGGGCGGGGCTTCTACCAGCTCATGTCCACCTACGAGATCGCCCGGATCCAGACCGCCGCCCGGGCGGTGGGCGTCGCCCAGGCCGCCCTCGACGCCGCCCTGCGCTACTCCAAGGAGCGCACCCAGTTCGGCAGGCCCATCTCGGACTTCCAGGCGATCCGCCACAAGCTCGCCCACTCGGCCACCGAGATCGAGGCGGCCCGGCAGCTCACCTGGTTCGCGTGCGAGCGCCGCAAGACCGGCGCCCGCTGCGACCTCGAGGCGGGCATGGCCAAGGCCTTCGCCGCCGAGATGGCCGAGCGGGTCACCTCCGAGTGCCTGCAGGTCTTCGGCGGCTACGGCTACAGCCGCGAGTTCCCCGCCCAGCGGTACTGGCGGGACGCGAGGGTCTTCCGCATCTTCGAGGGCACCTCCGAGATCCAGTACGAGGTGATCGCCCGCCGGCTCCTGTCGAGCTGACGGCCGCTTTGGGAAGGGGGCTTGGAGATGGAACACCTGGACCTGCGCGAAGGCGCCCTCCTCAGCCGCGTGGCCGCCCGGTCGCTCGAGGGCCGGCCCCTCACCCGCGCGGACAACTGGTTCGAAGACTTCACTGTGGGAGACACGATCGTGCACCCGAGGGGGCGCACGATCTCCGAGGGGGAGCACATGATGCTCACCAACCTCGTGGGCAACACCGCGCAGCTCCACTTCAACCAGGCCATGTGCGACGAGCGCCCGGACGAGAACTTCGGCGGCCGGCGGGTGGTCTACGGAGGCGTCGTCCTCGCGTTCGCCATCGGCCTCGCCTCGGAGGAGACCAGCGAGAACGCCCTCGGCGAGCTCCTCCTCGACGAGGGGCGCCACAAGGCGCCCTTCTTCGCCGGTGACACCCTCTTCGCGGAGTCCACCGTCCTCGAGACCCGCGACGCACCCGATCGTCCCGACGCGGGCATCGTCCGCTTCCGCCTGGTCGGGAAGAACCAGCACGGCGTCGAGGTGCTCGAGATCTTCCGCGAGGTCCTCGTCCGCCGGCGCGGGCACTAGGGAGGGAGAACCATGCAGAGGGAAGCGCAGAACCCGGTGGAGCAGCTCGTCATCGCCCGGGACTTCAACGTCCGCCGCAGCGAGCTCACCTGCCCCGCCCACTCCATGAAGATGATGTCCAAGGCGGCGGAGTCGGACGCCGACGAGGTGATCCTCGACCTGGAGGACTCCTGCGCCGTGTCGCAGAAAGTCGCCGCCCGCGGGACGCTCGCGCAGGCGCTGCAGACCCTCGACTTCCACGGGAAGATCCGGGCGATCCGCCCCAACAACATCCGCACCCGGTACTTCTACCGGGACCTCATCGAGGTGCTGGAGGCCGCCGGCGAGAACGTGGACGTGGTGGTGATCCCCAAGGTCTACGGCCCGGAGGACGTCCTCTTCGTCGACCGGCTCATCACCGGGGTCGAGGACAACTGCGGCCTGGAGATCGGGCG
>DATMSB010000037.1:0-26956 GCA_035565615.1 Vulgatibacter sp. | reverse complement strand
CCCTCGGCCTGCGCCTCCTCGCCGCCGGCCGGCCTCGGCGGATCACGCCGGCCTTGCGCGCCCAGCTCACGCCGGAGCCGCGGCTGGCGATCGGCGCGATCGCCGGGCGGTACGCCAGGGCGGCGATCGACGTCTCCGACGGCCTCCTCCAGGACCTCGGCCACCTCTGCGATCGCAGCGGGGTGGGGGCGCGGGTGGACGCCGCCGCGATCCCGCTGTCGCGGGAGCTGCTCCGGCGGGCGGGAGGCGACGCGCTGCGGCTCGCCCTCACCGGCGGCGAAGACTACGAGCTTCTCTTCGCGGTGCCCCGTGCGAAGGCGGCGAGCTTCCGGCGCGCGGCCGACCGGGCCGGCGTCCCCTTCACCCGCATCGGTGCGATCGAGGCGGGCGGCGGGATCCGCGTCGTCGGGCCGGACGGGAGGGAGCTTCCCCTCCCCGCCCGGCGCGGCTGGGATCACTGGGCGGGCTGACGGCGCCGCCCCGATGCCGCGGTCGGTGCCGAAAGTGGCCCCTCGCCGGGCTCTCGCGTACCATCGCCGTCGACCATGCCCACGGCACCCGCCATCGACGTGCCCGCAGAGGAGGAGCCGGTCGTCGATCGCCGCTCCGAGCGGCGCGCCACCTTCCTCGTCCCGCTGCAGAGCAAGCTCTTCGTCGCGTTCCTCCCCTTGGGGCTGGTGCTCTTCGCGCTGGGGCGAGGCGGCGCGGTGGAGTGGCTGGTGGGCGGCTCGCCCTGGGCGGTGTGGTTCTTCGCGCTGGTCACCAGCATCCTCTTCGGCGCGCTCCTCACCTACGTGGTGGCCGGGGTGGCCCGGGTGCGGGTGCTGCGGCGCTCCGCCCTCGACATCGCCAGGGGGGATCTCACCCACCCCGGCGAGCTGGCGGTGGGCGCGGCGAGCCTCCCCGACGAGATCGACGAGCTGGCCCACTCCCTCCACGTGATGCGCGAGAGCCTCCGGGAGCTGGTGGGGCACATCCAGAACACCTCCCGCAGCGTCGCCGACTCGGCCCGTGGCCTGGGCCAGACCGCGGAGGGCGTCGCTTCCTCCGCCGAGGAGGTCGCGGTGTCCATCGGGCGGATCGCCGATGGCGCGGGCGAGCAGGACCGGGTGGTGGCCAAGGCCTCGCAGATCATCTCCAAGATGGCGGAGTGGGTGGATCGGACGGCGTCCGCCGCGGAGGAGGCGGCCCGGTCGTCCACGGACACCGCCCGCGCCGCGCTGGATGGCAGCGAGGTGGCCCGCCTCGCCGGCGAGAAGGTGCGCAAGGTCTTCGCCCGGATCGAGGCGGCCTCGGGGCAGGTCTTCGCCTTCGGCGAGAAGACCCACGAGATCGGCCAGGTGGTCCGGGCGATGACCCAGATCGCCCAGGCGACCAAGCTCCTGGCCATCAACGCCACCATCGAGGCGGCGCGGGCCGGCGACTACGGCCGCGGCTTCGCGGTCGTGGCGGAGGAGGTGCGGCTTCTCGCCGAGTCGTCCGGCCGCTCCGCCGAGCAGATCATCGGCCTGGCCCAGGAGATCGACGAGCGGTCGTCCTCGGTGATCGCCGCCATGCGCGAGGGCATCGACGAGCTCGAGATGGGCCGCGCCGACCTCGACACGATCCTGCGCTCGCTCGAGGAGATCTCCTTCAACGCCCGCCGGGACGTGGAGCAGGTGGACTCGATCCGCGCGGCGGCGAGGGAGCAGCGGCGCGGCTCCGAGGAGATGGTCGCCGCCATGCACGAGATCAAGGACGTCGCCCGGGGCAACGTCCGCTCCACCGAGGACGTGTCCGCGTCGATCGCGGCGCAGACCGCCGCGATGGGGCGGATGGCGACGGCGGCCCAGGAGCTCGCCCAGCTCGCGGTCGAGCTCCAGACGGTGGTGACGAGGTTCCGGCTGTGATGACCCCGCTGGTCGAGGAGCAGGATCGACCCACGCATCTGCGCTTCGTCGCCGGCGGCGCCGGCTTCGAGCTTCCGCTCCCGGAGGTGGGCGAGGTGGTGGTCCCGCCCTCCCTCGCGGCCCGCATCCCCCGCACCCGCGCCCCCTTTCGCGGCGCGGTGAACCTGCGCGGCAAGGTGATCGCGCTGGTCGAGCTCGCCGGCCTCCTCGGGCGCCCGGCCGCGGCCACCGACCCCGCCCTGGCCCGGGCGATCCTCCTCGAGGGGACCGCGATGGCGATCGTGGTGGACGAGGTCACCGGCTTCTCCGCCGGGGAGCCGGCGGAGGGCGATGGGCCCGAGCGCCTCTCCACCTCCGATCTCCTCGCCCGGGTGGAGCGGCTGCTCCATCCGGGCGGAGCCGCTTTGGGACATTTTCCCGCCCACTCCATCCCTTCCCAGGAGCCGACATGGCCAAGCGCGTCCTGATCGTCGACGACGCCATCTCGATGCGGACCCAGCTTCGGGAGATCTTCACCGATGCGGGCTTCGAGGTGATCGGCGAAGCCGCTCACGGCCTCGACGCCGTGTCGATGTACGACGCCCTCCGCCCCGACCTCATCACCATGGACATCGTGATGCCGTACAAGAACGGCATCGAGGCGACCCGGGAGATCCTCGAGATCGATCGCGACGCGGTGGTGCTGATCTGCTCGGCGCTGGGGCAGGAGACCCTGGTCCTCGACGCGATCGAGGCGGGGGCGAGCGACTTCATCCTCAAGCCTTTCCACGCGGGGCAGGTCCTGGAGGCGGTCGGGAAGATCCTGGGCATCGCCGCCTGATGGGCCGGAGGTCGCGGTACCTCGAGCTCTTCGTACAGGAGGCCACCGAACACCTGGAGGCCATGGGCCGCCTCGTCCTCGAGCTGGAGGGGGCCGGACTCGAGCCCGGGCGGATCGACGAGCTCTTTCGGCTGGCCCACTCGATCAAGGGCTCGGCCGCCGCGATCGATCTCGTCTCCATCACCGCGCTGGCTCACGAGCTGGAGGAGATCTTCACCCGCCTGCGCGGCAGGACGGGCGCGCCGCCGGGCGCGGTCGTCGAGCTGCTCGCCGCCGCCACCGGCAGGCTCGAGGCGATGGTCGCCGCCGCCGCCCGGGGCGAGCCGATCCCGGATCCCGCCGAGCTGATCGCGCGGATCCGCGGCCTCGATCCGGGCGGTGCCCCCGACGCTCCGCCGCCTGCCGCGCCGCCCGCCGCGTCAGCACCCCGGATCTCGGGCACCACGCGGGTGCGCACCGAGGCCCTCGACCGCCTCCTCGACGAGGCAAGCGAGCTGGTCTTCGCCGTGGCGCGCCTGCGGGAGAAGAGCCGGGCGTTGGCGGACGCGGACGAGCTCGAGCGGGCGCTCGCCGCGCTGCAGGGGAGGGTGAAGAACCTCCACTCCCGGGTGCTCGGCGTGCGCCTCACCCCGATCTCGATCCTGACCGAGCGGCTGCAGCGGATGACCCGCGCCCTCGGCAAGAGCCTGGGAAAGGACGTGGAGTTGCAGGTGGAGGGCGCCGAGACCGAGCTCGATCGCTCCATCCTCGACGAGCTCGCCGATCCGCTCGGCCACCTCGTCCGCAACTGCGTCCACCACGGCATCGAGGCGCCGATGGAGCGGGCCGCCGTGGGCAAGCCGCTCCAGGGCAGGGTCCGCCTGCGGATCCGCCGCAAGGGGGAGCGCGCCTCCATCATGGTCGAGGACGACGGCCGCGGCCTCGACGAGGAGGCGCTGCGGCGCGCGGCGGTGGCGGCGGGGGTCGTCCCGGCCGACGCCTCCCTCCCCCGGGAGCAGGCGCTGCGCCTCTGCCTCCACCCCGGCGTCTCCACCGCGGGGGGCGTCACCGACGTCTCCGGCCGCGGCGTGGGGATGGACGCGGTGGCCCGCGCCGTGGAGCGCCTCGGCGGATCGATCGCGATCCGCTCGGCGACCGGGGAGGGCGCGGCCTTCGAGCTCGACGTCCCGCTCGGCGCCGCCGTGGCCCCGGTGCTCCTGGTGGGCGCCGGCAACGACGTCCTGGCCCTGCCGCTCTCCCAGGTGGTCGCGGCGACCCACGAGGACGCCGCCACCCGCGCGGCGATCGAGCTCGCCGGCGATCCGACGCCGCGCTACCACCTCTCGGCCCTCCTCGATCCCGACTCGCCGCCGGAGCGGCGCTTCCCCATGTTCGGCACGCCGCGGCCCTGCGTCCTGGTGGAGACCGGGGTGGGGCAGGTGGCGCTCCACGTCGATCGCCTGGTGGGCTACGAGGAGGCGGTGCTGCGGCCCCTCGCGCCGCCCCTCGATCGCGCGCCCGGCGTGGCCGGCGCCACGCTCCTCGCCACCGGCACGCCCGTCTTCGTCCTCGACGTGCGCAGGCTCCTCGAGGCCGCCGGCGTTCCCCGCGGGTAGGCGCGCAAGTGACGAGGGCCGAGGGATTCCGGCCGCCCGGGCGCCCCCCGGCGCGGCGGGAGGATCGCTCACCCGTTGCCTTTGCCCTCCGGCGTGCGATACCGGGCGATCATGGACGAGCGCGAGCTGGAGAAGATGCTGGAGGCGGTGCGCGCCGGGAAGGTCACGCCGAAGACCGCCCTGGCGCGCCTGCGCGATCTCCCCTTCGCCGATCTGGGCTTCGCCGTGGTCGATCACCACCGCCAGCTCCGCCACGGCTTCCCGGAGGTGATCTACGGCGAGGGCAAGACCGCCGAGCAGATCGCCTCCATCGCCGCGTCGATCGCGGCGCGGGGCGCGCCGCTCCTGGTGACCCGCCTCGCCCCCGAGAAGCTCCCGGCCCTCGAGCAGGCGGTGCCGGGCGGCGCCTACCACACGCTCTCCCGTGCCTACGCCCTGCGCCCCAAGCGCGCCGCCCGCCCCAAGGTCCGCGGCTACGTCGCCGTGGTCTGCGCCGGCACCAGCGATCTCCCCGTGGCGGAGGAGGCCGCCGTCACCCTGGCCGTGGCCGGCCACCCGACCCGCGCCATCCACGACGTGGGCGTCGCGGGGATTCACCGCCTCCTCAAACGCCGCGAGGAGATCGCCGGGGCGAGCGTGGTGATCGCGGTGGCGGGGATGGAGGGCGCGCTGCCCACTGCGGTGGCGGGGATGGTCGGCGTGCCCGTGGTCGCGGTGCCGACCAGCGTGGGCTACGGCGCCGCCATGGGCGGGATCGCGGCGCTCCTGGGCATGCTCACCTCGTGCGCGCCCAACGTCGCCGTCGTCAACATCGACAACGGCTTCGGCGCCGGCTACTACGCCGCCATGATCAACAGGAAGTAGCATGAGCCGTTACTTGATTATGGAGCCGGTGGGCGGCTGTTCCGGAGACATGACCCTCGCCGCGCTCCTCGACCTCGGCGCCCCCCTGGACGCGATCGGCGCCGGCCTCGATCGGCTGGGCCTGGGTGGATGGAGCCTCGAGGCGCGCCCCGCCTCCAAGTGCGGCATCGGCGGGACCCGGGTCGATGTGCGGGTGGAGCGGGAGGATCACGCGAGGTCGTGGCGCGAGATCCGGGCGCTGATCGAGGACGCCGGCCTCCCCGCCGGCGCGGCCTCGCGGGCGCTCGCGATCTTCGAGCGGATCGCCGCGGCCGAGGCCCACGTGCACGGCACCACGCCCGAGCGGGTGCACTTCCACGAGGTCGGCGCCGTCGACTCGATCGTCGACGTCGTCGGCGTCTCCCTCGCCCTGGACGAGCTGGGGGTCGAGACGATCCATGCCTCACCGCCGCCGCTGGGCAGCGGGATCGCCTCCAGCCAGCACGGCCCCATCCCCGTGCCCGCGCCGGCGACCCTCGAGATCCTGCGGGGCCGCCCGGTGCGATCGGCGGGGGAGGGCGAGCGCACCACGCCCACCGGCGCCGCCATCCTCGCCGCGCTCACCCGCCCCGATCTCCCGTCGAGCTTCGTCCCCGAGCGGGTGGGCTACGGCATCGGGCATCGGGACTTCCCCGACGCGGCCAACGTGCTGCGGGCGGTGCTCGCCGGGTCGGGGGCCGGCGAGGAGGATCTCCTGGTGATCGAGTGCAACCTCGACGACGCGAGCCCCCAGGTCCTGGCGCGGGCGATCGACGCGGCGCTGGAGGCGGGCGCCCTCGACGCATGGGTGGCGCCGGTGACCATGAAGAAGGGGCGCCCTGCGCACCTCCTCGGCCTCCTCGCCCCGGCGTCGCTCCGGGAGTCGCTGGCGGCGACCCTGTTTCGCGAGACCCCCACCCTCGGCCTGCGCCACCACGCGGTGGAGCGCGACGTCCTGGAGCGGCGCTTCGAAGAGGTGGAGACCGCCTTCGGCCCCGTCCGGATCAAGGTGGGCTTCGCCGGCTCCGCCGTCTTCAACGCGGCGCCCGAGTGGGACGACTGCGTCGCCGCCGCCGCGCGGGCGGGCGTGGCGCCTCGCCGGGTCCGCGAGGAGGCCCTGGCGGCGTGGCTGGCGGCGAGGTAGGCGAGGAGGCCTCGGCGCCTCGGCCGGCGGGACGGCCTTGGCGACGCGGCGGGCCGACGAGGCCGGCGATGAGGCCCGGCGACGCGGCGGGCGACAGCGGCAGGCGAGGGCGGCAGGCACCGCATGATCGCGAAAGCCACACCCCGCCCCCCGCAGGCCCGGGCCACCGGTGGTAGAGTGACGGCGTGCGTGCCGCCTCGCAGCCAGAACCCGAACCCAGACCGCTCCTGCTGGTCTGCACCGATCGCGCGGAGATCGCGGCGCGGGTGATCCTCCTCGCCGAGCGCGACGGCTTCGACGCCCGGGCGATCGACCGCGAGGACCTCCCCGGCGCCGCCGCCGACGGTGCGCTTCTCCTCCTCGACATGAGGCTGGGAGGCCCCGTCGGCGCGGGCACCCTCGCCTCGCTGCGCTGCGATCCGCGCTGCGGACAGCTTCCGGTGATCGCCCTCGTCGGGGATCGCGACGACGCGGCCATCCGCGACGCCATCGGGGCGGGGGCGAACGACTTCGTCCGCGACTCGCACCTCGACCGCGATCTCCCCTGGCGCCTCATCGTGCAGCGCCGGGAGTGGGAGGGCCGGGTGGAGCTGCACCAGCGTGAGAAGGATCTGGACACCCTCGTCGCGCTCACCCGCAGCTTCGCCGGCGCGCTGGACGCGGGCGCGCTCCTCGAGGAGGTCACCAGGACCCTCGCCGACGAGCTGCAGCTTCGGCGCTGCTCCCTCGTCCTCACCGATCCGCGGGGGAGGAGCGGCACGGTCCTCGCCACCAGCGACGAGCCGGGCCTGGTGCGGATGCGGCTGGAGCTGGCGAGGTACCCGGAGATCCAGGAGGCGCTGCGCACCCGCCGACCGCTGGTGATCGAGCACGCCGAGCGGCACCCGCTCCTCGACCCTGTGAAGGAGGCCATCACCGCCGCGGGCATCGGCACCATGCTGGTTCTCCCCCTCGCCCTCGAGGGCGAGGTCCTCGGCGTCCTCTTCCTGCGCTCGGCGTCCGAGACCCTCTCCGCCCGGGAGGTGGACTTCGCCACCACGGTCGCCAACGCCACCGCGGTCGCGCTGCGGAACGTGCGCTCCGTCGACGAGATCCGCGTCCGGGTGGAGCAGGCCGAGGCGAAGCTCGCCGACCTGCGCCAGTTCGAGGAGATCCACGAGCACGTCACCGAGGGCATCGTTCTCCTCGACGCCCGCGCCGGGACGCTGCTGTCGCTGAACCCCGCCGCCCTGGCCATCCTCGGCCTCGACGCCCGCGATGCCCGCGGCAAGCGTGTCGAGCAGGTTCTCGACGGCCTGGACGAGTCCCGCTGCCGCGTCCTCTACGACCGCGTGCTGGAGGGGGAGAACCTCCGGAACGTCGAGGTGGAGGCGAGGCGCCTTGATGGCACGCCGATCTTCCTGGAGGTGAGCGGCGCGGTCCTGCGCGACGACGTGCTCCTCCTCTCCGCGCGCGACGTCACCGAGCGCAAGCGCCTCCAGGCGCTGATGAGCGAGCGGCAGGAGGAGTCCGCGCGGCAGGCGATGATCGTGGAGCTCGCCGGCGCCGCCGCCCACGAGCTCAACCAGCCGCTGACCGCGGTGATGGGCTACGCGGAGCTGCTCAACCGCCGGGTGCGGGAGAACGACCCGTCCGCGCATCAGGTGGCGATCATCTACCGCGAGGCGGAGCGCATGGCGGAGATCGTGAAGAAGATCGCCCGCATCATCCGCTACGAGACCACGCCCTACGTGGGCGACGCGCGGATCGTCGACATCGATCGATCGGCGAGCGCCGCCGACGAGTGATCGCGCGCGGGTCGCGCCGACGATCGTCGCCGCGCCGGGCTCGCGTCCCCACCGCCTTTCGCGCGACGCGCGCCTCCCTCCTCCCCTCCCGCGGGGGTCCCTTTTTTCGCGGTGAAGCGGCGATCGTGTCGATCCCCTCTTGCACTTCGGGGCGACTTGGGGAGATGCTTCCCCCTCCCACGTTTCAAGGGATCGGGGTCGCCCGGATTTCGGGCGCACCGCGATCGCCGCGGCGTGTCGTAGATGATCGAATTTGCTGGAAAAATCGCGTTGGAACCGACCCCTCCGCTGCTTGACAGTCCCAGGAAGCCGGTGCTAGGGTCCAACGCATTTTCGTGGTCGCCGTCTTTCGGAATCCGTGGAACTCTTCGTTCCCCGTGCTTTCGAGTTCCACCAAGTTTCCGTCGCCCCCCTCGAGTGCGGCGGACCCCCTCGCCATGAAGGCAGGGGGGCTGTTCGGAGGTTTCACAAATGGGTCTGCTTGGTAGCCTTTTGCCGGTGCTGGCGGCATCGGATGCAGGAGATGGAGTCTTCGGCATGCTCGCGCGCCGGTGGGAGGAAGGCGGCTTCGGTATGTATCCGATCGCCGCGTGCGGCGTGTTCGTGATCGCCATCGCGGTGGACAGGTTCGTGGTCCTGTTCAGCAAGGCGTCGATCGACAAGGAGGCCTTCCTCCGCGGCCTGAAGAAGCACATCTACGCGGGCGATCTCGACAAGGCGATCAGCTTCGTGGCCGGCCAGAAGCGCACCCCGCTCACCGCGGTCGTGAAGGCGGGCCTCATCAACGTCCCGAAGGGCCCGGAGGAGGTCCAGGCGGCGATGGACGAGGCGATGCTCCGCGAGGCCCCGAAGATCGAGAAGCGCACCGCCTACCTGGCGATGTTCTCGAACGCCGCCATGCTCTTCGGCCTCCTCGGCACCATCTACGGTCTGATCGAGGTGTTCGGTGGCGTCGGCGCCGCGAACCCCGCCGACAAGGCCGCGCTGCTCTCGGCGGGTATCGCGCACGTGATGAACTGCACCGGCTTCGGTCTGATCGTCGCCATCCTCGCGCTCCTGTCGTACTCGTTCCTCCAGGGCCGTACGCAGAACATGCTCGACGACATCAACGAGACCTCGGTCGGTCTGCTCAACCTCGTGGTGGCCAACAAGGACAAGATGAAGATCCCGGCCAACATCGAGAACCTGGACTGAGTCGAGTCGTCGACCTCCGACGTGGAGGGCGGCCGTCCCTCACCGGACGGCCGCCGCCGCGAAGGAGGGCGGGTCGCGGAGCGTCCACGCGGGCGTGGCGCGCTTTGCGACGGGCACGGCTTCGAGAGCTTCGGAAGCGAAGTGAGGAACCATGGCTGGCGTTAGCTTAGACTCGGGCGGCGGCGGTAAGAAGTCCGTCGATCTCGTCATCCCCCTCGTGCCGATGATCGACATGTTGGCGATGATGATCACCTTCCTGATGATGACGGCCGTCTGGACCGAGATCGGGAAGCTGCAGGTCGCTCAGGCGCCGAGCGGTCCCTCCGACACGCCCCAGGAGCAGAAGCCGACCCTGACGCTCACCTTGACCCTCACCGAGCGGGGCTACCTGCTCGCGGCCGGCCCCGAGTCCATCGAGATCCCGAAGAAGGGCGAGGAGTACGACGCGGCGGAGCTGGTCAAGAAGCTGAAGGCCATCAAGAAGGACAACCCCGACCAGCGGGCCATCACCGTCGCCGCCGAGGACTCGGTCGAGTACCAGAGCCTCGTGCTCGCGGTGGACAAGTGCCTCGAGGCCCAGCTCCCCGACGTCTCCGTCACCGCGGCGCTCGGCTAAAGGAAAAGGAACGACGATGTCCCGCCCCAACCTGGAAAACGTGATCGTCAAGCCAGGCAAGCGCCCCGGCAAGCGATTGAGCAAGTCGAAGGTCTTCGGCGCCAAGTTCAGCAAGGGCAAGAAGGTCACGAACGTCGAGCTCAACCTGACCTCGATGATCGACATCTTCGTGCTGATGGTCGTGTTCCTGATTCAGCAGTTCTCCGCCGACGGCGACCTGCTCTTCATGACCGACAAGATCAAGATGCCGGAGGCCGCCAACTACGAGCAGCTCGAGCGCGCGCCGGTGATCCAGGTCTCGAACGAGGCGATCACCATCGAGGGCGCGATGGTGGCCCAGGTGGACGACGTCGCCCGCGAGGAGCTGTGGAACATCCAGTCCCTCGAGGAGAAGCTCCGCGATCAGAAGAAGGCCTTCGACGTCCTCCGCCAGGCGGGCGCCACGGGCGAGTTCAAGGGCGACATCAACATCCAGGCCGATCGGAAGGTCCCCTTCAAGATCATCAAGAAGGTGATGTACAGCGCCAACCAGGCGGGGTACTTCAACATCAACTTCGCGGTGATCGCGGGCAGCGCTCCCGCGGCCGCAGCCGACGAGGGCTCGGAGGGCTGAGCCCATCCCGAGACTCCGGTGCGACTCCAGGCCGATCGGCGCCGAGCGCCGGCCGGCCTTTGTCGTTCATGTCGTCTCTCCTCGCCGAGGGGGACCCGTGGCAGTAGACGAGATCGAGTGGAGCGCGGTGGAGCGGGCCCTGGCGGGCCTGCGGATCTTTCCGCTGCCGTCGTCGGTGCTGATCCCTGGCGGGCATCTCCCCCTCCACGTCTTCGAGCCCCGTTACCGCAAGATGATCGCCGACGTGCTGGAGGGCGATCGGGTCCTCGGGATCGCCCTCCTCGCGCCGGGTTGGGAGGGGGCGTACCAGGGGCGGCCCCCCGTCCACTCGGTCCTCGGCGTCGGCTACGTCCAGGCGGCCGAGCTCCTTCCCGACGGCCGCTACAACATCATCGTCCACGGGGTCGCCAGGGCCCGCATCGTCGAGGAGCTGCAGTCGCCCGAGCCGTACCGGATCGTGCAGGCGGAGGCGATCAAGTCCGAGGGCTCGCCCGACGAGCGGACGGCCGCCGTCGCCGCCGCCCGCAGCCTGCGCCAGCTCGTGGTCGACCTGGCGGGCGTCCTCCCCGACAACGCCGCCAGCCCCCTCGCCGAGGCCTGCATCCGCGAGCCGGAGCCGGGGAGGCTCGCCGATCTGGTCGGCGCGGCGGTGCTGGTCGATCACCGCGTGCGCCAGGAGTTCCTGGAGGAACCCCGGATTTTGCGGCGGCTCGAGTTGGTTTCGGAGACCGTGGCGCAGGTCTTCCTGGAGGTCTCGCGCGGCTCCGGCGGCGGCTGGATGATGTGATCGCCGGCGCCGCCGCGAGGCTTGCAGGGGGCCGTGCGGCACGTTCCTTTGCCCGGTGTGTCTGGCATTTCGCATGTCCGGCATGCTAGGAGGGAGCCGAAATTCCCCAACGGGCTCAGGTGAGCCGTTTTGCTGCACCTCTCGCAGCCGGAGTGTCCGCAGACCATGCACCCTTCGCACGTCCCCGTCCTGGGTCGTTCGTTCGCGCGCCGTCTGGGCGTCGCGGCCGGTCTCGTCCTTCCCTTCTTCGCCGTGGGCGAGGCCCACGCCAGCGAGGCCAACCTCGAGCTGCCGCCGTTCGGCGGGGTCTCCATCCTCGGCATGTCCGGCACCACAATCCTCTGGATCGGGATGGCGATCTCGGTGCTCGGCCTGGTGATGGGCCTGACCATGGCCTTCAGCGTCCGCAAGCTCCCCGCCCACAAGGCGATGCGGGAGATTTCGGAGCTGATCTACGAGACCTGCAAGACCTACCTGCAGACCCAGGGCAAGTTCATCCTGAAGCTCCAGGTGATGGTCGGCGTGATCATCGCCTTCTACTTCGGCTTCATCCAGAAGATGGGCGCCGCCAAGGTGGCGGTGATCCTGATCTTCAGCCTCCTGGGCATCGCCGGCAGCTACGGCGTGGCCTGGCTGGGGATGCGGATCAACAACTGGGCGAACTCGCGCTCTGCCTTCGCGAGCCTCCAGGGCAGGCCGTACCCCACCTACGAGATCCCCCTGCGCTCGGGCATGGCCGTGGGCATGTCCCTGCTCAGCATCGAGCTGGTGCTGATGTTCGGCATCCTCCTCCTCGTGCCGGGCGACTGGGCGGGCCCCTGCTTCATCGGCTTCGCCATCGGCGCCTCCCTCGGCGCGTCGGCGCTCCGGATCGCCGGCGGCATCTTCACCAAGATCGCCGACATCGGCTCCGACATGATGAAGATCATCTTCAACATCAAGGAGGACGACGCCCGGAACCCCGGCGTGATCGCCGACTGCGCCGGCGACAACGCGGGCGACTCGGTGGGCCCGACCGCCGACGGCTTCGAGACCTACGGCGTCACCATCGTCGCGCTGATCACCTTCGTGATCCTCGCGGTCCAGGCCGCCAAGGTCCAGGTGCAGCTCCTGGTGTGGATCTTCGCCGTCGCCGCCCTGATGATCGTGTCGTCCGCGGCCTCCTACTGGCTCAACGGCGTGATCTCCAGGGCCAGGTACGCGGCCGCATCCAAGATGAACTTCGAGGCGCCCCTCACCGCCCTGGTGTGGATCACCTCGCTGGTCTCGATCGCGGGCAACTTCCTGCTCTCCTACTTCCTCCTCGGCGGCATGGGCGACGGCTCCATGTGGTGGAAGCTCGCCGGCATCCTCTCCTGCGGCACCATCGCCGGCGCCCTCATCCCCGAGGTGATCAAGGCCTTCACCTCCACCGAGTCCGGCCACGTGAAGGAGGTCGTCTCCGCGTCCCGCGAAGGCGGCGCCTCGCTCAACGTGCTCGCGGGCTTCAACGCCGGGAACTTCAGCGCGTTCTGGATGGGCCTCGTCATCATCGTGCTCATGGGCGGCGCTTACGGGATCAGCACGCTCTTCCCGTCCGACATGATGCTCGCCCCGGCGGTCTTCGCCTTCGGCCTCGTCGCCTTCGGCTTCCTCGGGATGGGCCCGGTCACCATCGCGGTGGACTCCTACGGCCCGGTCACCGACAACGCCCAGTCCGTCTACGAGCTGTCGCTCATCGAGACGCTGCCCGGCGTCAGCCAGGAGATCGAGAAGGACTTCGGCTTCAAGCCCGACTTCGAACGGGCGAAGGACTACCTCGAGGAGAACGACTCGGCGGGCAACACCTTCAAGGCCACGTCGAAGCCCGTGCTCATCGGCACCGCGGTGGTGGGCGCCACCACCCTGATCTTCTCCATCGTGATGATGCTCACCGAGGTGAAGGAGGTCAGCCTCACGGAGATCGGCGCAAGCATCTCGCTGCTGCACCCGCCGTTCCTCCTCGGCCTCATCATGGGCGGCGCCATCATCTACTGGTTCACGGGCGCGGCCACCCAGGCGGTCGCCACCGGCGCCTACCGGGCGGTGGAGTTCATCAAGAACAACATCCGCCTCGAAGGCGTGGAGAAGGCCTCCGTCTCCGACAGCAAGAAGGTGGTCGAGATCTGCACCACCTACGCACAGAAGGGCATGGTGAACATCTTCCTCACCATCTTCTTCGCGACGCTGGCCTTCGGCTGCCTCGATCCCTTCTTCTTCATCGGCTACCTCATCGGGCTCGCGGTCTTCGGCCTCTTCCAGGCGATCTTCATGGCCAACGCCGGCGGCGCCTGGGACAACGCCAAGAAGGTCGTCGAGGTGGACCTCAAGGCCAAGGGTACCGAGCTGCACGCCGCCACCGTCGTGGGCGACACCGTCGGCGATCCGTTCAAGGACACGTCCTCGGTGGCCATGAACCCGGTGATCAAGTTCTCGTCCCTCTTCGGCATCCTCGCGGTGGAGCTCGCCGTGGTGCTGCCGCAGGGCCTGAGCTGGACGCTGGCGGCCGTCTTCTTCGCGGTGGCGCTTTACTTCCTGCGCCGGTCGTTCTACGGCATGCGCATCGAGCAGGCGCCCGCCGCGGCTCCGGCCGCGAGGCCCGACGCCGCCGCCTGATCACCCGTGGGCCGAGGCCGGCGCCTCTTTCGCGAAGGGCGCCGGCGCTCGCGCTCCACTTGACGAAGCGTCGTCGCGGCGCGTCGAGCACGAGAGGCTGCCATGCTGGTGAAGTGCCCCTGGTGCCAGGGAACCTTCGAGACCGATCGACCTGGCCCCCAGCCATGCCGCCGCTGCGGCGCGGAGCTCGACGTGCCGCAGCCTCCCGCCGGGACCGAGGCGCCGCCCACGCGCCCCGCCGCGCCGCCCGTGGGCGACTGGCGCGGCACGGGGGGCTTCGACGCATCTACCACCGGCGGGCAGGACGGCTCGCGAGGCGAACCGGGCGCGCCCTCGGGCGGCGGCCACGGCGCGGCTCCCGGCGGCGGCCACGGCGCGGCTCCCGGTGGCGGCTTCGGCACGCCTCCCGGCGGTGGCTTCGGCGCGCCTCCGGGCGGCTGGTACCCTCCCCCGGGCGGCGGCCACGGACAGCCTCCGGGAGGATGGGGCGGCCCTCCGCGCGGCCCGCTCGCCCCGGCTCCCTGGGAGGAGCGGGATCGGCTGGGGTTCTTCCCCGCCCTCGTGGAGACCTGGAAGCGATCCGTCTTCCAGCCCACCGCGTTCTTCTCGACCCTGTCCCCGGGCCCGGTGGGACCGGCGTGGGGCTACGCGGTCCTGATCAGCGTGCCCAGCGTGGTCCTCACCGTGCTGGGACTCTCCTTGATGGGAGGGGACGAGGCCTGGAGGGAGACGGGCATCGGGCTCCTTCCCCTCGCCATCGGCGCCGCCATCCTCTCGACCGTCTCCGTGTGGATCAACGCCGCCGTGCTCCACGTCTGCGCGCTCATCGCCGGCGCAGCGTCGCAGGGATTCGACGCCACCTTCCGGAGCGTCGCCTACTCGACAGGCCCCAGCATCTTCGCGTGGGTGCCCCTCGTCGGTGGCCTGAGCGGGATCTGGGTGCTGGTGCTCGAGGTGATCGCCATCCAGAACCTGCAGCGCACCACCAGGGGCCGCGCGATCCTCGCCGTGCTGTTGCCCGTCATCTCGATCACGATCTGCGGCTGCCTCGGCGCGCTGCTCGTCGGCGCCAGCGCGAGCATGCTCGTGTCGGGCGGATTCTGACACCTCCTCGCTCGATTCGTGAGGTCGGATTCACCGAGACCCGTGAGGCCGTGATAGCATTCCCGTCATTCAGGGGGGTTCACCGTGGGCCGATCGGGAGCGCTGCTGGCGACAGGGATCGTGCTGGCGTCCGGTACGTCGTGCACCCGTGAGTCGCCGGCCCCGGCGGAGAGCAGGCTCGTCGTCTACGGCAGGAGGGGCGTGCTCCGGCTGAACGGCCGGATCCCGAGCGGCTTCCCCGTCTCGCTGCTCCAGGGCGCGAGGCCCACCACCGTCATCGAGCCGCGAGAGGAAGGATCGAGGGAGCGGCTCGTCGTGCTGGAAGCCGACGTCGACGTCCTCGAGGCCATCCGCTTCTACCGCGCAGATCTGCTCGCTCGCGGCTGGGTCGTCGAGCGCATGGACGAGCTGGAGGACGAGATCTCCACCACGATCCTTCGGTCCGCGGGGGGGCGCGAGAGCGTCCAGGTCGCCGTGAAGAGACGCATCGACGGCAGCCGCGGCTCGACCATCCGCGTGACCTGGACCGAGGCCGAGCCTTGACACGAGGGGAGCCGCGACGGAAAAGCGGCAGGCGGCCTCTCGCCCGCACGATCCCGCGGCGAGGCCCCTCGAGGATCCAAGATGAAGCTCGCCACCCTTCGAGACGGAACCCGCGACGGCGCCCTCGTCGTCGTGCGGCGCGACAACCAGGTCTTCGCCCGGGCGGACGCCATCGCCCCCAACCTCCAGGCGGCCCTCGACGACTGGGACCGCGCCGCCCCCGCCCTCCAGGCCCTCGCGGCGAAGCTGGGGTCCAAGGAGATCGCCGGCGAGCCGGTGGACGTCGCCGCCCTCGCCGCGCCGCTCCCCCGCGCCTACGAGTGGGTGGACGGCTCCGCCTTCCTCAACCACGTGATCCTGGTCCGCAAGGCCCGCGGCGCCGAGCCCCCCGCGACGCTCGAGACCGATCCCCTGGTGTACCAGGGCGGCTCCAGCCGCTTCCTCGGACCCACCGAGCCGATCTTCCTCGCGGACGAGGCGTGGGGCCTCGACTTCGAGTCCGAGGTGGCGGTGATCCTCGGCGACGTGCCCCAGGGCACCACCGCCGCGGAGGCGTCGAAGCACATCCGCCTCCTCGTCCTGGTGAACGACGTCACCCTGCGCAACCTCATCCCCACCGAGCTCGCCAAGGGCTTCGGCTTCTTCCAGTCCAAGCCCGCGACGGCGATGTCGCCCTTCGCGCTCACGCCGGACGAGCTGGGCCCGGCGTGGAGGGACGGCCGGCTCCACCTGCGCCTGCGCACCACCTACAACGGCAAGCTCGTGGGCGATCCAGACGCCGGGCCCGAGATGCACTTCTCCTTCCACGATCTCCTCGCCCACATCGCCCGGACCCGCGGCTTCACCGCCGGGACCATCCTGGGCAGCGGCACCGTCTCCAACGCCGATCGCGAACGCGGGATCTCCTGCCTCGCCGAGCGCCGCATGATCGAGACCATCGAGGGCGGAAAGCCGGTGACGCCGTTCATGAAGGTGGGCGACACCGTGCGGATCGAGATGCTCGACGAGGCGGGGCGCAACCTCTTCGGCGCGATCGACCAGAAGGTCGTCGGCCTCTGAGCGCGCGCCGCGGCCCGCGTGACGATCGCCTCGAACCGCGCGGCGCTGCGCTCCGAAGGAAGCCCGAGGCGAGAGAGGTGATCCTCGAGATGAAGCTCCACGGCTACTGGCGCAGCAGCGCGAGCTGGCGGGCCCGCATCGGCCTCGCCTGGAAGGGCATCCCCTACGAGTACGTGCCCGTGCACCTCCTGCGGGGCGAGCAGGTCGCCGACTCCTACACGGCGCTGAACCCGATGGGCCAGGTGCCGCTCCTCGTCCTGGACGACGGCCGCACCATCGCGCAGTCGCTCGCCATCCTCGAGTACTTGCAGGAGGTCCACCCCGAGCCGGCGCTGCTCCCCGCGGATCCCGTGGACCGCGCCCACGCCCGGCAGATCGCCGAGATGATCAACGCCGGCATCCAGCCGCTGCAGAACCTCGGCGTGCAGAAGCACGTCGCCTCCCTCGGCGCCGACGAGAAGGCCTGGGCCGTGCACTGGGTGTCCAAGGGCCTCGCCGCCCTGGAGGCGGTCGTCGCGCGGACGAGCGGACGCTACTGCGTGAAGGACGCCGTCTCCCTCGCCGACGTCTGCCTGATCCCCCAGCTCTACGCCGCCCGTCGCTTCTCCCTCGACATGAGCGCCTACCCCACCTTGCTGCGCATCGAGGCGGCGTGCGCCGAGCTCCCCGCGTTCCGGACGGCCCACGCCGACAACCAGCCCGACGCCAACGTCGCCGCCTGAACGGGCCGGCTGCCCGACGCGCTGGCGATGGGACAGGGTGGCCATGAAGGGCCGATGTGGGAGGTCGCCTACCTGCCCCTGTCGCGGGAGGACGACGCGGGAACTATCCTCGAGAGGTGATCGCGCCCGGACATCGGATCGAGGGGCACACGAGCGAGGTGCGGCTCGCGCTGCAGGCGCCCACCCTGCGTGAGCTCTACGAGCAGGCGGCAGCCGCCCTGTCGGGGGTGATGTGCCTGGGGAGCCGGCCCGCGCCCGGCGCGCGGCCGCTCGACGTGCGCCTCGAGGCGCGGGACGCCGCGGCGCTGCTGGTCGACTGGCTCGACGAGCTCATCTACCAGGTGGAGCAGACGGGGCTGGTGTTCCCCGCGCCGAAGATTCACGTCGCCTCGGCCCGCCGCCTCCACGCCACGATCACCGGCGAGGAGCCGGTCGAGTGGAAGACGCCGGTGAAGGCCGCCACCTTCCACGACCTGCGCGTGGAGGAGGGGGACGACGGTTTCCGCGCGGTGGTGGTCGTCGACGTCTGATCGGCCGGGCCCTCCCCGCGGCCGGGCGGGCACACCGCGAAATGGCCCATAGATTTCTATCTGCGCACCGACTTCGAGAGGATTGCCATGGAGCCCACAGGGGAGTCCCTTTCGCCGCGTGACCGGCACGCCAAGCCCGCTCCCGTGCGATCGGGCGAGCGCACGTGGGAGGTCGACCCGAGCTTCCGCCCCGACATGCGCGTGCCCGTCCGCGTCTTCGCCGACGAGGAGCTCATCGAGCAGATCGGCCGCGACCGGAGCCTCTGGCAGCTCGTCAACGTCTCCACCCTGCCCGGGATCGCCCGGGCGGCCCTCGGCATGCCCGACATCCACGAGGGCTACGGCTTCCCGGTGGGCGGGGTCGCCGGAACCCGGGTCTCCGACGGCGTGATCTCTCCCGGCGGCATCGGCTTCGACATCAACTGCGGCGTGCGGCTGCTCGTCTCCGAGCTGACGCTGGACGAGATCCGCCCCGTCGCCGAGCCGCTCCTCCACGAGATCTCCCGCACGGTGCCCGCGGGCTTCGGCCGCTCGCGCCGCAAGTTCTCGCTGGAGCGGCGCCAGCTCGACGCCCTGCTCGAGCACGGCGTGCCCTGGCTGGTGGAGGAGATGGGCTTCGGCCTGCCGGAGGATCTCCACTTCATGGAGTCTGGCGGCGTGCTCTCCTGGGCGCGGGCCGATCGGGTCTCGGAGCGGGCGAAGAACCGCGGGCACGATCAGGTCGGCACCCTCGGGGGCGGCAACCACTTCCTCGAGATCGAGGTGGTCGACGCCGTGTACGACGAGCGGGCGGCGGCGGAGCTCGGCCTGCGAAAGGGCGGGATCACGGTGCTGATCCACACCGGCTCCCGCGGCCTGGGCCACCAGGTATGTACCGACTCGGTGAAGCACATGGACGCGGTGATGGCCCGTTACGGCATCGAGGTCCCGGATCGGCAGCTCGCCTGCGCGCCCTTCTCGTCCCCGCCGGGACAGGATTACTTCGCCGCAATGGCGGCGGCGGCGAACTTCGCCTTCGGGAACCGGCAGATGATCGCCCACATGGTCCGCGGCGTCTTCGCCCGGCAGTTCGGTGAGTCGAAGGGGCACCTGCGCCTCGTGTACGACGTGGGCCACAACACCGCCAAGGTCGAGCGCTTCGACGGCGAGGAGCTGGTGGTGCACCGCAAGGGCGCCACCCGTGCCTTCGGCCCCTCGAGCCCGGAGCTGCCGGCGCCGTACCGCGGCATCGGCCAGCCGATCTTCATCCCCGGGAGCATGGGCACCCACTCGTACGTGCTCCTCGGCACCGACGCCGCCCAGGACCTCTCGCTGGCGAGCACCTGCCACGGCGCCGGCCGCGCGATGAGCCGCGCCCAGAGCAAGCGCGAGGTGCACGGCGCCGAGCTGCGGCGCCAGCTCGAGGCGGACGGCATCGCGATCCGCTGCCCCTCGAACGCCGAGCTCGCCGAGGAGGCGCCCTCCGCCTACAAGGACGTCGACAGGGTCGTCCAGGTGGTGCACGAGGCGGGCATCGCCCGGAAGGTGGCGCGGGTGCGGCCGATCGGCGTCCTCAAGGGCTGACGACGGCCCCCGCGCCGCGGTCTCGATCGCCCGCGCGCCTCAGCCGACGATCCGCTCCAGGGCGAGGAGCGGCGCGCCGTCGTCCTCCCACGCCCACAGGTCGACGCTGCACTCGATCATCCAGTCGGCCTCGCCCTCGGGATCCACGATCTTCTGCACCGCGCTCCACTGGCGCGGCCCCGTCTCCGTGAGGATCGTGTTGTGCGCCTTGCGCGCGTCGGGCGTCAGATCGATCGACCCGTGCTCCTCCCAGTACGGGGCCATCGCCTCGGCGATCTCCTCCGGCGACCAGCCGGGCCGCACGCAGGCCGCCGCCTCCTCGTGATCCCTCGTCGCCAGCGCCTTCAGCAGGCGGTGCAGCTCGGTGCGCACCCGGATCGTCAGGCCGCGCCGATCGTCCGCCAGGTGGTAGGGCGCCTCCTCCGCCGCGGCGCCGGGGGCGCTCGAGGGCGCAAGGCCCTGCATGCGCTCCCACTCGTCGATGAGGCTCGAGTCCACCCCGCGAACGAGCTGGCGCAGCCACGCGGCGATCGTCTCCACCTCGTCGTCCCGGTAGACCTCCGGTACGTTCTGCACCAGCGTCTTGTACGCGTCCGAGAGGTAGCGGAGCAGCACCCCCTCGCTGCGCTGCAGGCCCAGCTCCCGCACGTAGTCGTGGAAGCCGGAGAGCGCCTCGTACATCTCCCGGGCGATGGACTTGAGGTGGATGTTCTCGTCGCCCACCCACGGATGCCGCTCCGCGAAGGCGTTGAACGTCTGGTAGACGAAGTCGCGGTTCGGCTTGGGCCACTCGACCTTCTCGAGCTCCGCCATGCGGTCCTCGTAGTCCATGCCCTGCGCCTTCAGCTCGGCGATCCGCTCGCCCCGTGCCCGGTCGAGCTGCTTGAAGAGGATCGCCTGGGGGTTCTCCAGGATCGACTCCACCAGCGTGAGCACGTCCAGGGCATAGGTGGGGCTCTCCCGGTCGAGGAGCTCGAGCGCGGCGAGCAGGTAGAGCGAAAGGGTGTGGTGCAGCGAGAAGTCGTCCTGCAGCCCCTCGGCCACCCGCACCCGGGACGCGCCGCCGTCGCGCACCACCTCGAGGATACCGGCGCTGCGAAGCTGCCGGAAGCGCGCGGCGGCCTCGCGCTTGTGGCGGGCCTTGAGGCGATCGCTCCCGTGGGAGCGCGCCACGAGCTCGAGGAGCCTGCGGTAGCCGCTTCCACGCCGCCGGGCCCGCACCGGCGCCGCGGCGCGGGCGATCCTCTCGCCCGGGGCGACGACGAGCGCCTGGGCTCCCTCCTCCCTCTCCGCGTCGGCCTGGAGGAGCGACAGGAGCAGCCCGTGGGAGACCTCGAAGCGGGACACCAGCGGCTCGGGGGGCCTCGTCTGCAGCCGCTCGAACGTCGCCGCGTCCCAGTGGGCGTAGCCCTTGGTGGGCGGCTGCTTCTTCACCAGCTTCCGCTTGGGGTTCGCCGCCTGCTTCTCGGCGATGCGCAGGTTCTCGATCACGTGCTCGGGGGCCTGGGCCACCACCCAGCCTCGATCGTCGAAGCCCTTGCGACCTGCGCGACCGGCGATCTGCAGGAAGTCCCGCACCGAGAGCACCCCGACCTTCTCCCCGTCGAACTTGCAGAGCTGGGTGAAGAGCACGGTGCGGATGGGGATGTTCACCCCGACGCCCAGCGTGTCGGTGCCGCTGATCACCTTGAGCAGCCCCCCTTGTGCCAGCCGCTCCACCAGGAGCCGATACTTCGGCAGCAGCCCCGCGTGGTGCAGGCCGATGCCGTGGAGCACGAAGCGCGAGAGCTCCTTGCCGTAGGGCGTGTCGAAGCGGAAGCCGTCCAGCTCGGCGCGGATGCGCTCCTTCTCCTCCCTGGTGGAGAAGTTCACGCTCATCAGGTTCTGCGCCTGCTCGGCGGCGGCCCGCTGCGAGAAGTTCACCAGGTAGACGGGGTGGCGGCCGCCCTCCACCAGCCTCTCGATCGCCTCGTGGAGCGGGCGCTCGCTGTACTCGAACTCGAGCGGCACCGGGCGCTCGGTGCCGCGGATGGCGGAGACGTCGCGGCCGGTCAGCGCCCGCAGGCTCTCCTCGATCGCGCTGGTGTCGCCCAGGGTGGCGGACATGAGCAGGAACGTCGCCTTGGGCAGGGCGATCAGGGGGATCTGCCAGGCGATGCCCCGCTCCGGGTCGCCGTAGTAGTGGAACTCGTCCATCACCACGTAGTCGACCGGCGGATCCTCCTCCCGCAGGACGAGGTTCGCCAGCACCTCCGCGGTGCAGCACACGATGGGCGCGTCCCGGTTGATGCTCGCGTCGCCGGTGAGCATGCCCACGTTCTCGGCGCCGAAGGCCTCGCAGAGGGCGAAGAACTTCTCGTTCACCAGGGCCTTGATGGGCGCGGTGTACCAGCTCGTCTTCCCCTCGGCGAGTGCCTGGAAGTGCAGCGCCTGCGCCACCAGCGACTTCCCGGAGCCCGTGGGCGTGGAGAGGATCACGTGCTTGCCCGAGAGCAGCTCGAGGATCGCCTCCTCCTGCGCCTCGTACAGCGAGAGACCGCCCGCGGTGACGTGCGAGACGAAGCGCTCGAGCACCTGGTCCGGGTCGAGGCGCGGGGCACCTTCGCCCGGCAGCAGGGAGGTCAGGGGGGCGGCGGTGGAGGCGGCGGACATGGAGCCTTCGGTCATAGCAGGGGCGGCGCCGGCTCAGAGAAATTCTGTGAGCCATCCGGGGATTTTCGGGGAGCACTTCCCGGCCTCGCCGCCCCGGGTTGCGTGGCACGGCAACCATCCGGCCGGACGCGCATCCGAGGCGAGACCGAGACCAGGAGTTCCTCTCAGATGTCCTTGCTCACTTCAGAGAAACAGCGCGACCTCGGCCTTCTCTTCTTGCGCGTCGGCATCGGCGTCATGTTCGTCCTCGCCCACGGTTTCCCCAAGCTCATGGGCGGCCCCGACACCTGGGCCAGGGTGGGGAGCGCCATGCCCTACTTCGGCGCCAGCACCTTTGCGCTCTTCGGGGCGCTCACCGTCCCCAAGCTCTTCGGCTTCATGGCGATGGCCTCGGAGCTGTTGGGCGGCATCCTCCTCGTGGTGGGCAAGTGGGTCAGGCCCGCGAGCGCCTTCATGCTCTTCACCATGGGAGTCGCCACCACGATGCACCTGCGAGTGGGCGACAGCCTGGGGAAGACCAGCCACTCCATCGAGGCCGGGATCGTGTTCCTGGCGCTCCTCCTCCTGGGCGGCGGCAAGTACGCCCTCGACGCCCGGCGTCGCTGACCGCCGCCCCCCGTCCCCGCCCGACAGACCGCCTCGCGTGGGCATAGATGCTTGAACGCGGCGGCGAGGGGATTAGACTGCGCGCATGTCCATCCGCGCCGCCAGGAAGAAGAGCCCCGAAGTCGTCCCCTCCGAGACCGCCCCCAAGGCGGCGCACGACACGCGCCCACCCCAGGCGCTGCTCGACTTCATGATGGAGGGCTGGAAGCCGCGGGGCGGAAAGCTCCCCCCGAGGATCAAGGGGCACGCCGCGTTCCTCGCGAGGCGCGACGCGCTCTCCGCCCGCTTCCCCGGGGAGACGCTCGTCGTCCCCACCGGCCACGAGAAGGTGCGGGCCAACGACACCAACTACCGCTTCCGCCCCGGCAGCGACTTCTACTACCTCACCGGCAACACCGAGCCGGACTGCGTGCTGGTCCTCGAGCCGAAGCGGGGCGGGGGCCACAGGCACCTGCTCTTCGTGGAGCCGAACCCCGGCCGCAGCGACGAGACCTTCTACACCGACCGGGCGAAGGGCGAGCTGTGGGTGGGGCCGCGCCTCGGGGTCCCCGAGAGCCAGGCCCGCTACGGCGTGGACGAGTGCCGCCCGCTCCCCGAGCTGCCCGGCTTCCTCTCGTCCCTCGGCCGCAAGACCCGCGTGCTCCGCGGCTACTCCGACGGCGTCGACCGCCGGGTCGAGCCGCGCGAGAAGGAAGATCGCGAGTTCGCCGTGGTGCTCTCCGAGATGCGCCTCATCAAGGACGCCCTGGAGATCCGCGAGCTGCAAGCGGCCATCGACTCCACCAAGCGCGGCTTCGAGGACGTGATCGAGCGCCTCGCCGAGGCCCAGTCCGAGCGCGAGGTGGAGGGGGTCTTCAACCTGCGCGCCCGGGTGGAGGGCAACGACGTCGGCTACGGCACCATCGCCGCCTCCGGCGCGAACGCCTGCATCCTCCACTGGACGAAGAACGACGCCCGCATCCGCCCCGGAGAGCTCCTCCTGCTCGACGCCGGCGTGGAGCGCGACACGCTCTACACCGCCGACATCACCCGCACGCTCCCCATCTCCGGCAAGTTCTCCAAGGAGCAGCGCGAGATCTACGAGCTGGTGCTGGAGGCGCAGGAGCGCGCCATCGAGGCGGTGAAGCCGGGCAACGACTTCATGGAGCCCAACCGCGTGGCGATGGAGGTGCTCGCCCACGGCCTCGAGCGCCTGCGCATCCTCCCCATGTCGGCGGAGGAGGCGCTGCGCGACGAGAACCAGTTCTACAAGCGCTACTCGCTCCACAACGTCAGCCACATGCTGGGCCTCGACGTGCACGACTGCGCCCAGGCCCGGGCCGAGGCGTACAAGTTCGGCAAGCTGAAGCCCGGCATGGTGCTCACCGTGGAGCCGGGTCTCTACTTCCAGGTCGACGATCTCACCGTGCCCGCGCGCTACCGCGGCATCGGCATCCGCATCGAGGACGACGTGGTGGTCACCGCCCGCGGCTACCGCGTGCTCTCTGCGGACATCCCCAAGTCCGCCAAGGACGTCGAGGCATGGATGGCGTCGATCTGGAAGCAGCGCAAGGCGAAGCGGCGCCGCTGAGGGCGCCCGCCCCCTTCACGTCGTCGCACCCGCTAGCGCCGGTGCTCGAAGTGTACGAAGTCGATGAGCAGTGTAGCGGCGACGCAGAGCGTGCGCAGGCGGGCGTCGAGGGCGGGGCCCAGCTCGAGCTGGAAGGTGTCGGCGGTGGTCATCGACTCCTTGGTCAGGCCCACCCACTTCTTGCGGATGAAGCCCGAGGTCGCCCCCCGCACCCGCACCTTGAACGTCCAGGGCCGGAAGAAGGGGCCGTGCAGCTCGGCGAGCTCGCGGCCGAACCCGTCCTCGATGGTGTAGCGCCTCGCGAACCAGGCCCATCGCTCGCGCACCACGCCGATGGCGTTCCCTCTTCCATCCCGCACCTGCGCGACCGAGAAGAAGAAGCGCCACGGCCGCTCCACCTCGACCACGGCGTTCCCGAAGTTGTCGACGAGCTGGATCAGGAACGGCCGGTTCGCCTCGAAGATCTGCCGGTTGAAGAAGCCCGCCACGCCGCGGGACACCTCCACCGCGCGCATCTTCACCTGCTCCCCGCCGTCCTCGATCGCGTACCGGTTGCGCACCTGGAAGCCGGTGAGCACCTCGCCCCACTCGACCTCCTGTCGCACCCGCAGCGTGGGCGTCTGCGCGATCCACTCGAGTCCGTTCATCTTCGCTCACCTCCGACGGTCGCCTGGGGTGCCGTCGTCCTCGAGCCATCGGGTTTCTCTCCGGCGGGATCTCGATCCCCGAGGATGGCGGCCTTCACCTACCGGCGCCGGCGGGAGCTGCCCCGGAGCAGCATCGGGGCCGGCATCCGATCGGCCTCGACGTACGCCTCCACCGTGGCCGGCTCGAAGGGATCGATCCGCTGCTGGCTGCAGAAGCGCAAGAAATCGAGGAGGATCTCCGAGACCTTCTGGAACCGCTCGACCACCGGCTCTCCCTCCTCCTCCACCAGTGCCGCCGCAGCCACCAGGGGCGCGGGATCGTCGGGGAGCGCGAGGAGCCCCTGCCGCAGGGCCTCCACCCGGCGCGGGTTCGGCGCGCCGAAGAAGCGGTGGCGGCGCAGGTGCGACGCGAGGAAGAGGTGGCCCAGGCACGCGACGCCCCTCGCCAGCGGGACGGTCGGCGCGTACGCCTTCGCCTGCCGCAGGTAGTTCTCGAAGCGATCGACCTGCAAGGAGGTGTTGTTGGAGAGGCCGCTCACCGTGGGCATCACGTCGTTCTCGATGTCGTAGCCGAGCTGGTGGGCGGTCAGGAGTGCGAACGCCCGGGCGTGCTCGTCCAGCCGCGCGGCGTTGGCGAGGCGGGCGAGGTCGAACTCCTCCTCCAGATCCGAGACCAGGTCCACCACGCCCGCCACCGGGGCCTCGGCCGAGTTGCCGTCGTGCAGCTCGCGGGGATCGTCGGCGGCGACCGTCTTGCGGCAGCCGTCCCAGAGGCTGAGGAGGTAGGGGTCGTCGCCGGCCAGCTCCGCCACCAGCACGGGATCGGCGGCGAGGGCGCGGATGGTGGGGATCAGCCCGAAGAGCTCCCGCTGCGCGGTGGGGTGCCCCTGCCGGGCGAGGTCGAAGCAGACCAGGCAGGCGGCGAGCTGGGCCCGGCTGCCCGTCCGCTCCCGGAGCACCTCGAGGTAGAGCACGAGCCGGTCGGGGGAGCGGCGCAGGCGGGCGCCCTGCGCCAGGAGCTCGTCCGTGTCGAGTCCCTGAAGTTCGCGGCGGAGGCCCTCCCGATCGAAGGCCTGGTTGGGGAGCGGCGGGGGCGTGGACACGGCCTTCGAGAAGTGCCACGAGGCATGGGAACCCGCAAGGAAACCTCCGGGATTTCCAAGGTGTCGGTGGATCTCCCACCGCCGGCGCCCGCAGCGATCCGCCCTGGCGCCGGGCCGCCGGGGTGAGGCCGCCGCGGGCCTCTCGTTCGAGGCGGGGCGGCGAGCTTCGGTCGCCGCGGCGCCCATTGGATGTCGGGGTGGCGCGGTACAACCTCGTCGCCGCTGGAGGCGGGGCGTTCTCCCCAGCCTGCCGGCTTGACCGGGCGACTGGAACCAACTAGACAAGCGTGCAGTGAAGGAGGAGGCAGCGATGTCGAACAACACAGAACGCGAGAGAGCGATCGACCTGGCCATCGGGGCGATCGAGAAGCAGTTCGGCAAGGGCTCGATCATGCGCCTCGGCAACGAGGAGGCGATGATCAAGGACGTCCAGACGATCCCGTCGGGCGCCCTCTCCCTCGACATCGCGCTGGGCGTGGGCGGCTTCCCCCGGGGCCGCATCGTCGAGATCTACGGGCCGGAGTCCTCCGGCAAGACGACGCTGACCCTCCACCTCATCGCCGAGGCGCAGCGCCGGGGGGGCGTGTGCGCCTTCGTCGACGCCGAGCACGCCCTCGACGTGACCTATGCCCGCAAGCTGGGCGTCCGCACCGACGACCTCCTCATCTCCCAGCCCGACAGCGGGGAGCAGGCGCTGGAGATCACCGAGATGCTGGTGCGCTCCAACGCCATCGACGTCCTCGTCGTCGACTCGGTCGCCGCGCTCGTGCCCCGGGCCGAGCTCGAGGGCGAGATGGGCGACTCGCACATGGGCGTGCAGGCCCGCCTCATGAGCCAGGCCCTGCGCAAGCTCACCGGCACCATCGCCAAGAGCAACACCTGCGTGGTCTTCATCA
>DATMSB010000036.1:0-52309 GCA_035565615.1 Vulgatibacter sp. | reverse complement strand
CAAGCGCTACCTCGCCCTGGTGCAGGGGCGGATGGCCAGGCCCAGGGGCACCATCGACCTGCCGCTGGCGGAGCACCAGCAGTCGGCGCGCTCGCGGGCGGAGCGGGGCGTGAACATGCAGCCCGCGGTGACCCACTACCGGGTGCTGGCGGTGGGCGACGGCGTGAGCCTCCTCGAGTGCGAGATCGAGACCGGGCGCACCCACCAGATCCGCCGGCACCTCGCCGCCATCGGGCATCCGGTGGCGGGGGACTCCCGCTACGGCGACTTCCCGTTCAACCGCGAGATCGCCAGGGCGTGGGGGCTGCAGCGACAGTTCCTCCACGCCCGTCGGCTCGAGCTCGCGCACCCGGTCACCGGCAAGCCGCTCGTTGTCCAGGCGCCGCTGCCGGCGGAGCTCGTCCGCGTGCTCAACGCGGCGGGGATCGCGTGGACCGCGCCGAAGGAGGCGGCGCCCCGGGCGCGGCCGCCCGGCGGGAGGGCGCCCCGCGCCGACGAGGACGAGGCGTGAACCGCGTGGTCCACGGCGACAACCTCGACGTGCTGCGCACGATCCCCTCGGGGTCGGTCGACCTCGTCTACGTCGATCCGCCTTTCAACACCGGCAAGGTGCAGGCGCGCACCTCGCTGCAGACGGTGCGCGCGGAGGACGGCGATCGGACCGGCTTTCAGGGGAGGCGGTACCGGACGATCCGCGGCGCAACCCGCGCCTTCGAAGATCGCTTCGACGACTACCTCGACTTCCTCGAGCCCCGCATCCGCGAGGCGCATCGGGTGCTGGCGCCGACGGGGAGCTTCTACTTCCACGTCGACTACCGGGAGGTGCACTATTGCAAGGTGCTCATCGACGGGATCTTCGGGAGGGCGTGCTTCCTGAACGAGATCGTGTGGGCCTACGACTACGGTGGCCGCACCACCCGGAAGTGGCCGCCCAAGCACGACAACATCCTCTTCTACGCGAAGGATCCGGAGCGCTACCACTTCGATCAGGCCGAGGTGGATCGCATCCCCTACATGGCGCCGGGCCTCGTCGGCCCGGAGAAGGCGGCGCGGGGCAAGCTCCCCACCGACACGTGGTGGCATACGATCGTGAGCCCCACCGGCAAGGAGAAGCTCGGGTATCCCACCCAGAAGCCCCTCGGGATCCTCCGCCGGATCGTGCGCGCCTCGTCGCCGAAGGGCGGCTTCGTCCTCGACTTCTTCGCGGGCAGCGGCACCACCGGCGCCGCGGCCCTCGAGTCAGGGCGGCGCTTCCTGCTCGTGGACTCGAACCCGGAGGCCATCGAGGTGATGCGCCGCCGCTTCGCGGATCGCGCCGACGTGGTCTTCGAGGTGGCCTGACCACGGGCCGGCGGGCAGGCGGGCGAGCGCGCCGGCGTTGTGCCACCCCTTCCGCTGCACTAACCTGCCGGCGATGGCTGAGACGGTCACGGGCCCCCTGGGGCCGAACGAAGGCGCGCCGCCTCCGGCGGAGGCGAAGGCGACCGGGGCGAAGAAGAGGGTGGGGTTCTTCCGGTGGATGCTCCGGATCACCCTGGCGGGCTTCCTCCTGGGGGTCGCGGGCGCGGCAGGCACGGCCTGGTGGTTCTGGCAGGAGTACGGCAAGGAGGTCCCCGAGGTCCCCGCGCTCTCGGAGTGGCGACCGCCGATCCTCTCGGAGGTCTACTCCACCGACGAGGTGCTCATCGCGGAGTTCTTCCAGGAGCGCCGCAAGGTCGTCCCGTACGAGCGGATGCCCAAGAAGCTGATCCAGGCCTTCGTCGCCGCGGAGGATGGGAGCTTCTTCGATCATCCGGGCTTTGACGTGCAGGGCATCGCCGGCGCGGCGCTGAAGATCGCGAGGTCCGGGAAGATCCGCGGCGGGGGCTCGACCCTCACCCAGCAGACCGCGAAGGCGCTGCTCATCTCGGCGGAGGGGTACGAGAAGGGCCGGGAGCGGACCATCCGCCGAAAGGTGAAGGAGCTGATCCTTGCCCTGGAGCTCGAGGAGAAGTTCTCCAAGGAGGAGATCCTGTGGCTCTACCTCAACAACGTCTACCTCGGGCACCACAGCTACGGCGTGCAGAGCGCCGCGGAGAACTACTTCCGCAAGGACGTCGAGGATCTCACCCTCCCCGAGATGGCGCTGATCGCCGGGCTGCCCCAGGCGCCGTCTCGCTACTCGCCCTTCCGGTTCCCGGAGCGCGCCATCGAGCGCCGCCGGTACGTGCTGCGCCGCATGTTCGAGGAGGGGATGATCTCGGGCGACGAGCGGCTGCGCGCGGAGGAGGAGCCCGTCGAGGTGCACCCGGTGGAGGACGTGTTCGGCGACACCGCGCCGTTCGTCGCCGAGCACGTGCGCCGCGACGTCGCCCAGCGCTACGGCAACCAGCGCATGCTCACCGAGGGGCTCAAGGTGTGGTCCTCGATGAACAGCGAGGACCAGCGTTACGCCCAGGAGGCGATGCTGCGCGGCCTCCACTTCGTCGACCACCGGCAGGGCTACTACGGGCCGCTCGAGAACGCGGACGAGGCCGAGTGGCCCGCCCTGCTCGCCAGGTTCGACGGCGTGCTGGAGAAGCGGGGCGGCGCCGAGCTGGAGCGGGATCGGCTCTACGTCGGGATCGTCACGGAGGTGTCGCGGCGGATGGCCCGGATCAAGCTGGGCACGAAGCTGGAGGGGGAGCTCCCCCTCGCCGCCGCCCGCTGGGCCCGCAAGCCCAACTCCGAGGCGTACTTCCCGTCGGCGCTGATCGACTCCCTCGCCGACGCGCTCTCCGTGGGCGACGTGGTGGTGGTGCGGGGGGCGACCTGGCGCGACGTCGGCATGGACTCCGAGCAGCCGGCGCTGAAGAAGGCGTACGGCGACCGGGTCTTCCTGGCCCTGGAGCAGGAGCCCAAGCTGCAGGGCGCCATCGTCTCCCTCGATCCCTGGAGCGGCTACGTGGTGGCGATGATCGGCGGCTACGACTTCGACGCCTCCGAGTTCAACCGCGCCTTCCAGTCGTGCCGCCAGCCGGGATCGGCGTTCAAGCCCATCGTCTACTCGGGCAACTTCGAGCTGGGCAAGGATCCCACCGACCCGACCCGGACCCGCCCGTTCACCGCGGCGTCCATCCTCATCGACGCGCCGATCGTGGCCGACGATCCCGCCAACAACAACCGCTGGAAGCCGCAGAACTTCGGCCAGGACTTCCAGGGCGAGGTCACCGCCGCCCACGCGCTGGTGAACTCGATGAACGTGCCGGCCGTGAAGGCCCTGGAGAACCTCGGCGTCCGCGCCACCGTGGACTGGGCCAACCGCATCGGCATCACCAACAAGCTCAACGAGGACTTCTCGATCGCGCTGGGATCCTCGTGCGTGACCCTCTGGGATCTCGCCCGGGTCTACGCCACCTTCGACCGGATGGGCACCAGCCCCAGGACCACCTTCATCCGCAAGGTGGAGGATCGCTTCGGCCGCACCCTCGAGGACCACACCCACTACGCGGACGGCTGGGCGCCGCTGGCCGATCGGATCCTCGCGGGCTACGCGGAGCTGCGCACGGAGCCGGAGCGGGTGATGTCCGCGGAGACCGCCTACATCACCACGGAGCTGCTCCACCAGGTGACGCTCTACGGCACCGCCAGCCGGGCAGCCTCCATGAACAACAAGTGGCCCATCGCCGGGAAGACCGGCACCACCAACGACTCCTTTGACGCCTGGTTCATGGGCTATTCACGGGATCTGGTGGCCGGGGTGTGGGTCGGCTACGACCGCTACGACCAGCCGCCCATGGGCCGGTACGAGCAGGGGGGCCGGGCCGCGCTGCCGATCTGGATGGATTACATGGAGAAGGCGATGGACGGCGTGCCGGGCCGGCGCTGGCCGGTGCCGGCCGGGATCGGCTTCGCCAGCGTGGACGTCCGCACCGGCAGGCCCGCGCCTCCGGGGCCGGGCGTGCGCACCCTCCCGTTCAAGGCGGGCACCGCACCCACCGAGGAGGCGATCGACGACGGGGGCACGGTGGATCCCGACCTCTTCATGATGGACCACTGAGGCGCAGACGCCGCGGGCACGGCAGGGGAGGTCGTGGCCGCTCGGGCGCCGCGTGGCCGGAGCGAGGGGGGAGGGCGACCGCCGGTCGGGCCCTGCTCGGCTGCGGCGCGGCCAGGGAGGAGGCCGCGCCTCGAGACCGCAGCGTTCGTCAGGGGAGGACGCGGCCGCCGGTCAGGCGCCGCGCGGGCACAGCGTGGGCCAGTGGCGGGCGTGGAAGGCGACGGCGCGATCGATCGCCTCGCGCCCCCGCGGCGAGGGCGGGCCGGCGTCCGGCACCTTCGCGCCGGCGAGCACCTCGAGGCAGGCGGAGACGCTGCCGGCGAGGCCGTCGAGGTCGTAGCCTCCTTCGAGCACCAGGGCGAGCTTGCCGCCGGCGTGCCGGTCGGCGATCGACCGCACGATCGAGCAGAGCCGCGCGAAGCCGATCGGCGTCACCGCCATGCCGCCCAGCGGATCGTCCACGTGGGGATCGAAGCCGGCGGAGACGAGGACCAGGTCCGGCCGCCACGCGTCGGCGATCGGGACCAGGAGCTCCGCGAACAGCGCGGCGTAGTCGTCGTCCCCCAGCCGCGCCGGGAGCGGGGCGTTCACCGTGAAGCCCTCGCCCTTGCCCCGGCCCGCCTCCTCGAGGGCGCCGGTCCCCGGGTAGAACGGGGAGCGGTGGGCGGAGAAGAAGAGCACGTCGTCGCGATCGTAGAAGGTGGTCTGGGTGCCGTTGCCGTGGTGCACGTCCCAGTCGACGACGAGGACCCGCCGGTGCCCGAGGACCTCGAGGGCGTGGGCCGCCGCCGCGGCCACGTTGCCGAAGACGCAGAACCCCATGGCGCGGTCGGGCTCGGCGTGGTGCCCCGGCGGCCGGGCGAGGGAGAACGCGTGCCGGGCCCGCTCCGTGGAGACGGCGGTGGTCGCCTCGATCGCGGCGCCGGCGGAGAGCAGGGCCGCCTGCACGCTCCCCGGCGAGATCGCGGTGTCGGGATCGAGCTGGGCGCTCCGCCTGTCGAGGGCGAGGATGGAGTCCACGTAGGCGGGGTCGTGGACCCGCACGAGCTGATCACGGGTCGCCGGCCGAGGCGAGAGGGCGCGGCAGCCCTTCACCGGTGAGCGCTCCAGGGCCCCGAGGATCGCGCGCAGCCGCGCGGGGGACTCGGGGTGGGCGAAGCCCGGATCGTGGTCCAGACAGCGATCGTCAACGAAGAGGACCGTGTGCTCCATGGCGGCTCCTTGGGCGACGGGCGGGCGGATCCTGCCGCGAAACGATCGATCGGCCCAAAAGATGTCCCTGCCCGGGGCGTTTCGCTCCCCGCCGGAGCGCCCGGGCCGGGAGGCCGGCCTCGTGCCCGGGGGGCGCGGCCCTCGGGCGGGCGCCCGTCCGGACGGATCGCGAGGGCCGGGTGGGGACGCCGGATGCGTCCGGGGCTTTCGTCGGGTGCGGCCGTCCTTGCGAGCGCGGGCCCGGGCGCCGGGGGAGGGGAGGGGCGGGAGCCGGGCGGAATCGCCCGGGGGTGGGGCGCGTTCTCGACCGGACCGGGCGGGCCGCGCTCCGAACGGCCGGCGCGCGTGCCTTGGCGCCGGGCGCTCCCTCGGGCAGGGAGGCGGCGCCCGGGGCATTTGGGTTGCGCCGGCGGCGCGCTGCGGGTAGCACCGGCAGGGCTGCCCTTCGAGGTACCGATGTTCGGCCTCTCCTTTCCCGAGCTCCTGGTCGTCATGGTCGTCGCCCTGGTGGTGCTGGGACCGGAGCGCCTTCCGAAGCTCGCCAAGACGATCGGCAAGGCCATGCGCGAGGTCCGGCGCACCACCGGCGAGTTCAAGGAGATGGTCGAGGGCGAGTTCCACGCGCTGGATCGCGAGATCAAGGCCATGCCCGAGGGCAAGCCCGACCAGCAGCAGGCGCCGGCCGTCCCGGCGGTGAGGCCCGTGGACGCCGTGCCGGCCGGCCCCGCCGACGAGAGCCCGGCCCAGGGCGAGGCGGCCGCGTACGGGATCGCCGCCGCCCACGCTGCCCCCGGTCACGTCGAGCCCGCCCATGGCGCCGTGCCGACGGGCGCGGTGGCAGCGCCCGCGCCCGGCCCGGTCGAGGCCGCACCCGCCGACGCCGCCCGCGCGCCTGCGCCCGCCGACACCCCGGCGCCCCTCCACACGGCGGAGACGATCCCCGCGGGAGGCGCGCCCGCATCCACCAAGGACGCATGAAGGGGCGCGACGGCGAGCTTCGCTTGAGCCTGCTCGGGCACCTGGGCGAGCTCCGCGGACGGCTGCTCAAGGCCGGCCTGGCTGTGGTGATCCTGGCCGGCCTCTCCCTCGCGTTCTCCCGGCAGATCTTCCACGTCCTCGTCCTGCCGATCCTGAACGCGCTGCCGGAGGGGCAGCGGACGCTGGTGCAGACCTCCGCCATCGAGGAGATCAACACCTTCATCAAAGTCGGGATCTACGCCGGCGTCTTTCTGGCGGCGCCGGTGATCCTCTCCCAGATCTGGGGTTTCGTGGCGCCGGGGCTCTACGCCAACGAGCGCCGCATGGCGGTCCCCTTCGTAGCGGCGGGGACCGCGTGCTTCATCACCGGCGTGGTCTTCTGCTACTTCGCCGTCCTCCCGCCGGCGTTCGAATTCCTCCTCCAGCCGGAGGACATGCAGGCGCGGGTCACCGACCTGCGCCTGGCCGAGGGCGCGGTGGACGACGCCGCTCGACTCCTGCGGGTGGGGGATCTGCCCGGCGCCGAGCGCATGCTCGACGAGGCGGAGCGGCACCTCGACTCGCTGCCGGCGAGCGCCGGCGGCAGGCAGGCGATCCTCGCCCGCCTGGAGCGGATCCTCCCGCTCTTCGACGCGGCCGGCGGCCGGGTCGCGCCGGGAGGCCCCGGTGCCTCGGCCCTCTCCCGCGCGATCGTCGCGAGCCACGAGGCGCGGGCGCTCGCCGTCGAGGGCGAGGTCCGCAAGGCGGCCGACCGGCTCTCGCTCGCCGAGCGGGAGCTCGGCGTGGCCCTCTCCCTCGGCATCGGCGGCGAGGAGGGCGCCCGGACCCAGGCGGTGGCGGGCAGGCATGCGGCCTCGATCGCCAGGCTCGCCGCCGCCGGGGAGCGGCACGACCTCGACGACTGGACGAGGCCGATGCTCTCCATGCGCGAGCAGCTCAACCTCGTGCTCGTCCTGCTCCTGGCCTTCGGGCTGATCTTCGAGATCCCGGTGATCTTCGCGCTCCTCGCGGCCCTCGGGATCATCGACGGCAGCGAGCTGACCAAGGTGCGACGCTACGCCATCGTCGGGATCGTCTTCGTCGCCGCGCTGATCACGCCCACCGGCGATCCCTTCAACCTCGCGCTGATGGCCGTGCCGATGGTCCTCTGCTACGAGATCGGGATCGTCGCCGCGAAGCTGATCGCCAGGCGACGCCGGGCCCGAGAGGCGGAGGCGCTCGCCGCGTAGCGGTGGCGCGCGCGCCGAGGAAGGATGAATGCGGATCGCGAGCTGGAACGTGAACGGCCTCCGGGCCTGCGCGAAAAAGGGCTTCGCCGATTGGCTCTTGGAGGCGGGCGCCGACTTCGTCGGGGTGCAGGAGGTCCGCGCCCGCGAGGAGCAGATCCCCAACGAGGTGCGGGAGGTGAAGGGCTTCGACACCCACTTCGTCGAGGCCGAGCGGCCGGGCTACAGCGGCGTCGGCCTCTTCTCGCGGCTCGCGCCCGACGAGGTGGAGACCTCGCTCGGCGTGGAGGAGTTCGACGCCGAGGGGCGCCTCCAGATCGCCCGCCTCGGCAAGCTCCAGGTGGTCAACTGCTACTTCCCCAACGGCAACGGCAAGGATCGCGACAACAGCCGGGTGCCCTTCAAGCTCGCCTTCTACCGCGCGCTCTTCGACCGGCTGGAGAAGCCGCTGCGGGACGGCGAGCGCGTCCTCGTCATCGGCGACTTCAACACCGCGCACCGGCCCATCGACCTGGCCCGGCCCAAGGCCAACGAGGAGACGAGCGGCTTCCTCCCCGAGGAGCGCGAGGAGCTGGATCGGTGGCTCCGGAGCGGCTGGGTCGACACCTTCCGCCACTTCCACCCCGACACGCCCGACCGCTACAGTTGGTGGAGCCAGCGCTTCGGCGTCCGCGCCAAGAACATCGGCTGGCGCATCGACTACGTGCTGGCGTCTCCGGGCGCGATGCCCTACGTGAAGGCGGCGGACATCCTCCACGACGTGCTCGGCTCCGATCACTGCCCCGTGGTCGCCGATCTCGCCGACGACGTCTGGCACCGCTGAAGCGGCGGCACCCCCGTCCGGTCGCCGGCGCTCGCAAGCCGGAACGGTCCCGTCGCCCCGATTCCCACGCCTCCGCCCGTAGGACGTCTCCGGTCGCCCCAGGGAGGGGGATCCGCCCGGCGCCGGTCCGTCCTCAGATTCGCCGAAAGGGGGGGACGTGGTCGAAGCGGGTCCGGGCGAGGGATCCAGGTGGCGCAGGTTCGCCGCGGCCGCCGCGGCGATCGTGGCGCTGGGGGCGAGCGGCGCCGCCCGCGGGGATCCCGGCTTCGACGCCAACCGGTACATGGCGCCGCCGCTGGCCGCCGACGGCCTCACCCTGGAGCGGCCCACCACCCTGAAGGCCGGCACCTGGGGGGTGGCGGCGGCGATCTCCCACGCCGACGACGCCCTGCGCGGGAAGCTCGCCGGCGGCGGGGAGCGCCAGATCATCGAGGAGCAGCTCTGGCTCTACGGTTTCGTCGCCTACGGCCTCCTCGACCGGCTCACCCTGCACGCCACCCTGCCGGTGCCCATCCGCCAGGTGGGGGATACCCGCGGCGTGGAGGGCATCACCACCCGGCTCCACGACTTCGCCGTCGGCGACCTCAAGCTGGGCGGGCGCGTCGGGATCGTCGGGCCGCCCCGCGATCTGCTCCCGCTGGGGCTGGCGCTGGACGCCTCGCTCCTCCTGCCAGTGGGCAGCCGGGAGGCCTTCGCCTCCGACGGCAAGGTCCGCGTCCGCCTCGCCGCGATCGCCGAGGCCTGGCTCCCCCCGGCCCTCTTCGCGGGCGTCACCGCCGGCGTGCTCACCCGACCCGAGCTCCGCGAAGCGGGGAGCATCACCGGCACGATGGCGCAGGTCGGCGCCGCCTTCGGATGGCGCACCAGCCGCGACGCCGTCCGCCTCGGCGTCGAGGCGAACACCCAGATCCCCTTCGCCCACTCGGGCTCGAGCTACGAGATCCTCGGCGTGGCCAAGGTTGGCATCCTCCGCCGCCTCCACGCGGCGATCGGCGCGGGCCCCGGCGTCGGCGCCGGCAAGCAGACCCCGGACTTTCGCGCGGTGGCCCGGGTCGGGTGGCAGGCGGAGCCCCGCAGCTTCTGATCCGCGCCCGGGGATCGTCCGGAGCGGGCGGGGTTCACCCCGCGGAGAGGACGGAGAAGACCTTGGCGCCGTGGCGCTTGATCGCGGGGACGAGGCCGCCCTCCCGGGCCAGCGACTGCACCACCTGGGCGAGGGGCTCGGCGGCGAAGGACTGGCCGGTGGAGACCACGGTGACCACGCCCATGGCGAGGTCGACGGCGAGCTCGGCGCCCTCGGTGGCCAGGGCGTAGAAGGCCTCGTCCCGCACCACGAGGTAGGGGAGCGCCTCGTTCACCAGGTTGCGCTTGTGGATGAACGCGTAGCTCTTGGCGATGACGCAGCGGATCCCCGCGCCCTTGAGCGCCCAGACCGCGTGCTCGCGGGAGCTGCCCGAGCCCCAGCCCTCGCCCGCGACGACGATGGTGCGGCCCTCGTCGCGGCTGCGGCTCACGAACTCCGGGCGCACGTAGTGGAAGCACTTGGAGCCGATCTCCTCGAGATCGGTGAGGTGGCAGAACTCGCCGGGGATGATCGCGTCGGTGTCCACCGCGTCGCCGAAGCGCTGCACCTTCGCGCGCAGGATCCCGCTGCCCGCGTCGTCGCTCCTCCCCAGGGTCTGCGCCGCCGCCGGGGTGATCGCCGGCTCCGGCTCGGTGATCCGCACCTCGGGCAGGCGCCTGCCGGCGTCGCGCCGGAGCAGGGCGGCGTAGCGATCCCGATCCACCTGGGCGAGCAGCGGCCTGGGGTCGGCCACCCGCAGCTCGAGCGCCGAGGCGGCGACGGTGGCGGCGGAGGCCAGGTACGCCAGCGATCCCTCGCCCATCCGGTTCTCGAAGTTGCGGTTCTGCGAGGTGATCCACGACTCGCCCTTGCCGGCGCGCTCGGAGGCGATGCCGAGGCACATCGAGCAGCCCGGCGGCCCCACCCGGAAGCCTGCCCGCTCGTAGACGTCGACGAGGCCCGCCTCCCGCAGCGTCTTCAGGATGGAGAGGTCGCCGGGCACCACCAGGCGCTTGTGGGTGTCGACGGGCCTGGCGCCCGCGGCCAGCGCCTTCTCGAGCACCAGCGCCGCCAGCACCAGCTCCTCCTCGGTGGTGGTGCACGCGCCGATGAACGCGCCCTGCAGCTCCATGCCGGCGAGCTCCTCCACCGGGAAGACGTTGTCCGGCGAGAAGGGCTTGGCCACCACCGGCCCCAGCTTCGAGAGGTCGATGCGGAAGCGCTCGCGGTAGGGCGCGTCGTCGTCTGCGCGGAAGTAGACCGCCGCGTCGTTGTGGGAGCGGCGCCGCGACAGCCACTCGGCCACGACCTCGTCCGGCTCGAAGATCCCGTTGAGGCCGCCGAACTCCGCGGTCATGTTGGCGATGGTGAAGCGCACGTCGGTGGACCACCGCCGCACGGCGTCGCCCCGGTACTCGACGCTGCGCTCCATCGCCACCGTGTTGCGCCCGAGCTTGCCCAGGGTCTCCAGAATCACGTCCTTGCCGCCGATCCCGAAGGGGAGCTCGCCCAGGTAGTCCACGGCGATGGCCTCGGGCACCTCGATCCACGACTCGCCCAGCACCATCGCGGCGGTGATGTCGGCGCCGCCCAGGCCGATGGAGAACGCGCCCATGCCCCCGTGGGAGGAGGTGTGCGAGTCCGCCCCCAGCACCACCTCGCCGGGCTGCACCAGATCCCGGTAGAACTTGGTGTGCAGGATGGTCTCGTTGGCGTCGTAGAAGTGGCGGATGCCGCTCTCCTTCGCGAAGTCGCGCGAGAGCCGGGTGAGCCGCTGGGTGCGCTCGTCGTTCGCCAGCGTCACGGGATCCACCGTGTGGTCCACCGCCAGGAAGAAGCGCTCGGTGTCGTGGATCTGCGGCCTGCCCAGCTTCTCGTAGGTCTGGGCCATGCCGTTCCAGGCGAGCTCCGAGGCGATGGTCCAGTCGACCCGGATGCGGAGCAGGTCGCCGGTCTCCACCCACGGGCGCCGCAGGCCGATGGCGTGGGCGGCGAGGATCTTCTGGGTGAGCGTCATCGGCTTTCGCATCGGGTGAACCTCGATCGGGGATTGTCTTTCGGGTCGTTGCCAGGGCCCGGGGGGCGGTCGCACTCTAGCGGCCGATCCCGCGTCGTTCAACGCCGGCCTCGACCGTCCGGGCGAGGGTCGACGGAGGAGAGACCATGCGCCGTCGCCTCGCGTTGCTGCTCGCCGTCGCCCTTCTCTCGGCGTCCTGCTTCGGCTCCTTCCAGCTCACCCGCACGATCTGGAAGTTCAACCGGGACATCGGCGGGAAGTGGGGACAGGAGGTCCTCTTCCTGGCGCTCATCATCATCCCCGTCTACGAGGTGACGCTCCTGGTCGACGGGGTGGTCTTCAACACCAGCGAGTTCTGGGCGGGGAGAACCACGTCGCCGGGCTTCGGGGCGGGCCTGGACCTCCAGGTTGGGGCGGAGCGGGTGGTCGCGCTCGCCGACGGGACCGAGCTCCGCCTCGCCCGGGAGGGGGAGGACACGCTGCGCGTGTCGCGCGGAGACGAGGTCCGCTTCTTCCGCCGCACGGTCGACGGCATGGAGGCCCGCGACGAGGAGGGGAACGTCCTCGCCACGGCCCGAGGCGCCCCGAACGGCGACGTCGTGGTGACCGACGCCTCCGGGAGCCGGACCTATTCCGCCGAGGAGGTGGCGCTGGTCGGGCGGTCCGCCACGTCGGTGGCGGCGTGGGCCGTCGAGCAGGTGCGCCAGCGGCAGGAGGCGGCCACGCAGGCCCGCCAGGCCCCCGCGATGCACGGCGCGCCCCGCGCCGACGAGCCTTGACCCACCGCCGAGCGGCCTTCAGAATCCCGGTCTTTTCCGTGGGATGCGTCCTCCCGGGCGCGACCGCATGGGACGGGACGATCGAATGGCACGCATCGCGGTGATTCCGGGGGACGGCATCGGCAAGGAGGTCGCGCCCGAGGGCGTGCGCCTGCTCGAGCGCCTCTCGGAGCTGCGCGGGCTCGACCTGCGCTTCACCTTCTTCGACTACGGCGCGGACCGCTACCTGCGGGACGGCACCACCCTGCCGAGTGAGCAGATCGAGGAGTTCCGCCGGGACTACCGGGCCATCCTCTTCGGCGCCGTGGGCGATCCCCGCGTCCCCGACGGCCGCCACGCCAGGGAGATCCTCCTCGCCCTTCGCTTCCAGCTCGACCTCTTCGTGAACCTGCGGCCGATCCGGCTGCTGGCCGATCGCTTCTCCCCGCTGGTCGGCAAGGGGCGGGAGGACATCCGGGGCGTCTTCTTCCGGGAGAACACCGAGGGCGTCTACGTGGACGTCGGCGGCACCTTCAAGGAGGGGACGCCGGACGAGGTGGCGATCTCCGAGGATCTGAACACCCACAAGGGCGTGGAGCGGATCTGCCGCGCCGCCCTCGACTGGGCCCGCAAGCACGGCGAGAAGACCGTGTGGATGAGCGACAAGTCGAACGCCATGCGGCACGCCGGGGGGCTGTGGCAGCGGGTGTGGAAGGAGCTCGCCAGGGAGTATCCGGACCTCGAGCTGCGTCATATGTACGTGGACGTCCTCGCGATGCAGATGGTGCTCCGCCCCGAGCTCTTCCGGGTGGTGGTCACCAACAACCTCTTCGGCGACATCCTCACCGACCTGGGCGCGGGCATCTCCGGCGGCCTGGGCTTCTCGGCGAGCGCCAACCTCCACCCCGGCAAGATCGGACTCTTCGAGCCCGTGCACGGCAGCGCCCCCGACATTGCGGGCACCGGCAAGGCCAACCCGATCGCCACCTTCCTCACCTGCGCACTCCTCCTCGAACACCTGGGCCACGACGCCGAGGCGCGCCTGGTCGAGCGCGCCGTAGACGAGGCGGTGGAGGAGAACGTCCTCACCCCGGACGTCGGCGGGGCGGCGGACACGAAGACGGTCGCCGACTTCGTGATCGGCAGGGCGGAGAGGCTGGCGCGGGCATGATCGGGATCGTCGACTTCTCCAGGTTTGACGGCCTCGACCCCTGGCGGGTGCTGGGCTTCTTCGCGCTGATCGCCTTCCTCCTCTACCGGAACCTCCCCGGCGCGCTCGCCTTCGCGTGGCCGGGCTGGGTGCGCCTGCGCGCCGCCGGCGGCCCCGACGACGTGGTGGCCCGGGGCCCCGCCATGCGGGACATGCTCGGCCAGCTCGAGGCCCTCGGCTTCGAGCGGAAGGGGGTCGTGATCGAGCGGCGGCCCCTCGCCCGCGCCGCGCGCGACCTCGTGCTCGCCTCGCCGGACGCGCGCTGCTTCGCCACCGTCCGGCAGGTGCGGAACGAGGCGTGGCTCTCCCTGGTCACCCACTTTTCGGACGGCGCCGCGGTGATCACGGCGGACTTCCACTGGCCGTCCGTGGACGAGGCCGACTATCTTGCGGGCGGTCTCCCCGGCAACGGGCCCGCCGAGCTCGTGAACGCCCACCGTCGCCGGGTCCAGCGCTTCGTCGACGAGGGCAGGCCGCTGGACGCCCGCTTCGACCTGGAGGCGCTGGAGGAGGCGGGCAGCAGGTTCTACGCGAAGGGCCCGGGGAAGCGGGAGCTGCGCCGCAAGGAGATCCGAGGCGTGATCTTCGCCGGCGGTGCGCTGATCTTCATGGGCTCGTTTCTGGTGCAGCTCGCCCGCAGGCTGGCCGGTTGATTCTCGAGGGATTTGGAGGAAGTGATGAAGAGCGCAGGTAGCACCGAGATCGTCTTTCTGGCGGCGAAGCGAACGCCGTTCGGCACCTTCGGCGGGAGCCTGAAGAACCTCACCGCCACCGACCTGGCGGTCCACGCCGGCAAGGCCGCCCTCGCGCAGTCGGGCGTCCCCGCCGAGGACGTGGGGCACGTGGTGGTGGGCAACGTCTGCCAGACCTCGGCGGACGCCATCTACCTCGCCCGGCACGTGGGCCTTCGCACGGGCCTCCCCCAGTCGGTCCCCGCGGTGACGGTGAACCGCCTCTGCGGCTCGGGTTTCGAGGCCCTGGTGCAGGGCGCGATGATGCTCCTCACCGGCCAGCACGAGGTGGTGCTCGCCGGCGGAACGGAGTCGATGTCGCAGGCGCCCCACGTCGTCCGCGGCGCCCGCTGGGGCCTGGCGTTGGGCAAGGGCGAGCTCGAGGACTCGCTGTGGAGCGCCCTCACCGACAGCTTCACCGGCATGCCGATGGCGATGACCGCGGAGAAGCTCGCCGTCGAGCACTCGATCACCCAGCGCGAGGTGGACGAGTACTCCGTCCTCTCCCAGAAGCGCTGGGCGGCCGCCGCCGAGGCCGGCCGCTTCGACGACGAGATCGCGCCGATGGAGCTCCCCGCCAAGCGGGGGCAGACGGTGGCCTTCACCAAGGACGAGCACCCGCGCCCGGACACGTCCCTCGAGGGCCTGGCGAAGCTCCCCAAGGTTTTCAAAAAGGACGGCGTCATCCACGCGGGCGCGGCGTCCGGCATCTGCGACGGCGCCGCCATGCTGGTGATGGTGACCCGGGACTACGCCGAGCGCAAGGGGCTGAAGCCGATCGGCAAGCTCGTCAACTGGGGCGTCTCCGGTTGCGATCCCACGGTGATGGGCATCGGCCCCGTGCCCGCGATCCAGAACGCGCTGGCCCGCACCGGCACCACCCTCGAGGACTACTCCCTCTTCGAGGTGAACGAGGCGTTCGCCCCCCAGTACCTCGCGGTGGAGAAGTCCCTGGGGCTGCCCCGGGACCGCACCAACGCGAACGGCGGCGCGATCGCCCTCGGGCATCCGCTGGGCGCCTCCGGGGCGCGCATCACCGGACACCTGTTGTATGAACTCGCTCGCACCGGGGGCCGCTATGCCATCGGCTCCGCCTGCATCGGCGGCGGCCAGGGGATCGCGGTGGTGCTCGAGAGGGCCTGAGCGAGCGCTCGCGCGACCCGCGCGCAAGAGGCGCCGCTCCCGCTTCGGGGCGGCGCCTTCTTCGTGGCGCGAGGGGGCCGCCGGGGCTGGACGGCGGCGGCCTTCCTTGGCAGGCTGCTCACCCATCGATCGAGGGAGCCGTCATGTCTCGCGAGCACGAAGATCTCATCCACGATTGGAACGTCCACGAGAAGGGGCCGGTCAAGGGCAGGCGCCGGGTCGATCTCTTCGACGAGTCGCTGCGCGACGGGCTCCAGTCGCCGTCGGTCACCGATCCGTCCGTCGAGGAGAAGCTGAGGATCGTGCAGCTCATGGCGGATCTGGGGATCACCGCCGCCGACGTGGGGCTGCCCTGCGCCGGCAAGCGGGCCTACGACGACGTCACCGCCATCGCCACCTACGTCCGGGACAACCGGCTCCCCTTGCGCGTCTGCGCCGCCGGCCGAACGGTGGTCTCGGACATGGAGCCGATCGCGGAGATCCAGCAGAAGGTGGGCATCCCTCTCACCGCCTACGCCTTCATCGGCTCGTCGCCGATCCGCCAGTACGCGGAAGGCTGGACCATCGAGCACATCCGGGACACCTCCGCCAAGGCGATCGACTTCGCGGTGAAGGAGAACCTCGACATCTGCTACGTCACCGAGGACACGACGAGGTCGCAGCCGGAGGCCCTCGACGTGCTCTTCCGCAGCGCGATCGAGCACGGCGCCTCCCGCCTCTGCGTCTGCGACACCGTGGGGCACGCCACCCCCGACGGCGTGAAGGCGCTCCTCGCGTTCACCAGGGAGGTGGTCGCCTCCACCGGGGCGGACGTGAAGGTCGACTGGCACGGCCACAACGACCGCGGCCTCGCGGTGATCAACACCCTGGTCGCCCTGGAGTGCGGCGCGGATCGCATCCACGGCACCGCCATGGGGATCGGCGAGCGGGTGGGCAACACCGCCATCGACCAGCTCCTCGTGAACCTGAAGCTCGCCGGGATCATCGACTGGGATCTCACCCGGCTGGTGGAGTACGTGCGCACCGTCGGCGCGGCCACCGGCATGGAGATCCCCATCAACTATCCGCTCGTGGGCGACGACGCCTTCCGCACCGCCACCGGCGTTCACGCCGCGGCCATCGTCAAGGCCAAGCGCAAGGGCGACGACTGGCTCGCGGACCGCGTCTACTCCGCGGTTCCCGCGGGCGAGTTCGGCAAGGAGCAGTCGATCGACGTGGGGCCGATGAGCGGCATGTCGAACGTGACCTGGTGGCTCGAGCGCAGGGGCCTCCCCGTCTCCGAGGAGCTGGGACGCTTCATCCTCGCCCGCGCGAAGTCCTCCAACCTCACGCTCTCCGACGCGCAGATCCTCGAGGCGGTGGAGGCCTACCGGGTCCAGGCGGCGGGCTGAACCGCGAGGGGCTTCTCCACGTCGAGCGTCAGGGGCCTTCACCGAGCCCCGATGTTGTTCGGTACCCAACGAATTCTGCCCGCTCCTCGGCCCGAAACGGGGGATTCGACGAGGATCCCCTTGCAGGACGTTCGCCGGGAAGGCGAGACTCCATTTGCGTCGCTGCTTGGCCACGACGCGCCTGCAGGCGCCGGGGGATCCTTCGAGTCGAAGCACCCAGGCAGGGCGGTCAGGAGGCGTGGGAAATGCCGCACTTCACCGGGGTAAAGGTATTTTCGACGACCCTCGCCCGCGATCGAGAGATGATGGGCGATCACATCACCCGCTGGCTGCGTGAGAACCCGCAGTGCGAGGTGCTGGAGAAGGTCGTCACGCAGTCGTCCGACCAGGAGTTCCACTGTCTGACCATCACGCTCTTCTACAGGGAGAAGGCGTACGATCGGTAGCCGCGGTTGCGCAGCCCACCCGGAGGCTTATGCTTCCCAGGATCGGCCCGAATCGAGGGCCCGCCGATCTCCCCGGAAGGATGGGCTTCTTGCGCGCGCGGCGACAGCGGACGAGCGGTAGTGGTTATGGGGCGAGCGGGCCCATGGCAATCCGGCTGACCATCGCGGTCGCCGCCTTCTCGATCCTCTCCGCCGTCTCCGGGCGCTTCCTCGCCGAGCACCTCCTCCTCACGCCGAGCCGCGTGGTCGCGGGTGAGCTCTGGCAGGTGGTGACGTACGCGCTGATGGTACCGCTCTACAGCGGCGGCGCGATCTTCTCCTTCTTGATCTCGCTCTACTTCCTGTACGCGATCGGAAGCCAGGTCGAGGCGGTGCTGGGCTCCAGGCGGCTGCTCGGCTTCTACGTGGGGACGACGGCGCTGGGCGCCCTGGTCACCATCCCGGTCGCGTATCTGGCGGGCAGGCAAGGCGCTACCTTCCACGGGTTGTGGGTGGGCCTGGGCGCGCTCACGATCCTCTTCGCCCACCAGTACGCGCGGCAGCCGATCTACCTCATGTTCGTGCTGCCGATCCAAGGCAAGCAGCTCATCTACGTCTCGTTCGGCATCCTGGCGCTCTTCGCGATCCTGGAGGGGCCGCTGCGCGCCTTGCCGGCGTTCGTGGGCATGGTCGCGGCGCTGGCCTTCGCCAATGGGCTCTTCCGCCCGCGGCGGGCGTGGCTGCGCTTTCGCGCGTGGCGGATCGAGCGCGAGCTCAAGCGCCGCACCCGGCGCTTCTCCGTGATCCAGGGCGAGAAGAAGGGCGACGACAACATCTTCCCGCTGCAGCGCAAGGACGAGCCGGGCAGCGGGCCCTGGTTGCACTGAACCACGGGGCGCGCCGACGCGTCGATTCGTCCGCGCCGTCCGCGACGCGATGCGCCCCTCGCGTCGCGCGCTGCGGCTCAGCTCCTCGCGACCAGGCGGCGGATCGCGCCGGGGACGAGGGTGGCGACGGCGCAGAGCACGATCGTCGCGCCGGTCGGCTTCTCCCACACGAAGGAGAGGTAGTAGCCGAGGACGGCGGCGCCCAGGGCCGTCCCCACCGCCCAGGCGAAGACCGCCCGCAACCGATCGAAGAGGAGGAGGCCCGCCGCCGCCGGGGCGACGGTGAGCGCGAACACTGGCAGCGCGCCGAGGGCGCGGGTCGCCACCGCGATCGAGAGGCCCACGGCGAAGTAGAGCGCCGCGTTCAGGCGCCGCACCGGCATGCCCATGGCGCGGGCCGTCTCGGGATCGTAGGAGACGAAGAGGAGCTGGCGCCCCCACCCGAGGAGCAGCGCCGCGAGCCCCGCCGCCGTGATCCCCAGCGCCCACAGATCCTCGGGAGGCGCGGCCACCGCGTCGCCGAAGAGGAGCGCGTGCACCGACTCGTATTCGTGGGTGAGGAAGGAGCCCAGCACGAGGGAGCCGGCGCCCGCCAGCACGTAGACGATGGCGATCGCCGCGTCCACGCCGATCCGGCTGCGCTTGCGGGAGAGGGAGAAGAGCCCGGCCGATCCGGCGCCAGCGAGGATCCCGGCGGCCAGCGGCGGGATCGAGATCCCGAGGGCGTGGGGTGCGAGCAGCGCGCCCACCACCCCGATCCCGGCCGCCTGGGACACCGCCGCGCCCACGAAGGCCGCGCGCTTGAGGACGACGAAGACGCCGGCCAGCGAGCTGACCAGCGCGCCGAGCGCCGCCGCGATTAGCGGATCCCTCCACAGGAAGCTCGCCTCCCAGAACGAGATCCCGTTCATACGCCCTCCCTCTCGCTGGAGGCGAACGAATCCTCCACCAGATCTCCCAGGGCACCGGCACGGGCGAGGTCGTCCGGAGGGCCCGCCACCAGGGATCCGTCCTGAAGGATCGCCAGGCGGGTGGCGTGGCGGAGGGCCGGGCCGAGGTGGTGGCAGATCACCACGATCGCCTGCCGTCCGCGCCGGTGAATCTCGGCGAGGAGCTCGTAGGCCGCGCGCTCCCCGGGCACGTCGAGGTGGTTGGTGGGCTCGTCGAGCATCAGCACCTCCGGCTCGGCGACGAGCGCGCGGGCGATGAGCGCCCGCTGCTGCTGTCCGCCGGAGAGATCGCGAAACGGGCGATCGGCCTCGGCCTCCAGCCCCACCAGGGCGAGGAGCTCGCGGGCGGCGCGGCGGTCGCCGGCCGTCGCGCGGGAGAAGGGGGCGGCGGCGGGCACCAGGCCCATCAGCGCGACGTCCAGGGCGGAGAAGGGCCAGATGTCGTCGAGGCGCTCGCGCTGCGGCACGTAGCCGAAGCGGCAGCGCCGCTCGACCGCGCCCCGAAGCGGCGGCAGGGTGCCGAGCATCGTCTTCACCAGGGTGGACTTGCCGGCGCCGTTGGGGCCGGCGATCACCAGGAAGTCGTCCGGCGCCAGGTCGAGGTCGATCGGCCCCGCCACCCGCCTGCGGCCGTGGCCGATCTCCACCCCGCGCATCCGCACCACCGGCCCTCGCGCCGACGCGATCACTTCCCCTCCCAGCCCGCGCGCAGGCGGGCGAGGAGCTCGTCCAGGTGGGCGACGTAGCCGTCCTTGCCCGGCACCGACCCCACGTCCCCCGGCAGTCGCACGAACCTCGCGCCGGCCTTCTTCGCCACGGTCGCGGCGGTGCCCAGGTTGTGCCAGGGCTCCGACACCACCAAGGGCGGGGGGCTCGTGTCCCGCAGGCGCAGGATCAGGCCGGCGAGGTGGGAGGGCGACGGCGAGATCCCTGGCAGCGGCTCGATCGTCGCCACCTCCTTCAGGCCCAGCCAGTCCGTCAGGTAGACGAGGCTCTTGTGGAAGGGGACCACCGAGCGCCCCGCGTACGGCGCCATCGCCTTCTCCCACGCCTCGATCCGCCTATCGAGCTCCGCCGCGAACCGGGAGGCGTTGGCGCGGTAGGCGGCGGCGCGCTCGGTGTCGAGGGCGGCGAGGCGCTCGGCGAGGCCCAGCGCGATCGTCCTTGCCCGCCGGGGATCGAGCCAGACGTGGGGGTTGCCGCCGGGGTGCACGTCGCCCAGGGAGCGATCGGCCCTTCCGCCCGTCTCGAGGAGCGGGACCATCGCCGTGGCCTCGATGCTCCCCGGGCTCCCCGGCTGGATCCGCGGGTTGCGGGACGCCGTCACCAGGGTGGGAAGCCAGCCGGTCTCCAGCCCGAGGCCGGCGAAGAGGAGGGCGTCGGCGCGGTTGAGGGCCAGGATCATCGACGGCTTGCCGTCGGCGAAGTGGGGATCCTGCTCCGCCGGGGCGAGGACGTCGACCCTCCCCGCGTCGCCGACGACCTCGCGGGCGATCGAGCCCAGGGCGGGGACGGAGGCGACGACGCGGACGTCGGCGGCGGCGGGGGTCGAGGCGGCGAGCGCGAGGAGCGCCGCGAAGACTCGGGAATGCAAGGCGGATCTCCTTCCTAGAACGGGTGCGCGCCGTGCGCGCCGATGACGAATTGGTACTGGAGGAAGAACTCCTGGCCGCTGCGGGCGTGCCCGCCGCGGGCGCGGATGCCCGAGTCGTGGTTCACCTGGAGTCGCAGCCTTTGGAACTCGGTCGGGTACCAGGAGATCGCGCCGCCGACCCTCCACTGCGAGATGGGCTCGAGGAACGGGCCGAGCTCCTCCTCCAGCTCCGGCCGGCCCGCTTCGCTGCCGTCCGGGAGCAGGTCCCCGCGCACGGCTGCCTCCCAGTGCGCGTCGAAGCGCCGCACCAGCCAGGCGTAGACCCCACTCTGCTCCACCCGGCCTCCCGGCGCAGAGGCCCGCCGGTACATGAACTCGGACTGGAGCGCGGTGAAGGCCCGCGACGAGCGATCCCGCAGCCGCAGGTAGAGGTCGCCGCCGTAGACGTCCGTGCGGTGCGCGCCTTCGTCGATGGGGTCGCTCGTGGCGTTGGGGCCCGAGGCGACCGACGCGCCCACGTTCAGGGTGAGGCGATCGGCGAGCTCGAAGGAGGCCATCGCCCTGGCGACCCCGAGGAGATCGGTGGCGCGCTCGATCTCCGACCCTTCCACGCCGAAGGAGACCTCGTTCCCCGCCGTGATCGCGGCGGCCCGAAGCTCGAGGAAGAAGGGCAGCGGCAGGAGCACGGAGGCCTCCGCGCCCGTGCCCCGGAGCTGCTCGCCGCCGAAGAAGCGGCGGTTCGGCAGCGGCATGTCCACGAAGGGAGTCATCTCCAGGAAATGGACCTGGTTGAACCGGCCGAAGGGCGCGTAGAAGTGGCCAGCCCGCGCCTGCAGGTTCCAGGGCAGCGCCAGGGTGGTGGCGTAGGCCTCCTCGACCTCCAGGCCCTCCTCCGTGATCGCGAAGTAGACGTCGGCCCGCAGGAACGGGTCGACGTTGGACTGGAGGGCGAGCTCGATCTCCTGAAGCTGCGGCCCGTCGTGCAGGGGCTCGTGGGCGGCGAGGCGCAAGGTGGGCTCCCTCGTGAACGCCGCCGCGGCGAAGGTGCCGACCAGGGAGATGTCGGGGAGGATCTTGGGGCCGGGCGGCAGCGGGACGACGGGCGCGTCGGGGGGCGGCGACGCCGCGCCGAGCTCGAGGGTGAGCTCCGCCTCGAGACGGGCCCGCTCGTCCTCGTTCGTCGGGGCCGCCGCGCGGGCATCCGGGGACGCACCCGCAGCGAGGGGTGATAGGGCAAGTGACAGGAGGAGAGAGGCCGCGAGCATCGCGCGGACCTCCCTCACCGGAGGAGGGGGTCCTCCGGCGGGAAGCATGCATCTCATCGGAAGCGATCGACCCGGGGCGCGCGCGAACGGGCGCGCGTCCCCGCGATGGGAGAACGGAAGCGCCGCTTCCCGATCCATCGGGAGGGCGGCGAACGACCCACGGGCTCAGGCCTCGGGAGGCGAGGTGCCGAAGCTCACGTCCGCCGGTTCGAGCGGCGGAGGGGGATCCATCCGGCGGGCCAGCGTCGGATCCAGGAAGACCACGTCCTCGTGGAGATCCGTGACGACGTCGCTCTCGGGCGCGCCCGGGCTCGACTGGAAGGAGCACGCCGGGCAATCGATGCGTTCACCGGGATCGTGCAGGTGCCGCTGCGACGCCCCGGCCTCCAGGCCGTACGCGAGCAGGAGCAGCAGGACGATCGAGAATCGCAGGAGAGGTCGCATTCGTGGCGGCGCGCTCGTCGCGCACGCCTCCCTTCATGCCAGCGGCAGGTCCGAAAGGCAACGCCCGGCCGAGCGATCGGCGATCAGGCGAAGGCCAGGTCCTTGATCGCGTGGGGGTAGACGAAGATCCACGCGGTGTTGGTCCGGTCGTCCAGGGGGACCAGGTAGAAGCCGCCGGAGGCGGGGAGCTTCTGCGGCGCGAAGCCCTCGAGGGTCCTGCCGTCCGAGAACGTGAGGCGCACGCGGCGGCCGGCGGGGCGGCGCGGCTGCATGTGGGCCTCCTTCATGAAGAAGATGGCCTTGATCGCCTCGGTGTCGATGAAGTCCGTGCCGCCCGGATGGTGGAGGACGACCGTCGACGTGCCCAGGTCGGCGCCGTTCAGCTCGCCGCGCTTCGCCGCGCCCGAGCAGAGGTGGAGGACGACACGCCACGGATCCTCGAAGCGGACGGGGATCTCCGCGGGGTCGAGCGGGGCCGGTCCCTCCTCGGCCGGCGGGGGGGCCGGCACCGCGTCGTCGGCCAGCTCCACCACCTCCTCGTCGAGGAGCTCGGCCTCCGACAACGCCGCCGCGTCGTCGGCGGCGAGGGCGGCCATCGGGACGACCTCGTCTGCCGCGGGTTCGGGCGCCGCCGCGCCGCCGCCGGCGGGCGGGTGGGCGCGGGCGCCGAAGACGCCGGCGGGCTCCGGCATGGGCGGGGCGTCGCCCGCGTGCGAGGAGACGCCCGCCGCTGCCGGCGCGGGCGCGGCATCGCCGCCGGGGGGTGGGTGGGCGTGGGCGCCGAAGACGCCGGCGGGCTCCGGCATGGGCGAGGCGTCGCCCGCGTGCGAGAAGAGGCCCACCGCTTCCGGCGTGGGCGCGGCGTCGCCGCCGTCGGGCGAATGAGCTCGAGCGCCGAAGACGCCGGGGGGCTCCGGCATGGGCGCTCCATCACCCGCGTGCGAGAAGATGCCGGCGGCTTCCGGCGCGGGCGGGGCGTCGCCGACGGGCGGCTCTGCGTGCGAGAAGATTCCCGCCGCTTCCGGCGCGGGCGGGGCGTCGCCGACGGGCCCCTCCGCGTGCGAGAAGATTCCCGCCGCTTCCGGCGCGGGCGGGGTCTCCGCCGCGGCGACGTCGTCGGCCCCCACCGTATGCTCGGCGTCCGCGGGGACGGGCTCCGGCGCGACGTCGGGGGCCGAAGCCGATCCGGTCGCATCGCCCGCCGAGCCGTTGCCGAAGAAGGCCGCGGCGCGCTCGTCCGCCGAGGGAGATCCGGAGCCGGCTGCGGGCGGAGCCTCCGCTTCCCCGGCGAGGGTCGGCGCGACGGCGGGGCCCGGCCCGTGCCGAGGAGGCTCGGCGAGGCGCGGCGCGGCGGCCTCGTCGGCCATCACCTCCACCTCGACGTCCTCCTCCGCCTGCTCCTCCTCTGCCGCCGCCACCGCGGGGAGGTCGTCCGCGTCCATCTCGGGCGCGACGCCGATCTCCGCCTCGTCCAGGCCGTCGGCCGGCGCGTCGGCCGCTGCCGCGGGGGGCTCGTCGTCCGGCGCCGCGGCCCGGATCGCCGCCTTCGCGGCCGAGGGCTCGAGGAGCGCGCCCTCGGGGTCCAGGTAGACCCCCATCGCGGGGTGGAACCAGTGGGTGGCGTAGGGATGCCAGTGGAAGCCGCTGGCGGAGTCGAAGACGTAGCCCTCCTGGAGGCAGGACGGATCGGGGCCGCCCGGTCCGCCGGGGCGGGAGGTCTCGTCGATCGGGGGGGAGTCCGTGGGCATGGTTCTCACCCTTTCGAGCGATCCAGGGGGCGCGCCGGGGTGCAGGCCCACGTCCGCTCGTTCACAGGACGACAATGCTACCACCAGCAGGCAAGAACCGGCCCTCGGGGACCCCTCGGGCGGGGAACGAACCCCTCGGCTCCGGCGATTCCCGCGAGAGCGAGGGGTCGCCCGGCGGTTGACGGCGCACACGCCAGATGAGAAACCGGGCCTCCATGGTTCGCACCCGAACGGGCGTACGAGCGGAGACGAGGCGATGATGAACGAGGTCGAACTGAAGCGGGAGCGCGAGGCGGACGATCGTTGGACCGGACCCAAGCTGCTGGTCGTCGCGGTGATCACCTTGGGCGTCGGCCTCGGCATCATCTACACGATCGCCTCCCAGGCGGCGCCGTACTGAGGTTCCGGGACGAGCGGCGTCACGCTCGTCCTCGACGCACCTGACGCGCCCGATGGGGGTGTACGGGACTCGAACCCGCGAGCCCCTTGCCCCGAACCCGAATCGCGACGGGAAGGCGCCCGCCACGCGGGGGCCGGGATCCCGCTCGGCGACGAGCGATCTCTCGGCGCGCTCCTCGGCGCTCCTCCCGCGCGATCCCTCCCGGGGGGCGCTCGCCTGCACCATCCTCCCCGACGCTCTAGCCTGATCGGCAAGCCGCCGAATCGGGCGGCGCGTGGTGGGGGCGGCGATGGGGAAGGGCTGGGGGGCGGCCTTGCTGGCCGCGGCGCTCGCGCCGGCGGCAGCGCTCGCGCAGGCGGAGGACGAGGCCGAGGAGCCCTGCGGGACGGCGATCTGCGGCGAGGGGGAGGCCGAGGTCTCCGGAGGCCCGCTGGATCTCTCGCACCTCGGTCGCGTCCGGCAGGACCCGGTCCCGCCGGAGGAGCCGATGGAGTCCGGCCGATACTGGGGGATCCGCGAGCACCAGCTCTACGCGGTCCCCGCCGGGACCCCGCAGCCCCCCGTCCACGACGGCACGCTCCCGGCGCGTCCCAAGGCGGCGTGGCCGGGCGAGCACCAGCTCCGCGACTGGGACTTCGCGAAGGCCTGGTCGTACCCCGAGCTCACCCGGAGCGTGGACGCGGAGTCCTTCACCTTCGCCGGCAGCAACGGGCACGGCGATCCCGTCTTCGGCGAGCGGGTCCGCGCCAACCTCTACCTGCTCCAGGCGGGCGTCACCTTCTTCAACGCGGTGGCGAACCGGCGGGACACCGGCACGGACATGGATCTCGACCTGCGGGTCCCCTTCGTCCTGGGCGACCACCACCAGCTCGCCGTGCTGCCCGGCGTGTCCTTCCCCATCGACTCGCGGGACTGGTCCCCGGACAACACCAGCGGGAGGGTCCAGGTGATCTACGGCTTCGGCGCCGGCGGCCTCGGCATCCAGGCGCGGGTGGGCGTGGAGCAGGGGCACAGGCGCGCCGGCTTCCTCCGCATCCGCGATCGCCTGGACGGCACCGCGAGCCTCGCCGGGGCGCTGGTGGCGTGGCGCTTCGCTCCCGCGGTGCAGCTCCGCGCCGAGGCGAGCGCCGCCTTCGCCACCGACGCCGGCGACGACGTGCTGACGCTCCTGCCCGGCGTCTCGTTCTTTCCCCTGGGCGATCCGCGGGTGACGGTGGGCGCCTCGGCGATCGTCGAGACCTTCGGCGAGCGGGTGGACTTCGAGGACGCCGCCTACGGCGCGATGGTGCACGTGGGGGCCGGGTTCATCTGATCTCGCCCCCCGGCGCGGCGCCTCTCGCTCGCTCGCGGAGGATCGCCGCCGAGCCCGAGGCGCGTCGGGTTCACGGTCGATCGGAGATCCGATATCCGGCCTCCTCGAGCGCCGCGTGGATCGCCTCGACGTGGTCGCTGCCGCGGGTCTCGAGGGTGAGGAGCACCTCGGTCTCCCCGTAACCCGCCTTGCCGAAGGCGCGGTCGTGGTGGATCTCGATGATGTTCGCCTGCTGCTCCGCCACCAGGGCGGTGAGGCGGGCCAGCGAGCCGGGGCGGTCCTCCACGTTCACCACGAAGCGGGTGAGGCGGCCCCCCTTCACCAGGCCCCGCTCGATGATCCGGCTGATGAGGTTCATGTCGATGTTGCCGCCGGAGAGCACCAGGGCGACGTTCTTCCCCTTCACCTCCCGGCCGTAGCCGTGCAGCAGCGCCGCCAGGGTGACGGCGCCGGCCCCCTCCACCACCGTCTTCTCCCGCTCGAGGAGCAGCAGGATCGCGTTGGCGATCTCCTCCTCGTCCACGACGAGGATCTCGTCCACCCAGCGCTTCACGTATTCCAGGGTGCGCCCGCCGGGCTGCTTCACCGCGATGCCGTCGGCGATGGTCTGCCCCGCCGGCACCTTCACCGGCTCCCCCGCCTCCACGCTCGCCTTCATCGACGGCAGCACCGCCGTCTGCACGCCGATCACGCGGACGTTCGGCCGGCTCTGCTTGAGCGCCACCGCGATCCCCGAGATCAGCCCGCCGCCGCCGACGGGGACGATCGCCGCGTCCAACTCCGGCACCTGCTCCAGGAGCTCCAGGCCGATGGTCCCCTGTCCCGCGATCACCGCGTCGTCGTCGAAGGGGTGCACGAAGACGAGGCCCCGGTCCTCCTGGAGCCGCCGGGCCGCAGCGTAGGCCTCGTCGAAGTTGCCGCCCGCCAGGACCACGTCGGCCCCGTAGCTGCGGGTGTTGCTCACCTTGATGAGCGGGGTGCGATCCGGCATCACGATGGTGGCGGGGATCCCCAGCCGCCCGGCGTGGTAGGCGACGCCCTGCGCGTGGTTGCCCGCCGACGCCGCGATCACCCCGCGGGCGCGCTCCTCCGGCGTGAGCTCGAGGAGCTTGATGAGGGCGCCGCGCTCCTTGAACGAACCGGTGAGCTGCAGGTTCTCGAGCTTGAACCAGACGTTCGCCTCGAACTCGGCGGAGAAGGCCTCCGAGCGCGTGCACGGAGAGTAGATGACGTGTTCGTCGAGGCGCTTTCGCGCTTCCTCGATTTCGTGGAGACCGATCAAGCCTGGATACCTCGAAGGCGTGGGGACCCCGGCGATCGGGCGCCTTGCGCTCGGGCCGGGGGGCGGGAGGGCCGGCGCCGCACCCGCGGGGCCGCCCTCTCACGCCGCCACGCTAGCTGCCTTCGAGGAGCGGAGCAACGGGAGGTCCGAGGCGCGCGTCGAGCGTCGCCCGGTCGAAGCAGAGCCGCTCGCCGACCCGGAAGGCGACGTCTCGCGCCTCGGGCGGCAGAGGCGAGGAGGTCAGCGCCCAGTAGGCGTCCTGGGCAGGGGCGAGGTCGAGGCCCACGCCCAGGGAGTCGCCCAGGTCCACCAGCTCGATGAGCCCCTCCGCCGCGTCCTTCGGCCAGGCCGCGCCGAGCCGCCGCGCCGCCTCGGCGATCCGCGCCTCCACCCGGCGCCGGGCCGGATCCAGCTCGAGCCGTACGCCCAGCCGCATCGCCTCCTCGCGCACCTGGAGGATGCGCCCCCGGGCCTGTGCCGGGGACATCGCCCCCGACTCCACCGCCTCCACCGCGTCCGACAGATCCCGGTAGAGGGTGAGGCCCGCGGCGGCGAGGAGGTCCGGGGGGATGGGCGCATTGATCTCCAGCAGGAACACCATCAGCGATCGGTTCGCGGCGAAGATCTGCCGGTACGCCTGCTCCCGCCGCTCCTGGCTCTCGCGCAGGAGCTGCTGGGCGAGGGCGCGCCGGCGGTCCAGGAAGAGGTGTCGCATCCCGAAGTCGGGGCCGGCGAAGCGGGCGTCGAGGATGCGGACCACGTCGGAGAGCGAGAAGCGCGACAGGGCCTCGAAGAGCTCCTCCTCCACCTCGGCGTGGTGGAGGGCGTCGGTGTAGGGCTGCACCGCGCAGCGGATGTCCGTGCCGCCGAAGTGGAGCACCGCCACCGAGGCGTCCAGCCGCTCCTGGGTGCGATCGCTTTCCAGGCGGACCCGCCCCACCGCCAGCGTGGCGGGGCCGGCGCTCTCCTGCCTGTGTGACAGATGATCGAACTGGTAGCAGAAGAGGCGGCCCTGCCGCTCCGGCTCCTGTTCGAAGAGCCGGGCGATGGCGTGGTGGGCGGCGATCCCGGCGAGGGAGGTGATCGACGGGCGCACCAGCCGCTCGTAGACCACCGCGCCGTTGCGCAGCTCGGGGAGGTTGGACTCGGCCTTCTCCAGCTCCGCGAGGAAGGCCGGCTCGAGGGCGTCGCCCCCCGCCTCCCGGGAGAGCTGCATGGCCCGGGCGGCGTAGCGCAGGATCTGGATGGTCTCGAGCCCCGACACGTCGTCGAAGAACCAGCCGCACGACGTGTACATCAGCATCCCGTTGCGCTGGGCCTCCAGGAGCCGCAGGGCGCGGATGCGCGCGTCGCCCGCCGCGGCGAGGAGGCCGGGCTCCCGCTCGTGCCGCTCCATCCAGCCGCTCACCTCCTCGGGGGGGCGCAGCAGCAGCTCCACGTAGGCGTCCCGGGCCGCCCAGGGATCCCGGAAGAGGGTCGAGCCCTCCTCCTCGAACTGCGCGGCGAGCCGCTCCCGGAGGACGTCGAGCGCCGCGCGCAGCGGGCCGCGCCAGCGCTGGTGCCAGTCGGATCGCGAAGCGCACCCGCAGTCGGAGCGCCACCTCTCGACGCCGTGGGCGCAGCTCCACGACGAGCGCTCCACGATCGCCGCCTCCCAGCGGGGCGGATGCCGGGCGAGGTACTGGCCGTAGTTGATGGGGACGAGGCCCGCCGCCCTCGCCAGGGGGAGCGCCGCGGCGAGGACCTGATCGCCGCCCTTGCGGTGGTGCCCGAAGGTCTCGCCGTCCACCGCCACCGAGAGCAGCTCGTCGTGGGGCCTCGCGTCGTCGAAGCCGCTGCGCAGGCGCTGCACCAGGGTCTCGGGCGAGGAGAGGCCGTCGCCGAACGCGAGGCTCCGGGCGATGGGGCCGTCGTAGAAGAAGATCGCGATCGACGCGCCGCTCGGCAGGCGCGCCAGGTAGGGGCGGGACGGGTCCACGCGCCCGCCCTCCACGTCCTCCCACCGCTCCGATCCCAGGGGTCGGATCGCCTTGGCCTGGTAGGGCGACAGGATTGTGAAGCGGATCCCCGCGGCGGCCAGCGCCTCGAGCGTGCGCAGGTCGACGGCGGTCTCCGGGAGCCACATCCCCTCCGGCGCCCTGCCGAAGCGGTGCACGAAGTCGGCGACCCCCCACCGGACCTGCGTGGCCTTGTCCCGCTCGTTCGCCAGCGGGAGGATCACGTGGTTGTAGGCTTGCGCCAGCGCGTTGCCGTGCCCCTCGCGTTCACGCGCCGACGCTCGATCCGCCTCGAGGATCGCGCGGTTCGTCTCGGGCCGCTCCTTCTCGAGCCAGGAGTGCAAGGTCGGCCCGAAGTTGAAGGAGAGGGCGGCGTAGTTGTTCACGACTCCGGCGATCCGCCGCTCCGGTCCGAGGATCCGTGCGGCGCCGTTCGGGCCGTAGCACTCCGACGCGATCCGGGCGTTCCAGTCGTGGAACGGCGCCGCCGAGTCCTGGAGCTCGATCCGCTCGATCCACGGGTTCTCTCGGGGCGGTTGGTAGAAGTGACCGTGGATGCAGAGGTACCGCGTTCCCGCCAAGCGCCGACTCCTCGCCCTCGCCTGCCGCCGGCACGCGGAACGAAGGGCAGGGCCGAAGGTACAGGCCGGGCGCCGGCCGGGGCACCGACCAAGAGGGGGCCCTCCCGATCCGCGATCGACGCTGCCCGCGGCGAAATGGGGCGGCGGACCGCCTCGAGGGGAGGGCGCCGTGCGTCGCCGCCCCCTCGCGACCCGCCCCGCCGTTTCGACGAGCGCGATTCGACGGAGGTCGCTACGCCTCCACGCCCACGACGGCGCCCCCGAAGAGGAGGTTGAGGCGATCACCGAGCTCGTCGGTGGGCGCGACCTTGAGATCGCGGACCACCACCCTCGTCTCGGCGGCGTCGGGGATGCGGATGCGCAGCTCCACGGTGAGCGGGCCGGGGTGCTGCTCGAGGAAGCCCCTGGCTCGCTGCAGCTTCTCGGGCGAGACCTGATCGGCGTCGAGGGTGACGGTGTACCGCGACGCGCGCCGCGCCCGCACCTCTGCCAGGGGCGTCACGTCGTCGGCGATGAGCTCCGGGATCGGGTTCTCCTCGTCCCTCGTGTTCATCTGCACCGTGCCCGAGACGAGCAGGGGCTGATCGGACTCGAGGAGCGGCTGCCACACCTCGAAGCCTCCGGTGCGCGCCGGCGGCCGCCCCGGGATCGGCGGACCCGGCCGCCGGCCCCCCGCGAAGCAGATCACCTCCACGGTGCCGGTGAGGTCCTCGAGGGTCGCGAAGCCCATGAGCTTGCCGGTCTTGGTGGGCCGCGACCGCAGCGCCGACACCACCCCCACGATGCGCACGATCTCGCCGGCCTTCGCCGCGGAGAGGATCTTCGCCGCGCTGTGGGTGGCGTACCGGGCGATCTCCTCGGCGTACTGATCGAGGGGGTGCCCGGTGATGTAGAAGCCCAGCGTCTCCCGCTCGCCGGCGAGCTTCTCCCGGTCGGTCCAGGCCTCGACCTCGGGATACTCGCCGTCGGCGCCCGCCTCCTTGGCCTTGGCCTGCGCCGGTCCCGCCAGCAGGCCGAAGAGCGACGCCTGCCCCGACGCCCGATCCCGCTGCGCGGCCTGTCCCCGCTCGAGGGCGGCGTCGATCGCGGCGAAGAGGCTCCACCTCGGCACGCCGGTGAAGTCGAAGGCGCCGCAGCGGACCAGGCACTCGATCACCTTGCGGTTCACCCGGCGCAGATCCACCCGCTCGCAGAAGTCGTAGAGCCCGACGAACGGCCCCTTCCCGCCCTCCTGCTCCCGCGCCTCGAGGATCGCGTCGATCGCGGTCTCACCCACGCCCTTGATGCCGCCGAGGCCGAAGCGGATCTGCTTGTCCTTGCCGTGGAAGGAGCGCGCCGACTCGTTGATGTCGGGGGGCAGGACCTCCAGGCCGTGCTCGCGGGCGTCCGCGATGTGGGCGACCAGCTTCTCGGTCTTGTCGGCGTCGCTGGTGAGGAGCGCCGCCATGAACTCCGCGCGGTGGTGGCACTTCAGCCACGCGGTCTGCATGGTGATCAGCGCGTAGGCGGCGGAGTGGGAGTTGTGGACGATCACGCCGTCGGCGACGAAGTTGTGCGACTCGTCGACGGTGAGGTCGTAGGTCATCTCCTCGCCGGCGGGCTCGATGGACGCGACCGCGTCCCAGCGCACGTCGTCGGCGGGCGCCGCGCTCCACTGGCTGGAGAGGATGCGCTCCGCCATCTCGCGGCGTTCGTCGTCGCGGCCCACGAGGTGCGGGCCCACCCGGTGGTGGAACCGTTCCACGGCGGCGGCGCCCGCGACCTCGAGCTTCCACGCCGACGTGCCGCGGCGCAGCTTCGTGGCGACCCCGAGCCTGTGGAAGAGGTGCTGCAGCGCGCGGGCGTCGTCCTCCCGGGGCACCGAGAGGGTCGGCGTCTTCGAAAGCGTGCCGGCGGCCGACCAGAGGCGCCCGAGGAAGAGCTCGAGGTCCGCGTCGCGCAGGGTGGCGAGGTCGGGGGGAACCCGGCCGCCGAGGAAGTCGTGGGCCTGGGCCCACTCGAGGAGGCCGCAGGTCTCCACCGCGTGGTGCACCGCGAGTGAGGTGCCGGCGGGCGTGAAGGGCTCGCTCCCCCGCACCGAGACGAGCCGGCCCTCGTGCGCGGCGCTCGTGCGCCGGAAGCTGCGGGCCGCGTGGTCGAAGTCGGCGGCCAGGGCCACCGACGCCAGGCGGACGTCGATCCCGCCGGCGACGGTCTCCACCTTCCCGGCGCAGAGCGCGGCGAGCGCCACCAGCTTGTGGCGGGGCCAGGACGCGCCGCGCTCGAGGGGGAGCTGGGCCGGGGTGGCGATCGCCTCGCCGACCTCGAGGTCCTCGAGGTTCTTCCAGCCGGACCGCGTCAGGAACGGGTGGTTGCCGGTGGCCACCACCTTCTTGCCGGCCGCGGTGGTGAGGGTGAAGACCGGCTTCACGCCGTTCTCGACGACGTCGAGGACCTGCCTGGGGACGATGCGCCCCGACGGCTCGTGGAGCGACAGCGTCTCGAAGCCCTTCGGGCGCCGGGCGAAGAGCTCGTCCACCCGCACCAGCGCGCCGGTGCGGGCGTCGACCACCCGGGTGGCGCCCACCACGCACTTGTTGAAGCCGTACGCGGCGAACTTCTCCATCAGGTCGAAGATCTCGCCGGCGAGCTTGGGATCGACCCCGTTCTTCGTGGCCCCCTCGATGAAGCCGGCGCGCTCCTTGTGCATCACGTCGGCCTTCTTCTTGCCCATCGCCCGGCGGAGGAGGTCGGCGCGACCCAGCGTGTACCCCCCGAGCACCTGGGAGATCTGCATCACCTGCTCCTGGTAGACGATCACGCCGTACGTCGGGCGGAGCGTGGCCTCCAGGGCGGGGTGCGGGTACACGATCTTCTGCCTGCCGTGCTTGCGCTCGATGAAGTCGTCGACCATCCCGGTCTGCAGCGGGCCGGGGCGGTAGAGGGCGCCGGCGGCGACGATGTCCTCGAAGCGGTCGGGCTTGAGGCGCTTCACCAGATCCGTGAAGCCCCCCGACTCGAGCTGGAAGACGCCCTGGGTGTCGCCCCGCGAGAGCATCGCATACACCTCGGGATCGTCCAGAGGGATCAGCTCGGCGGTCACCTTCGGCTGGTCGGGGTGGTTCGCGTTGATCATCTGCACGGCGTCGTCGATCACCGTGAGCGTCTTCAGGCCGAGGAAGTCGAACTTCACCAGGCCCGCTTCCTCCACCTCGTCCTTGGCGTACTGGGTGACCAGGAACTTCTCGCCCGAGGGCTGGTAGAGCGGCACGTACTCCCACAGCGGCTTGTCCGCGATGACCACCCCGGCGGCGTGCATGCCCGCCTGGCGGTTCAGCCCCTGCAGCGCCTTGGCGATCCGGAAGACCTCCGTGATCCGGGGGTCGGAGTCCACCCGGGCCTGGAGCGCGGGGTCCGCCTCCAGCGCCTTCTCGATCGTCGGAGGCTTCCCGTCCACGAGGTTCGGGATGTTCTTCGTGAGCTCGTTGCACTCGCCGAACGTGAGGCCGAGCACGCGGCCCACGTCCTTGATCGCGCTCTTCGCGGAGAGCTGGCCGAAGGTGATGATCTGGCCGACGTTGTGCTCGCCGTACTTGCGGGTGACGTAGTCGATCACCTGGCCCCGCCGGGTCTGGCAGAAGTCGACGTCGAAGTCCGGCATCGACACCCGCTCCGGGTTCAGGAACCGCTCGAAGAGGAGGGCGTAGGGGATGGGGTCGAGGTCCGTGATCCGCAGCGAGTAGGCCACCAGCGATCCGGCCCCCGAGCCGCGGCCCGGCCCCACCGGGATGCCGTGCTCCTTCGCCCAGTTGATGAAGTCCTGCACGATGAGGAAGTAGCCCGAGAACCCCATCTTCTGGATGACGGAGAGCTCGGTCTCGAGGCGCTCCCGGTAGGCGTCGCGATCCACGGGGTAGCGCTTCGTGATCTCCTCGAACCGGCGATCGAGGCCGCGCCGCGCGAGGTGGGCGAGGTAGCTGTCGTTGTCGTGCCCGTCCGGCACCTGGAACTTGGGGAGGTAGTGGTTCCCGAGGTCCAGTTCGACGTTGCAGGCCTCGCCGATGAGCACCGTGTTCTCCACGGCCTCCGGCACGTCCGAGAAGTGCGCCAGCATCTCGGCGGGGCTCTTGATGTAGAGCTCCTCCGTCTCGTGGTGCATGCGCTTCGGGTCGTCGAAGAGCTTGCCCTGCGCGATGCACATCAGGAGCTCGTGCGCCTTCGCGTCCTCCCGCGACACGTAGTGCGAGTCGGCCGTGGCGGCGAGCGGGATGTCCAGGTCGCGGGAGAGCTGCTTCAGCTCCGCGTTCGCCTTCTCCTGGTCCGCGAGGCCGTTCGACTGGATCTCCAGGAAGAAGTGCCCCGGCTCGAAGATCTCCTTGTACTCGAGGGCGGCGCGGCGGGCGCCGTCCATGTCGCCGCGCTTCGCGAGCTGCGGCACCTCGCCGCCGAGGCAGGCCGTCAGGCCGAAGAGGCCCTTCGAGTGCTTCTTCAGCAGCTCCTTGTCGATCCTCGGGTGGTAGTAGTGCCCCTCCATATACCCCATCGAGGCGAGGTAGCGCAGGTTCCGCCAGCCCTCCTGATCCTTCGCGAGGAGGACCAGGTGGTTCGAGACGCGCTCCGTCCGATCCTTGCGCCCCTTCGGCCCGGCGACGTACGCCTCGCAGCCGAAGATGGGCTTCACCCCGGCCGCCCTCGCCGTCTTGTAGAAGTCCACCGCGCCGAACATGTTGCCGTGATCCGTCACGGCGACGGCCTTCATCCCCTTCTCCACGACGCCCATCATCAGGTCCTTCATCCGGATGGCGCCGTCGAGGAGGGAGTAGAGGGTGTGCAGGTGGAGGTGGACGAAATCGGACATGCCCGTTCCCTAGCACACCGCCCCCACCCCCGCGACCCGGTCGGCCCCCTCCCGCCGGCGCCCGCCTGCAACCTCGCGTACATACGCCCACCCGGCCGCTGACCCGGTCCGGCGGGCGTGGACGCCTACGCCGGGGGGCGGGGCCTGGAGTGCGTGAACCGCGAGTCACCCGCGGTCCATCCGCCGCGGACGTGGCTGCTGCGGGTGGGATGGCGGGTGGCGGTCTGAGCCGCCGCCGCCATCCAGCCGCCGCTTCGCGAGGGGCGCAGCCGCCCGCGCCATGGGACGTCGCCGTTCCTGATACCGAGCTACTGGGTCAAGGTCGGCAACCTCTCCTTCGTCCTTCCTAGCGACGAGAACACGCTGGAGGTCGGCGCCTACGAGGCGTGGAGCGCGGGGCTCTTCGCCGGAGAGGGAGTGGGCTGGGAGGTGAAGGCGTTCCTCGACGAGGGGTTCTCGGCCGACGACGCGACGGACGGCAGCGGCATGGGAATCGAGAAGCGCTTCCTCATGGACGAGGTGACCATGTACGGCACGGGCCTCTCCTGGTTCCAGACGGCGCCCTAGCGAGCACCTCTGCCATCCGCGCCCGAGGTCCTACGGGACTCTCGCCGAGTCAGGGCAGCGCCGCGTCGAAGGGGACGTCCTGCAGCGGCGACCCGCGCTCGTCCGGATCTTCGTAATGCCACCACTCCATGCGGATGGGCTGGAAGCCCTCGGCGAGCATGGCGTCGCGCAGGCGCTTTCGGTTGCGCTTCTCCTCGGGCGTGGCCCCGTCGTAGGCGTGCCACGCCCTGCGCGAGAACTCGTCGAAGTCGGTCGGCATCGGCAGCGGCTCGCCGTCCCTCGACGCGAGGCCGAGGTCCACGGCGGCGCCGCGGTTGTGCACGCTGCCGGTCTTGGGCGGGGCGACGTAGCCGCGGATCGGCACCACGCCCCACATGAGCCGCTGGACCGAGTGGGGCCGGTAGCAGTCGTAGAGCAGGAGGCGGGTCCCGTCCTCGCGCCGCAGCCGGGCCGCCACGCGGGCGAGCTTCTCGGCGGTGGCGGGCCGCAGCAGGCAGCGAGCGTTCGCAGGATACACCGCGCGCTTCATGAAGTTGTCGGCGGCGGCATAGCGAAGGTCGGCGATGGCGTCCGGGATCCGCGCGATCACGTCGACGAGAGGAGGGAGCTCGGCGCGCGGAGTCCGGTGCTCGTGTTCACGGCCGCGCCCTTCCTCTTCGCCTACCTTCGCCTTCTTCCCCGGGCGCTGCCCGCCTGCCTCGCTCTGCGCGGCAGGTGCGGCAAGTTTCGCCACCAGATCCTTCCCCACCTCCGCCGAAGCGGCGGACGCGAAAACCATCACCGCGGAAGCCAGCGCCAACCTCACCTCAAGCCGCCCGCCTGGCGGCCACGTCGTCCGCATACGGCTCGTGTCTCTCCTTCGCGGGCTTCTTCTTCCACGACCGGCCGCCGATCTGGTACGCCGCCCCCACGCAGGCGATGACGACCATCGGCAAGAGCGGCGCGGCGGGGTAGGGCGCCAGCGTGGCGCGCAGCCCGTCCGGCAGGAGCGCGATCGCCGCCACCGTCGACATCAGGGCGCCGATGAGGGCCGACGCCACCGCCGCGATCCGCCTCGCCGCCACCGCCGCGGCAATCGAGAAGACGACGACGCCGGTCAGCTGGGCGATCGGCTTCTCGGGCGAGAGCGCGGCGCCGATCGCTCCGCCGATCAGGGCGCCGGCGGCGGCGCCGCCGAAGCGGGGAAAGAGGAAGCCGGCGATCCCGAGGGCGAGGGCGCCGCTCCAGTGGCCGTCGATGCCGGGGAGCCAGGCGGGGATCCGCGCGAAGAGCAGCCAGCCGACCGTGCCGGCGGCGAGCGCCATCGTCCCTCGTCGCAGCGCACCGCGGGAGCCGAAGCCCGCGAGCACGAGGCCGACCGCGAGGATGGACGCGGCGATCCACCCGGGCCAGGCGGCGCCCGCTTCGGCGAGCTGGCGGAGGTCGAGGGCGCCCATGGACTAGAGGAGGAAGGCGCCGACGTAGACCAGGCCGAGCACGATCGCGAACGCGCCGATCCAGAGGGCCACCGGGTCGACGTCGGTGAGTGCCCGCAGCCGCTCCCCCTCGGCGCCCGCCTCTACGGCGAGGCGGCGCGCGCCGCGCACGTCCCCCGCGGCGAACCTTTCGTGCATCCGCGCGCCGGGGCCGTCGGCCGCGACCTTCTGTTCCTTGGCTGCCATGGTCGACGACTGTACGGGGGCCATCTGGCCGCCGCAAGCGGGAGGCGAGGCGCCGCCGGCTCGGTCACCGTGGGCCGGCGCCCCGGCCTTCGAGGGCGGCGTGCCCTCGTCGCCGGCGCCCCGCGCCCTGGAGCCGCCGCCGGGGAGAGGCGGCGCCCGGGAATCACGCGGGCCAAGGAGCGGTTGGCCGCCCGTACCTCGGCGGGATGGGGTATCTGTTGCACCCTCGGGTTCGCAGAGATCGAATGGACAGGCGCGATTTCCTCAAAGCCCTGGCGCTCGGGTTGGGCGCGATTCCCCTTCGGGCGGCCGCCTTCGGCGAGACGTCCCGCTTCGTGATCGTGCAGGGGCGGTACGCGGGCGAGTTCCGTCCGCGGCCCACCGCCCTGCGCCGCCTCGCCTTCGAGATCGGCGCGCGCACCAGCATCGCCGCCGTCCCCGAGGAGAAGGTCCTCCCCCTCGACGCCCCCGAGCTCTTTCGCTTTCCCTTCCTCTACCTGGCCGGGGCCGGCGAGTTGCCCGCCCTCACTCAGGCAGAACTCGACAACCTGCGCCGCTTCCTCACCTACGGCGGCTTCCTCCTCTGCGACGACGCCGCCGATGGGCGGTTCGCCGCCTCCTGCGAGCGGGAGCTCGCCCGCGTGCTCCCCGGTAGGCCGGCCGGGCGGGTTCCGTCCGATCACGTGCTCTACAAGAGCTTCTACCTCGTCGACCGCCCCGCGGGCCGCACCCTGGCGCGGCCGTACCTCTCCGGCGTGATCGAGGGGAATCGGCTCGCCGCGGTGGTCTCCGGCAACGACCTGGGCGGCGCCTGGGCCCGGGACGAGCTCGGGAGCTGGGAGTACGAGGTGACGCCCGGCGGGGAGACGCAGCGGGAGCTGGCCTTTCGGTTGGGTGTGAACATCGCCATGTACGCCCTGTGCACCGACTACAAGGACGATCAGGTGCACATCCCGTTCATCATGAAGAGGCGGCGCTAGGTGAACGGGCTCTACGACGACTGGCGGATCGTCTCCCTCTCGCCGTGGCCCCCGTGGCTCCTCGCCGCGCTCTTCGCACTCGCGGCCCTGGGCGTCTTCCTGGCCGCACGGGGGCTCAGGCGCGAGCGCAGGCCCTCGCGGCGCTTCCTCCTCCTCTCCCTGCGCACCGTCTCCATGCTCGCCGCGATCTTCGTGGTGGCCGAGCCCGGGGTGCGGCTGCTGCAGACCGCGCGAGTGCGTAGCCGCCTGGCGATCCTCGTCGACGGCTCCGCCTCCATGCAGCTCCCCGCCGGGAGCCGGGGGACCACCCGCACCGCGGAGGCGGCGGCGTGGCTCTCCGCGGTGGCGCCCGGCCTCGCCGGCCTCTCCGCGGAGCACGCCCTCGAGTTCTACCGCTTCGACGGCGTGCTCGCGCCCATCGACGAGGCGGCGGCGCGGTCCGGCGTGGAGGCCGACGGCGAGAAGACCGATCTCCTCGGGGCGCTTCGCGCGCTCGCGGGCTCCTCCGGCTCGGGGTGCAAGCTCGCCGGCGCCATCGTCGTCAGCGACGGCGCCGACCACGAGGACCTCCGCGGCGGTGTCGGCGGCGCCTCGCGAAAGGCGCTCGAGTCCCTGGGCTTTCCCGTCTCCACCGTGGCCGTGGGCGGCGGCAGGGTGAAGGACCTCGCGGTGGAGTCGATCGCCGTCGAGGACTTCGCCTTCGTCCGCAACACGGTGGACATCCAGGTGACGGTCACGGCCGCGGGCATCGGCGACGTCGACGTGCCGCTGGTGCTGCGCCGCGAGGGGCAGCCCGTCTCCCAACAGACGGTGAACGTGCGCGCCGGCGAGGAGCGCTACGAAGCGACCTTCTCCTTCGTCCCCGACGAGATCGGCGAGTTCGTCTTCACCGTCGCCGCGCCCGTGTACGAGGGCGAGGCCATCGAGGGGAACAACACCCGCAGCTTCGTGCTCAAGGTGATCCGCGACCGGGTGCGGACGCTCCTCGTGGTGGGGCGGCCGTCTTGGGATCAGCGCTTCCTGCGCACGCTGCTCAAGAACGATCCCAACGTGGACCTGATCTCGTTCTTCATCCTGCGCACCCCCTCCGACAACCCCAGGGCGCCCGACACCGAGCTGTCGCTGATCCCCTTCCCGGTGCAGGAGATCTTCGACAAGCAGCTCAAGAGCTTCGACCTCGTCATCTTCCAGAACTTCGCCTACAGGCCCTATCGCCTCGACCCCTTCCTGCCCAACATCCGCCGGTACGTGGAGGAGGGCGGCGCCTTCGCCATGCTGGGCGGGGAGAGCTCCTTCGGCGACGGCGGCTACGAGATGACGCCGCTGGGCGAGATCCTCCCGGTGGAGCCGGGGGGCTCCGCGCCCACCGAGGAGCCGTTCCCGCCGCGCCTCACCGAGGCGGGCGTTCGCCACCCCATCACCCAGCTCGCGTCGGGCGCCGAGGCCAACCAGGCGGCGTGGGCGCGCCTGCCTGAGCTGCCGGGAATCAACGTCACCCGCGCCAAGCCCGACGCCCGGGTGCTCCTCGACCACCCCCACTTCACCGTGGGCGGCGAGAGCGCGCCGGTGCTCGCGGTGCGGGAGGTGGGCCGTGGCAGGACCATGGCTCTCACCACCGACTCGTCCTGGTACTGGTCCATCGTGGCGTCGGGGCAGGGCGGCGGCACCTCGCGGGCCTACGAGCGCTTCTGGTCCAACGCCATCCGCTGGCTCGTGCGCGACCCCGAGCTGACCCCCGTGCTCGTGCAGGCGGCGCAGCGCTCCGTCGAGCCGGGGCAGCCGGTCGCCGCGACCGTCACCGCCCGCCGCTCCGACTACGGCCCGGCCTCCGGCGCCGACCTGCAGGTCTCCCTCGTCGACGCGGAGACCCAGAAGATCCTCCGCGCCGAGCACCTCGCCGCCGGCGTCGATGGCACCGCTCGCGTGGAGCTGGGCACCCCGCCGCCGGGCGCCTACAAGATCGAGGCGCGCGCGTCGCTCGAGGGCAAGGTGCTGGGCTCGGGGCAGGACGTCGTAGCCGTCCGCGCCGCGTCCCTCGAGCGCTCCGACGTCAAGGCCCGCCCCGACCTCCTCCGCGAGATCGCGTCCGTCACCGGCGGCGGCTTCGTGCAGGCGTCGTCCGGCGACCTACCCGACCTCGCGCTCGCCCCGCCCGAGGTGGTGGAGGTCGGCCGCGCCAAGGACCGCCCGATCTGGGATCGCTTCTGGCCCCTCGCCGTCCTGGGCTGCGCCCTCGCCGGCGAGTGGATGCTGCGCCGCCGCTGGGGCTACGCCTGAGCATTGCCTCCCGGGCAGCTCCCACATCGGCGGAGTATCGCAGTGTCTCGTCTTGTCGCTGCCAGCGTTCGGTCGCTTGGCGAGAGTGGGCCTCGCGCCTCACTCCTCCTCGACCGTGAGCATGTCGAAGTCGGGGATCTTCTCTTGCAGCCGCTCGCGCAGGCGCTTGATCAGCTTCGCCTCGATCTGGCGGGCGCGCTCGCGGCTGAAGCCGAACTTGTCGCCGATCTCCTGCAGGGTCAGCGGCTCGTCCGACATCATCCGGTTCTCGAAGATGTAGAGCTCGCGATCCTTCAGCTCCTTGGCCATCTCCGCGAGCTCCGTGCGGAGGATCTCCTTGATCTGCTCGCCGGCGAGGGCCTCGTCCGCGGAGGCGGCCGGGAGCGCGAGGCGATCGCCGAAGGTGAGGCCGGTCTCCTCCTCCCCGACGGGCGTATGGATGGAGACCTCGTCGCCGGAGAGGCGGCGGTCCATGTCGACCACCTCGGTCTCGGTGACGCCCAGGCGCTCGGCGAGGAGCTTGGGGCCCACCTCGAAGCCTTCCGCCGCCAGGCGCTGCTGCTCCTTGCGCAGGTTGAAGAAGAGCTTGCGCTGGGCCTGGGTGGTCCCGAGCTTTACCATCCGCCAGTTGTCCATGATGAAGCGCAGGACGTAGGCGCGGATCCACCACGCAGCGTACGTGGAGAGCTTCACGCCTTTGTAGGGATCGTACTTGCGCACCGCGTGCATGAGGCCGACGTTCCCCTCCTGGATGAGGTCCAGGACGTTGAACGCCGCGCGGCGGTACTCGTAGGCGATCTTCACCACCAGGCGCAGGTTGGAGGTGACCAGCCGGTAGGCGGCGTCCACGTCGCCCGTCTCCACGTAGCGGACGGCGAGCTCGTGCTCCTCCTCCCGCGAGAGCAGCGGGTGGCGGTTGACCTCGAGCATGTAGCGGGCGAGCGGATCGGTGCGGGAGAGCGCGCGGGTGGGAGGCTCCTCGGCCTCCTCCTCCTCCGGCTCGATGGGCAGGGCGGCGAGGCGTCCGGGCTCGGCGCTCTCGACCTCCCCCTCGGCCTCCGCTTCGAGGTCGAAGGGCTCTTCGCGTTCCTCTTCCTCGAACTCGACCTCCGCCTCGATCGGCGCCTCCACCGGCTTCTTCCTGGCGCGCCCACCCGAGGCCGGCGTCTTGCGCCTGGTGCTCTTCTTGGGGGCCGTCATCGCAGCGTCCTGTGTCGTTGCCTGCTCAAAGTCGACTCTGATATAGCCCTCACGCTCCTGGATCAAGCGCCCGCAACCTCCTGGGAAATCCGGATCGAACCTCCAACTCGCACGTGGGCGCCAACGAACCCCTGGGAAGGGCCTGGCACCCGATGGACGAGAAGAACCTCCCCGCCGACGAAGAGGGCGAACGCCCGAGCGACTACGTGGCGGGCATCCCCTTTTCCGATCTCCCGCTCTCCGACGAGCTCCAGCGCGCGATCGCGGAGCACGGCTATACCCATCCAACGCCCGTACAGGCCCAGGCCATCCCGAAGGTCCTCGCGGGCGTCGATCTGATCGTCCGGTCCAAGACCGGCACGGGGAAGACGGCCGCGTTCTCGATCCCGATGATCGAGAAGATCCCGGCCGGCACGCGAAGGCCCAGCGCCCTGGTCCTCTGCCCGACGCGCGAGCTCGCGATCCAGGTGGCGGACGAGGCCTCGCAGCTCGCCAAGTACAAGGATCTGCGGGTGGCGGCGATCTACGGCGGCGCCCCGATGGGCCAGCAGATCACCGCCCTCGAGGAGGGCGCCGAGATCATCGTGGGCACGCCGGGCCGGGTGTACGACCACATCCGCCGCGGCACCCTCGATCTGTCCGAGGCGATGTTCGGGGTCCTGGACGAGGCCGACGAGATGCTGTCGATGGGCTTCTTCGAGGAGGTCACCCGGATCCTCGACCACCTGCCCAAGACGCGGCAGACCCTGCTCTTCTCGGCCACCGTGCCCCTCGAGATCGAGCGGATGATCCGCAAGTACCTCGAGTCGCCCGAGACGCTGCTGCTCTCGGGCGACGTGTACACGGTCGAGGGCATCCACCACGTGGCCTACAAGGTGGTGGAGGACTACCCGAAGCCCCGCAATCTCCTCTACCTGCTCGAGTTGGAGAACCCCGAGAACGCGATCATCTTCGCCAACACCCGCGACGACACCGCGCTGGTGGCGGCGGTGCTGAACCGCAACGGCTACGACTCCGAGATGCTCAGCGGCGAGCTGGCGCAGAAGGAGCGCGAGCGGGTGATGGCCAAGGTCAAGCGGGGCGAGGTCCGCTTCCTGGTCGCCACCGACATCGCCGCTCGCGGCATCGACATCTCCGACCTCACCCACGTGATCAACTACTCGCTCCCCGAGGAGCCCGCGGTCTATCTGCACCGGGTGGGCCGCACCGGGCGCATCGGGAAGACGGGCACCGCGATCTCCCTGGTGGGCGGCCGCGACTACCTCGTCCAGGCCACCCTCGAGCGCCAGTTCGGCATCGAGTTCGAGAAGCGCACGCTCCCCACCGCGGAGGAGGCGCGCAAGCTCTGGACCGAGCGGCACGTCGCCGAGCTGCGGGAGGGCATGGGCTCGTCGGTCTTCGAGGCGTTCCTGCCGCTGGCCCAGGAGCTGAAGAAGCGCTCCGACGGCGATTTCCTCATCGCGTACGCGCTCAAGTACTTCTTCACCCAGCGCCGCATCGAGAAGGTCGCGGCGCAGCGCAAGGCGGACGGCGCCGCGGAGGCGGAGGCGGTGGGGAAGGCCCCCGCCAAGGCGCGCGCCAAGTCGTCCAAGACCGCCGCCAAGGGACGCGAGCGGAAGGAGGGCGAGAAGCGCGAGCGCAAGGGCCGGGGCGAGAAGCGCCCCGCCCGCAAGGAGGCGAGCGAGCCGACCGCGCTCACCCCGCCCGACCACGTACCCGTCGATCCCCGGGTGGAGACGCCGGTGACGCCGCCGGTCTCGGAGCTGGAGAAGCCGCGCAGCGGCAAGCTCTGGGTGTCGCTCGGCGAGCAGGACGGCCTCGACGCGGCGGGCGTGAAGGCTGCGCTGGCCGAGGCGTCCGGCGCCTCCGCCGACGACGTGGAGCGCGTGGAGGTCCGCGCGGCCCACTCCTTCGCGTGGGTTCGCCCCGGCACCGCCGAGGCCTTCCTGGTGGCCAACGGCAAGGCCCGCGGCGACAAGGAGCTCAAGGTCGAGCGGGCGCGCCGCAGCCGGCGCTGAGCGCGGCCGCCCGCCCGCCGCTTCGGTCGGCCGACGGACGCGCCCGTCCGTTCCCGGAGGAGAAAGCCGCGCGCGGCCGCTATGCTGCGGTGGTTCACTCGGCCGCGCCTCGACCCACCACGTCGAGAGCGCCCGTTCCCCCGAAGGAGGACCGCATGGGTTTCGCCCCGTCCGACATGAAGGTGAGCAGCACCGCTTTCGCCGACCACGGCCCCATCCCCGCCAAGCACACCGGCGAGGGGGAGGACGTCTCGCCCGCGCTCTCGTGGAGCAACCCGCCGGCGGGGACCCGCTCCTTCGCCGTGATCTGCCACGACCCCGACGCGCCACTCGTGTCACCCGGTGGCACCCTGGGTTTCGTGCACTGGGTGCTCTACAACATCCCCGCCTCGGTGACCTCCCTCGAGGAGGGGACGACCGCGTACACGTCCGGGAAGACGGACTTCGGAAAGACCGGCTACGGCGGGCCGATGCCGCCCGAGGGGCATGGCAAGCACCACTACTACTTCTGGGTCCTCGCCCTGGGCGACGACGCGCCCCTCGAGCCGGGCCTCACGCTCTGGGAGCTGCTCCGCCGGATCGAGCCGAAGCTGCTCGGGATGAACCGGCTGATCGGCACCTACCGCCGCGGCTGATCGCGACGCGCGCACGGGGCGGTGTGACTCGCCTGCCCCGCGCCCCGAGGCCGCGCGGCCTCACGCCGGCGGGAGCGCGACGGCCTCGCCTTCGGGCGCGGCCGGCGTGGGCTCCGGCCGCTGTGCGCGCCTTCCCGCCTCGCCGCTCCTCATCAGCGCCATCCGGTAGATCGCCGGGGCGATGAGCTCGTTCAGGGCGACCACGCCCAGGGTGAGGGCGGCGGCGTCGTCGCCGAACTCGGGGAAGGTCTTGGCGAAGAGCAGCGCCAGCGCCAAGGCGAGGCCCGCCTGGGGTAGGAGGCCCATGCCCGCGTAGCGGCGCACCGTCTCCGGCGCCTCCGCGATCCGGGCGCCGATCTTCGTCCCCGCCATGAGGCCGAAGCCGCGGACGAGCACGAAGGCCGCCGCCGGGATCCCCACCAGGGCGAGCACGTCGAGGTGGATGTTCGCGCCGGCCACGGCGAAGAACACCACGTACACCGGCAGCGAGGACGCCTCGATCTCGTGGTGCAGCTTGTCGCCCATGCGGGTGAGGTTGCGGATGAGCACGCCGGCGGCGAGGGCGATCAGAAGCGGGTCGAAGTGCAGCCGGGTGCCCACCTCCGCCATCACGAAGGTGACGGTGACCACGAAGAGCGCCGCCCCGCCGGCCACCTTGCGCAGGTAGACGGCGAGCAGCACTCCCACCATCGCGCCCGCTCCCAGCGAGCCGAGGATCTCCCAGGCCAGGCGCCCCACCGTCTCCATCGCGTCGCCGGGGGTGCCGAACACCGACTTGGCGATCGACGACACCAGGGCGAAGAGGAGGATCACCACGAGGTCGGCGATCACCACCACGCCGAGCACGGTGCGGCTCACCGGGCCGTCGGCCTCCATCTCGTCCCGCAGCGCGACCACCACCGCCGGCGACTGCGCCGCCATGGTGACGCCCAGGACCATGGACACGGCCAGCGCGTGGGTGAGGGGCATGTCCGCCATGAACGGCAGGAAGCTCTTCAGCGCGAAGACGGCGATGCCGAGGAGCATCGACGTCCCCACCACCGCCACCAGCGTGATCCATTGAATGGATCGCAGCAGCGGCCGGAACTCCCGGAAGTCCAGCTCGTTGCCCGCGGTGAGGGCGATGAGGGCGATGGCCACGCCGTTGACGATCTTGAGCTGCTCCACCATGTGGTGGTTGAGCAGGCCCAGGACCGACGGCCCCACGATCATGCCGGCGGCGATGTAGCCGGTGAGCTTGGGGAGCCGCACCTGCTTGAAGATCCGGCCCGCGAAGAACGCGGTGAGGAGCACGTAGCCGAAGGCGAGGGCGGTGCCGGATCCCAGCGGCCCGGCCCCGTCGCCGTGGAACGAGCGGGCGGCGTGCATCAGCCCGCCGAGGGCGACGATGAGGAGGATGCTCATCTCACGCCACCTCCGGCGGGATCGCGGGCGCCGGCTCCTCGGGCGCCTCGAAGTCGAGATCCACGTCCTCGGTCGGGGACGCCTTGCGGGCGAAGACCTGCACGAGCACCTCGGTGACGATGGCGCCGCCGATCACGGCGGTGACCACGATTGGGATCGAGCCGTGGGGGAAGAGGAGCTGGGCGCTGACCACGATGGCGATCGAGAGCTGGCCCATCGGGGCGCGGTTGGAGATCCAGCGCTCGTGGGCGAGGGTGTCGAAGTTCGTATAACGGGAGGTCAGGTGGGCGCCGAGCCACTTGCCGGTCAGGCGCGCCGCCACGAAGACCACGAGGAGCACCCATCCGCGCCAGTCCTCGAAGTTCCAGATCGCCCCCACCACCACCAGGAAGAGCAGGTAGATGGGGCGCTCCAGCTTCTCGAGGGCCTCCCCCAGCCGATCCTTCGAGGCGCCGGGGAAGTTGGCGAGGAGCACGCCGGCGACGAAGCAGACCACGATCGGCGAGAGGAAGAGGGCGCTCGCGGAGCCGGCGGCGAAGGCGACGGTGCCGAGGAGGAGCACCACCGACTCGGCGCCGGTGGCCGGGCGGCGCAGGATCGTGTAGGCGACGATGCCGATCGTCGCCCCCAGACCGACGGTGAGGAAGATCCACGCCGTGCCCGGGAGGTGCCAGCCGAGGTCCGGACCCTGCGGGCGGAAGTACGCGGCGATGAAGGCAAGGCCCGCGATCCCGGCGAGCTGCTCGAGCTGCACGATCTTCTTGAAGCGCTGCAGCCAGAGGTAGTCGGCGTTGCCCTTCACGAGGCGGCTCGCGGCGCGGGCGGTCATGGCGCCGGCGGTGCCGAGGATCAGCGCGTCGCGCAGGAAGATCGGATCGCGGAAGGTGGACTCGGTCCAGTCGCTGGCGAGGAGGAGCAGGAGGCTCGCCGCCGTGAGCACGGTGAGGAACGGCATCAGCGTGGCGAAGCCCACCGCCTTGGCGGTGTCCTTGGGCAGATCGTCGAAGGCGCGGGTGTCGAAGCGGTAGCCGGCGGCGAAGCCGATCCACCCCAGGCCGAAGCGGAGGAGGGGCGTCAGCTCGTCGAGCACGGAGTCGGTGAGGATTCCGACGCTGGGGAGGTTCGCCACCACCCCGAGGGCGATGAAGGGGAAGCCCGCGGTCACCACCTGCGAGATGCGCAGGCGCTTTTCGATCACGCGCATCCGCGGGTGGCCGCCCAGGTAGGCGAGAGCGAGGAGCGCGATGAGGCCCAGGATGGTCTTGATGAGGACCGGGGGGCGCTTGGCCGGAGGGATCGGCGGTGGGGGCGCCACGTCCCCTGCCTCCGGGGCGGCGAGGCGCTGGGCCGTCTCGTCCGTCGCCTGGAGGTCGCGGATGGCGGCGGGCGGTCCCCGATCCGCCTCCCGCAACCACTCCGGCGCCCACGGCCCGGGATCGAGGGGCGCCCGCGAGTCCGGCACCTCGGGATCGGGACCGCCCGGCGCCGCGATCGCGGGCAGAGGTCCCGCCGCGCGGGCGGCGGGGGCCGCTGCGGGGAGCGGCTCCGCAGGCACTCCGGCCGGCGGCGCTCCCGGGCCTCGCGCGGCGCCGGCGGGCGGCGGCTCGGGGGCGACTGCCTCGGGCTGCGATGTGCCGGCGGGCGGCACCTCGGGGGCGACCGCCTCGGGCTGCGATGTGCCGGCGGGCGGCGCCTCGGGGGCGACCGCCTCGGCCTGCATCGCGCCGGACGGCTCCCCCGGCGGCTGCGAGAACGCCGCGGAAGGGGCCAGCGCCACCACCAGCGCCAGGGCGAGGAGGAAGCCGTTGGCCGGGCGGTTCTCGGACGGGTGGCTGAGCAAGATCCGGAGAATTTAGCGCAATGCGTCTACGATCCCAAGCGCCGAACGAGCGATCGTCAGCCCTCTTCCGGGATCAGCCAGATGGCGCGGTTTCCGAAGGTCTGGTCCGGCGATCCGCTGTCGTCCGGGACCTCCTCGCAGCGCAGCGGAGGAAAGCCGTCCGGCTCCACCACGTCGCCCGTCTCGAAGGCGTCGCCCTCGGCGAGGGCAGCGGCGAGGTTCTGGAGCATCGAGCCCGCCGCCTCGGCGTGCTCTCGCTCCAGGCCTGCCACGGCGAGGTCCGGACGCCCGAACTTCGCCATCCCCAGCGTGTGGCAGACGTGCCCGGCGCCGGGCTCCCGCTCCTGGGACTCGAAGACGATGCGGACGTGATCGCCCACGTCGAAGTCCCAGTCGGGCGGCAGCTCCTGGATCGCGGATTTCGGCCACCAGGTCATCGACTCGACGTCGCAGAAGGCGACGCCGCCGGCCCGGGCCAGGAGCTGCAGGATGCGGAACGCCCGCTGCAGGTAGCCGAGGTCGCGGGGGTCCGCGAACTCGCCGGAGAGGACGAGCGCCGCCTTGCAGGTGGTGAGGGCGGCAATGTCGACGTCGGGCGTGCGAAGGAGCAGGGAGCCGAACGTGCCCTTGGGGTCGACCCAACCGTCGAACCACTGGGGGTCGTCTCCCCGCCAGCGGACGGTGACGTCGAAGCCTTCGAAGAGCGGGTGATCCTTCTGCGAGAGCTCGCCCGCCTCGGGCATCAGCGCCACGAAGGCCACGCGGGCGGGGCCTGCCGGGACGTAGCGCGGCCGAGGCCACGGCGTGGGAAGGTCGGGGATCACGGGGAAACCTCCAAAGCGGCGCGCATCCTACCTCGAAAGGCGGCTTTCGGCCGCGACTATGTGGCGCTCGCAAGGCGTCGGTTCGGGAGAACCATCGGCCGGCCGGACGATTCCCGGGGGCCGCATGGCGCCCGGAGGAGCGAGGGCGCCCGCTGCGCCTCGCGGACGTGCGGGTGCGGGAGCGGACGGGAAGCCGAGCGGGTCTTCGGGGCCTGCCGGGGGCCGGGAGCCCAGTCGCTGGGCGAACGCTCGCCTGCCACTCAGGGTTGCTGGAGGGCAGCCGGGGGCATACGGTCGGGGGCGAAGTCTCACCTGCCGCGATCGGGGAGGCACCACATGCACGACAGCTTCGGCACCAAGACCACGCTCGAGATCGCCGGGACGCGCCACCCGATCTGGAGCCTCCGCAAGCTCCCCGCCGACAAGGTCGAGCGCCTGCCGATCTCCCTGCGGATCCTCCTCGAGAATCTGCTGCGCCACGAGGACGGCCGCACCGTCACCCGCAAGCAGATCGAGGCGGTGCTCGCGTGGGATCCGAAGGCGACGCCTACGGCGGAGATCGCCTTCCACCCGGCGCGGGTGCTGCTGCAGGACTTCACCGGCGTGCCCGCGGTCGTCGACCTCGCAGCGATGCGCGAGGCGATGAAGGAGCTGGGCGGCGACCCCGACAAGATCAACCCGCTCTCCCGCGCCGATCTCGTCATCGATCACTCCGTGCAGGTGGACCGCTTCGCCGCGGCGGGATCCTTCGACTACAACGTCGCCCTCGAGTACGAGCGCAACAAGGAGCGCTACGTCTTCCTGCGCTGGGGGCAGCAGGCCTTCCGGGACTTCCGCGTGGTGCCGCCTGGCACGGGCATCTGCCACCAGGTCAACCTGGAGTACCTGGGCGGCGCGGTGCTGCAGGGAGAGGGCGGCGCGCTCTTCCCCGACACGCTGGTCGGCACCGACTCCCACACCACCATGATCAACGGGCTGGGCGTGGTGGGGTGGGGCGTGGGCGGCATCGAGGCCGAGGCCGCCATGCTCGGGCAGCCGCTGTCGATGCTCCTGCCGCAGGTGCTGGGCTTCCGCCTCAAGGGCAACCTGCGCGAGGGCTCCACCGCCACCGACCTGGTCCTCACCATCACCCAGATGCTGCGCAAGAAGGGCGTGGTCGGGAAGCTGGTGGAGTTCTTCGGCCCGGGCGTGTCGGCGCTGTCGCTGCCGGACCGCGCCACCTTGGGCAACATGAGCCCGGAGTACGGGGCCACCATCGCTTTCTCGCCGGTGGATCAGGAGACGCTGAACTACCTTCGCTTCACCAACCGGCCCGAGGAGCACGTGCGGATCGTGGAGGCCTACTGCAAGGAGCAGGGGATCTTCCACACCAAGGACATGAAGGAGCCCACCTACAGCGACGTCCTCGAGCTCGATCTCGCCGACGTCGAGCCGTCGCTGGCCGGCCCCAAGCGCCCGCAGGATCGCATCCCCTTGCGGCAGTCGAAGGCGATGTTCCGCGAGTCCGCCGCGCAGATGGTGGGCGCCGATCAGGCGGCCAAGACGGTGGAGGTCAGCCAGGGGGGGAACCGCTTCGACCTGGGCAACGGCTCCGTGGTCATCGCCGCCATCACCTCCTGCACCAACACCTCCAACCCGTCCGTCATGCTCGGCGCGGGGATCCTCGCCAAGAAGGCGGTGGAGCTCGGCCTGGACGTGAAGCCGTGGGTGAAGACGTCGCTCGCGCCGGGGTCGAAGGTGGTCACCGACTACCTGGAGAAGGCGGGGCTCATGCCCTACCTGCAGGCGCTCGGCTTCCACCTGGTGGGCTACGGATGCACCACCTGCATCGGCAACTCGGGGCCGCTGCCGGCCCACATCGTCGACGCCATCGAGACCAACGGCCTCGCCGCGGCGGCGGTGCTCTCCGGCAACCGGAACTTCGAGGGCCGCATCAACCCCAACGTGCGGATGAACTACCTGGCGTCGCCGCCCCTCGTGGTGGCCTACGCGCTCGCGGGCACCATGGACGCCGACCTCCTGAACGATCCGGTGGCCCTCGATCGCAACGGGTGCCCGGTCTACCTGAAGGACATCTGGCCCACGCCGCAGGAGGTCAACGAGGCGATCCGCACCGCCGTCACCAAGGAGCAGTTCGCCAAGGAGTACGGCGCGGTCTTCCAGGGCGACGAGCACTGGAGCGGCCTCGAAGTGCCCAAGGGGAAGACCTTCTCGTGGGATCCGGCTTCCACCTACGTGCGCAAGCCGCCCTTCTTCGAGAACCTGCCCAAGGATCCGCCGCCGCTGCGGAACGTCGAGAAGGCAAGGGCGCTGGCGATCCTGGGCGACTCCGTCACCACCGACCACATCTCCCCCGCAGGCTCCATCGCGCTCAAGAGCCCGGCGGCGAAGTACCTCATCGATCAGGGCGTGGCGCCCAAGGACTTCAACTCCTACGGCTCGCGGCGGGGCAACCACGAGGTGATGATGCGCGGCACCTTCGCCAACATCCGCCTTCGCAACGCCATGGTGCCGGGAGTGGAGGGTGGCTACACCGTCCACGTGCCGAGCGGCGAGCAGCTCTCCATCTACGATGCGGCGATGCGCTACCAGTCCGAGGGGACGCCGCTCGTCGTCATCGCGGGCGCGGAGTACGGCAGCGGGTCCTCCCGCGACTGGGCGGCCAAGGGCACCTTGTTGCTCGGCGTGAAGGCGGTGATGGCGACGAGCTTCGAGCGCATCCACCGCTCGAACCTCCTGGGGATGGGCGTGCTGCCGCTGCAGTTCGAGTCTGGCACCAGCGCCGCGTCCCTAGGCCTCACGGGCAAGGAGACCTACGAGATCACAGGAATCGCGGATGGCCTCACGCCGGGCAAGCGCGTCGAGATGCGCGTGGACGGCAAGGCGGTGCCGATGATCGCCCGTCTCGATACCCCGGACGAGATCGAGTACTACCGGCACGGGGGCATCCTGCAGTACGTGCTGCGGCAGCTCCTCGCGGCCTGACTACTTCAGGCCCTGATGGTCGAGTTCATGGCATCCTCGAAGGGGGACAGGAACAGCGAGCGCTCGCTCCCGCAGAGAGCCCGATGCCCACCTCGCTCACCCTGGAGCAGCCACTTCGGTACCCATAGACCAGGGACTGCGTGAGGAATTCGACAACATGCCGGTTCTGCTGCCGAAGGGTCTTGGTGGTCGTGAGGATGCGCTCGGCGTAGCGGCTCCCGGTCTCGCTATTGGTCCCGTTCCTCCAGAGCACCGCCCGGCGCAGGTCCCGCTCCGGGAGGTCGTTCGTCAGCTCGATGCCCTCGGGCGTCACGAACGGCCAGAGCGCCGACTCGACAGAGCGGATCTTCAAGCACATCCCGGCGACTTTGGCGTTCGGGCACACCTCTCCCTCGACGAGAAGGTCGCGAACTTTGCGCTCTACCTCCTGCATTGACGTTGGAATCTGAACCTGTGGAGGGTCCCGTCTCGGACTCGTGCCCACCACTTTAACATCCGCTCGCTCTCGGTAAGCAGGGCGGCACCGATCGCCGCGCCGGGCCCCTCGAGCTCCGAGAGCCCCTTGAAGTCACGCTTCAAATGCGCCCAGCAGATCTGCCGCTCCTCGACCGAGAGCCACGTGTACGCCGACCAGCGATCACTGCAGACGATCCCCTGGAAACCTTCTCCAACTAGCTCCTTGGCGACGTGACTGCTGCGGCTTCGCGAGACCGTGAAAACTGCGAAGAGTGCCGTCGTGGCGATCCAGAGCCAGGCACTCTGGGCTGCCTCGCGCAAGCCGGTCTTGTCCAAGTTGACCGAGGGCTGGGCGCGGGTATAGGCGCGGGCCTCCTCGAACGCCGCCGCGACAGAATCGGAGACGATCGCCTCTGCTTTGCTGATCGAGCCGACAGCCAGGTCGATGCCAAGGACGTCCGACAGGAACTCGCGCGCGCAGCGCTTCGAGACGCCGAACTTGCCTGTGAGGAGCGTGACGATGGAGAGCAGCCGCAGAACAACCGCCACTCGGGGGAGGCCAAGAGGCCCCGGCGCACGGGTCACCTCGCCGCATTCCGGGCAGCAGAGCGCACGGTACACGACCTCGTTGACGTGGGGCGCAACCGGGGAAAGCTCGACGATTTGCCGGCGTGGATTGGGGGCGTCGCCGAAGAGCCCCTTGCTGCCACAGCAGCAGCCTTCGGGCCGAGATTCGAGCCGCAAAGTAGTTCGCGAGTAAACATTTTTTGAGAAATGCCTTTCAGTTCAACCTGTTAGAGGCGAATTGACAAACTTCCTCTTTCGTGAAACCATCCGACCCGAGGTGGCTTGGGGAAGGTTGGGCGGGTCAGGGGTTTTGAGCAAACACGGTTTGGCAGTACGCGTCTTAATATTAATTTAGTTCTAAAGCCGTGCAAACCACATGGAGGCGCATTCGACCTCCATCACCACGTTCCGGCAATTGTGCGAATCTTTACGACTTTAAGAATAGTTAGGGGTGGAAAAATGTGGCTCTCATGACATGTTTGTGGGTGCCTGAAGGCGTCCCGGCAGGGGTGGGCAGAGTCCTGACAGCTTGAGCATCGCGAGGTTGATCAGCGAGCCGACGTGATGGAAGCCGTGGGCGATCCGGACGAGTAGACGGAGCTG
>DATMSB010000035.1:0-26369 GCA_035565615.1 Vulgatibacter sp. | reverse complement strand
GGTGCAGCTCCCCGAGGGCACGGAGATGGTGATGCCGGGCGACAACATCGGCATCACGGTGGAGCTGCTCACCCCGATCGCCATGGAGAAGGAGCTCCGCTTCGCCATCCGCGAGGGCGGTCGCACCGTCGGCGCCGGCGTGGTGTCCGAGGTCATCGAGTGATCGGGGCCGCCCGCGAATAAGGCGCGGGCGATCCCCGTTGTCTTTCCAACCGCCCGGGGCCCATGGAGGGCTTTCCGGGCGGCCGCATCCAGGCCCTCGCTTCGGCGCGGTTTTGGGGGCGAGCGAAGCCAGGAAGTCCCATGGGAAACCGTACGATCATCACGCTCGAGTGCTCCGTGTGCAAAGAGCGGAACTACACCACGGACAAGAACAAGCGGAAGCAGACGGACAAGCTCGTCCTGAGCAAGTTCTGCCCGCGGTGCCGCACCCACACCGAGCACAGGGAGACGAAGTAAGCTTTCATACGCCAGTAGCTCCAACGGTAGAGCAGCGGTCTCCAAAACCGCCTGTTGGGGGTTCGAATCCCTCCTGGCGTGCCACTTTCACCCTCCCGCTTCCGGCAGGGAGAACCGACCCGGGAACCAAATGAGCAACCAGCGGCTCCTCGCAATCGGCTTCATCATCATCGGTGGAAGCGTGTCCCTCGTCCTGGAGCGGATCGTCGACGCGGTGCTGCGCAGCCTCGAGCTCGCCAACTCCGAGCTCTTCGGCGGGCTCGCCCTGTCCTGGGTGGTCGCCATCGCCCTGGGCCTGGCCGGCTCCCTCGCCGCGTGGTTCAACCCCGGGATCCAGACCGCCGGCCAGGAGGTCGCCGCCGAGCTGCGCCGGGTGACCTGGCCCACCGGCCCCGAGATCCGGGCCGCCACGGGGGCGGTCGTCATCGTCACCCTGATCTCCGCCGCCCTCCTGGGGCTGATGGACTTCGTCTCGGCGAAGGTGATGACCGACTGGCTGCCCGCCGGGATCCAGTGGGCCCAGGGCCTCTTCGCGTGACGACGCAGGGGGAGAGCGCCCGGGAGAGAACCATGGCCAAGAAGCACTACGTAGTCCACACCTACTCGGGCTACGAGAACAAGGTCCGCAAGTCCATCGAGGAGCGGGTCCGGCAGTTCAACCTGCAGGACAAGTTCGGCGAGATACTCATCCCCACCGAGCAGGTGGTGGAGATGGTCCGGGGCGAGAAGCGCACCTCGAAGCGGAAGTTCTTCCCCGGCTACATCATCGTCGAGATGGAGATGGCCCCGGCGAGCTGGCACCTGGTCAAGAGCACGCCGAAGGTCACGGGCTTCGTCGGCGGCGGCAAGACCCCCGAGGAGGTCCCGGCGATCTCCCGGGCCGAGGTGGAGCGGCTCTCGTCGCAGATCTCCGAGGGCACGCTCAAGCCCAAGCCCAAGGTGCAGTTCGAGACCGGGGACTCGGTCCGGGTGATCGACGGCCCGTTCTCCGGCTTCAACGGATCGGTCGAGGAGGTCAACGCCGAGAAGGGCCGCCTCCGCGTGCTGGTCTCGATCTTCGGCCGGGCCACCCCGGTCGAGCTCGACTTCATGCAGGTCGAGAAGACGCAGTAGTCAAACCTGAGTGGGAGGTGGATCCTGCGGGGGTCCACCGTTCGGACCACATGGAGTAGTTCGCAATGGCAAAGAAGGTCACGGGGCAGGTGAAGCTCCAGATCCCGGCCGGCAAGGCGAATCCCGCCCCGCCGGTGGGCCCCGCGCTCGGTCAGCACGGCGTCAACATCATGGGTTTCTGCAAGGAGTTCAACGCAGCGACCCAGCCGATGATCAAGGACGGGATGATGATCCCGGTCGTGATCACGATCTACGCCGACCGCTCGTTCAGCTTCGTCCTCAAGACTCCCCCGGCGTCGGCTCTCATCAAGAAGGCGATCGGCCTCCACACCGAGAAGAAGAAGGGCTCCGGCTCCCCTCGTCCCGGCAAGGAGAAGGTCGGAACGATCACCCGGGCGAAGCTCGAGGAGATCGCCAAGATGAAGATCCAGGACACCAACGCCGGCTCGCTGGAGGCGTGCATCCGCAGCCTCGAGGGCACGGCCCGCTCCATCGGCGTCGACGTCGTCGGCTGACCTCTTTTGGCGCCAGGCCGCCGGCTTCGAGCCGGGCGCCGGCGTAGGAAAGATTGCGAACATGGCAAAGCACGGAAAGAAGCACCGCAAGGCCGCCGAGAAGGTGGACCGCACCAAGCGCTACACCATCGAGGAGGCCATCGAGCTCGTGAAGGAGCTGAAGGTCGCCCGGTTCGACGAGTCCGTCGACGTCGCGGTGAACCTGGGGGTCGATCCCCGCCACGCCGACCAGATGGTCCGCGGCGCGGTGGTGCTCCCGCACGGCACCGGCAAGACGGTGCGGGTCGCCGTCTTCGCGAAGGGCGAGAAGGCCCGCGAGGCGGAGGCCGCTGGGGCCGACGTGGTCGGCGCCGAGGATCTCGCCAAGCGGATCGAGGAGGAGAACTTCCTCGCCTTCGACACCGCGATCGCCACCCCGGACATGATGGGCGTCGTCGGCAAGCTGGGCCGCGTCCTCGGCCCCCGGGGCCTGATGCCGAATCCGAAGGTCGGCACCGTGACCACCGACGTGGCCCGTGCGGTCCGCGAGGCGAAGGCCGGCAAGATCGAGTTCCGGGTGGAGAAGGCCGGCATCGTCCACGCGCCGGTGGGCAAGGTGTCGATGGAGTCCGAGAAGCTCGTCGCCAACCTGAACGAGATCCTCGGCATGGTCCTGCGCCTCAAGCCGTCCACGGCCAAGGGCGTCTACCTCCAGGGCATCTCCCTGTCGTCGACCATGGGGCCGGCCGTCAAGGTCGACCCGGTGGCGGTGCAGAACGCCTTCAAGGGCTAGCGAGCGCGATCCTTCGAGGGCGGTGCGACGCTCGCGCGCGGGGATCCTCGCGAAAGCCTCTCCGGCCCTCGCCCGCCGGGGCGGCGGGCGGGCGACCTCGAAGGGGGACGCCCCCTCGATCGAGCGTTGATTCGCAGAAGGTCCTTGCAATTTTCCGGCGGCGAGGATAGAGACGCCGCCGCAACTTTGCTGGTCAAAGACAGCAGGTGTTCGACGGCCCACCTTTCCCCGCCCGTGCGATCCGCGGGGGCGATCCCGGCGGAGGTGGCGAGGAGAGAGGCCTTCGGACCTAAGGTCGGCACGACGAAGCGTGCCGATGCCTGCCGAGACGGGTACGAGTGACGCCGCTGCCGCATGGGCGCGTCCTGGTTTTTCGCCTGCTCCGCTCTACTTGGCCAGAAATCCGGGTTGGAAGGAGGTGAAGGTCAAGTGGATCGTGCAACGAAGGAGCAGAACATCGCGGAGCTGCACGGCAAGATGAAGGCGGCCGCGATCGCCATCATCGCCGAGTACCGCGGTCTGGACGTCGCGACCGTCACGGACATCCGCAAGAAGTGCCGCGAGAACCAGGTCGAATACAAGGTCGTCAAGAACACGCTCGCCAGGCGCGCCGCGCAGGGAACGAGCGTCGAGACGATCGCCGACGGCTTCACGGGACCCGTCGTTCTCGTCCTCGGTCCGGACCCGGTCACGCCTGCGAAGGTGATGGCCGAGTTCGCCAAGGCGCAGGAGGACAAGTTCCGGCTCAAGGTCGCGGTCGTCGAAGGGCAGAAGGTCGACGCGAAGGGCATCGAGGCGCTCGCCAAGATGCCGGGCATCGAAGAGCTTCGCGGCATGCTGGTCGGGATGCTGGGCACCCCGGCGAGCAAGCTCGCGCGCCTCCTCGCCACGCCGGGCCAGCAGCTCGCGCGGGCGGTGGCGGCTCGCAAGGAGCAGCTCGAGAAGGCGTCGTAGTTCGTCGGTTTCGTAACCCATTCGGGGAGGCAGCCGCCATGGAAGGCGCCGACCCCTGGCAAGGAAGAAGAAATGGCAGATCTGAATGCAATCGTGGAGCAGCTCTCCGGTCTCACCGTCATGGAGGCCGCCGAGCTCGTGAAGACCCTCGAGGAGAAGTGGGGCGTCTCCGCCGCCGCGCCGGCGATGATGGCGATGCCCGCGGGTGGTGCCGCCGCCGGGGCCGCCGCGCCCGCCGAGGAGCAGACGGAGTTCACCGTCGTCCTCACCGCGGCCGGCGACAAGAAGATCAACGTGATCAAGGAGGTCCGCACCATCACCGGCCTTGGGCTCAAGGAGGCCAAGGACCTCGTCGAGGGCGCGCCCAAGACCGTGAAGGAGGGCGTGAGCAAGGACGAGGCCGCCAAGATCAAGGAAGTCCTCACGGCTGCCGGCGCGTCCGTGGAGATCAAGTAATCCGGTCCTCCGACGAAGGACCGTAGCCGTACGTCAGTAGCGCTGGCGGTGGTGGGTCGATCCTGCCTCCGCCAGCGCCGTTCGAGTTTGAGCCGCCGAAGTACGTCGTGGTGCCGGGCGGAGCCGCCGAAGTGGAGCGGCGACGTGGGCCGGCGCCGCGAGAGACCAAGCCTGCAAGGGGAGCGACCGCTAGATGGCGCCGACGATCCAGAACAACTTCCGGATCCGCAAGAGCTTTGCGAAGATCCAGAAGATCATCGACATCCCCAACCTGATCGACATCCAGAAGCAATCCTACGACCAGTTCCTTCAGATCGACGTCCCGGCGGACAAGCGAGAGGACGTGGGGTTGCAGGGAGTCTTCAAGTCGGTCTTTCCCATCAAGGACTTCAACGAGACCAGCTCCCTCGAGTTCGTGTCGTACAACCTCGAGAAGCCCAAGTACGATGTCGACGAGTGCCACCAGCGCGGGATGACCTACTCGGCGCCGATCAAGGTCGTGGTCCGCCTGGTCGTCTGGGACAAGGACGAGGCCACCGGCGCGCAGTCGATCCGCGACGTCAAGGAGCAGGAGGTCTACTTCGGCGAGATCCCGTTGATGACGGTGAACGGCACGTTCATCATCAACGGCACCGAGCGGGTGGTGGTGAGCCAACTCCACCGGTCGCCGGGCGCGTTCTTCGACCACGACAAGGGGAAGAGCCACTCCTCGGGCAAGCTGCTCTACAACGCGCGGATCATCCCGTACCGCGGGTCGTGGCTCGACTTCGAGTTCGACCACAAGGACATCCTCTACGTCCGGATCGATCGCCGGCGGAAGCTGCCGGTGACCGTGCTCCTGCGGGCGATCGGCGGCGTCCCCGACACGGCGAAGCGCAAGCCCATCGATTGGAAGGGCACGGCGGAGGAGATCCTCAACTACTTCTACGACACCGAGACGATCTACCTCGGCGCCAAGCCGGACGAGTTCCTCAAGTCGGTGGAGCTCGAGCTGCTCAAGGGGCAGCGGGCCACCGCCGACATCGTCAACCCGAAGACGGGCGAGGTGATCGTCAAGAAGAACCGCAAGTTCACCTCCGGCGCGATCAAGAAGATCGAGGCGGCCAAGATCGATCGCCTCCCCCTCGACGCCGAGGAGCTGTGGAGCAAGGTCGCCGCCCACGACGTCGTCGACGAGTCGACCGGCGAGGTGCTCCTCGAGGTGAACGAGGAGGTAACCGCCGAGGCGGTGGAGGAGCTCCGCGCCCGGGGGATCAAGGAGTTCAAGGTCCTCTTCATCGACAACCTCAACGTCGGCCCGCACCTGCGCAACACGCTGATGCTCGACAAGGTCTCCTCGCCCGAGGAGGCGATCATGGAGATCTACAAGCGGCTGCGCCCGGGCGATCCCCCGACCCCAGAGACCGCGACGAACCTCTTCCAGAACCTGTTCTTCAACCCGGAGCGGTACGACCTGTCGCGGGTGGGGCGGCTGAAGCTGAACTTCCGCCTCCACGACCGCCTCCCCGAGGAGGAGCGCGAGGCCCTCGACACGCCGATCCTCACCAAGCGCGACATCCTCGAGGCGGTCCGGGTGCTGGTGGACCTCAAGAACGGCCACGGCAACATCGACGACATCGACCACCTGGGCAACCGCCGCGTCCGGGCGGTGGGCGAGCTGCTCGAGAACCAGTACCGGATCGGCCTGGTGCGCATGGAGCGCGCGATCAAGGAGCGCATGTCGCTCCAGGAGATCGAGACGCTCATGCCCCACGACCTGATCAACGCCAAGCCGGTCACGGCGGTGATCAAGGAGTTCTTCGGGTCGTCGCAGCTCTCGCAGTTCATGGACCAGACGAACCCGCTGTCCGAGGTGACGCACAAGCGGCGCCTCTCGGCCCTCGGGCCCGGCGGCCTGACCCGCGAGCGCGCGGGCTTCGAGGTCCGCGACGTCCACCCGACCCACTACGGCCGCATCTGCCCCATCGAGACGCCGGAAGGCCCGAACATCGGCCTCATCGCCTCGCTCTCCACCTTCGCCCGCGTGAACGAGTACGGCTTCGTCGAGACGCCGTACCGCCGCTGCGAGGGCGGCGAGGCGCTGCCCGAGGTGAACTTCTACTCCGCCCTCGAGGAGGAGAAGCACACCATCGCCCAGGCCAACTCGCTGCTCGCGCCGGACGGCTCGTTCACCGAGGAGGCGGTGTCCTGCCGCAAGGGCCGGGGCGAGTTCGTGAACGCCCGCCCCGAGGACGTCACGCTGATGGACGTGTCGCCAAACCAGCTCGTGTCGGTGGCCGCGTCGCTCATCCCCTTCCTCGAGAACGACGACGCCAACCGCGCCCTCATGGGCTCGAACATGCAGCGCCAGGCGGTGCCGCTCCTGCGCACCCACGCGCCGCTGGTCGGCACCGGCATGGAGGGCACCGTCGCCCGCGACTCCGGCGTCTGCGCCGTCGCCCGCCGCGACGGCACGGTCGAGTCGGTGGACGCCGGCCGCATCGTGGTGAAGGCCGACGTCCCCGCGTCGATCACCGACGTCGGGTCTGAGGTCGACATCTACAACCTCATCAAGTACACGCGCTCGAACCAGAACACCTGCATCAACCAGAAGCCCATCGTCCGCAAGGGCGACCGGGTGCGGAAGGGCGACGTGCTCGCCGACGGTCCCGCCACCGAGACCGGCGAGCTCGCCCTCGGCCAGAACGTGGTCGTCGCGTTCATGCCGTGGCAGGGCTACAACTTCGAGGACTCGATCCTCCTCTCGGAGCGGATCTCCAAGGAGGACTACTTCACCTCGATCCACATCGAGGAGTTCGAGTGCATCGCCCGGGACACCAAGCTGGGCAAGGAAGACATCACCCGCGACATCCCCAACGTGGGCGAGGAGGCCCTCAAGGATCTCGACGAGGCCGGCATCATCCGCATCGGCGCGGAGGTGCAGCCCGGCGACATCCTCGTGGGCAAGATCACGCCCAAGGGCGAGACGCAGCTCTCCCCCGAGGAGAAGCTCCTGCGGGCCATCTTCGGCGAGAAGGCGGGCGACGTCCGCGACAGCTCGCTGCGGGTCCCCCCCGGCGTCGTCGGCACGGTGATCAACGCCAAGGTCTTCTCCCGCAAGGGCGTCGACAAGGACGAGCGCGCCAAGGAGATCGAGGCGGCCGAGGAGGCCAAGCTCCTCAAGGATCAGAACGACGAGATCAAGATCCTCCGCGACTCGGCCTACCAGAAGATCGAGCGGATGCTCACCGGCAAGACCACCTCGGCCAAGCTGGTGGACGACAAGGGCAACACCCTCCTCGAGAAGGGGGTCAAGCTCGACAAGGCCGTCCTCGCCCAGGTCCCGCAGAAGTACTGGGTGGAGATCGTCGTCGACGGCACCGAGGAGCAGGTGCGCAAGGTGGTCGCCTCGTTCGAGGAGCAGCGCGAGGTCATCAAGCTGCTCTTCGGCGAGAAGATCGCCCGCCTGAAGAAGGGCGACGAGCTGCCGCCGGGCGTGATCAAGATGGTCAAGGTCTACGTGGCCATCAAGCGCAAGATCAGCGTCGGCGACAAGATGGCCGGCCGCCACGGCAACAAGGGCGTCGTCTCCCGGATCCTCCCCGAGGAGGACATGCCCTACCTGGCCGACGGCACCCCCGTCGACGTGGTCCTCAACCCGCTGGGCGTGCCCTCCCGCATGAACATCGGGCAGATCATGGAGACGCACCTGGGCTGGGCCGCCAGGGGCATGGGCGAGAAGATCGCCGACATGGCCGAGAAGGTCGGCGCCTCGGCCGTCCGCAAGGAGCTCAAGGCGACCTACCCGGGCAAGGAGTTCGCGTCGTTCCTCGACGAGCTCCCCGACGAGGAGGTGGTCAAGCTGGGCAAGCGGCTCCGCTCCGGCATCCACCTGGGCAGCCCGGTCTTCGACGGCGGCGTGGAGACCGAGATCCTCGACATGCTCGAGACGGCGGGCCTCGACAAGTCCGGCCAGAGCATCCTCTTCGACGGCCGCACCGGCGAGCCGTTCGACCAGGACGTCACCGTCGGCGTGATGTACATGCTCAAGCTCCACCACCTCGTGGACGAGAAGATCCACGCCCGGAGCATCGGGCCGTACTCCCTCGTCACCCAGCAGCCGCTGGGCGGCAAGGCGCAGTTCGGCGGCCAGCGGCTCGGGGAGATGGAGGTGTGGGCGATGGAGGCCTACGGCGCCGCGTACTCGCTGCAGGAGTTCCTGACGGTGAAGTCGGACGACGTGGTGGGCCGCACCCGGATGTACGAGGCCATCGTCAAGGGCGACAACGTCCTCGAGTCGGGGCTGCCCGAGTCGTTCAACGTGCTCATCAAGGAGCTCCAGAGCCTGGGCCTCGACGTCGAGCTGCTCGAGGCCACCCCCACCACGGCCGAGGAAGGGGAGAAGGCGACGGAGCCCCGCAAGGCGATCGGGTTCTAGGACAGGCCGCCGGCGCCCTCCGGGGTGGAGGGCGCCGCCTCGAAGACCCGGGCACCCGAGTTTCGAGGGCGGCGTGACGCGAGAGGGCGGCGCCGCCCGCTAGGAAAGAGACATGAAGGACATCTTCAATTTCTTCGAGAAGCCGAAGGATCCGCTCTCCTTTTCCGCCATCCGCATCTCCCTCGCCTCGCGCGCCAAGATCGAGCAGTGGAGCCACGGCGAGGTCAAGAAGCCGGAGACGATCAACTACCGGACCTTCAAGCCCGAGCGGGACGGCCTCTTCTGCGCGAAGATCTTCGGGCCGGTGAAGGACTACGAGTGCAACTGCGGCAAGTACAAGCGCATGAAGCACCGCGGCGTGGTCTGCGAGAAGTGCGGCGTGGAGGTGATCCAGTCCAAGGTCCGCCGCGAGCGCCTCGGCCACATCACGCTGGCGACGCCGGTGGCCCACATCTGGTTCCTCAAGTCGCTGCCGAGCCGGATCGGGAACATCCTCGACATCACGCTGAAGGACCTCGAGAAGGTGCTGTACTGCGAGTCCTACATCGTGATTGATCCGAAGAACACGGACCTCGAGAAGTGCGAGCTCCTCTCCGAGGATCGCTACCGCAAGCTCCAGGAGGAGCTGGGCGAGGACGCCTTCGAGGCCGGCATGGGCGGCGAGGCGGTCAAGAAGCTCCTCGAGCAGATCGACGTGGTCCCGCTCTGCGACCAGCTCCGCAAGGAGATGCGCGAGGCGACCTCGGACGCGAAGCGGAAGAAGCTGGCCAAGCGCCTCAAGGTGATGGAGGCGTTCAAGGACTCCGGCAACCGCCCCGAGTGGATGATGCTGGACGTGATCCCGGTGATCCCGCCGGATCTGCGCCCCCTCGTGCCCCTCGACGGCGGCCGGTTCGCCACCTCGGATCTCAACGATCTCTACCGCCGGGTGATCAACCGCAACAACCGCCTCAAGCGGCTCCAGGAGCTGAACGCCCCCGACATCATCATCCGCAACGAGAAGCGGATGCTGCAGGAGGCGGTGGACGCGCTCTTCGACAACGGGCGCCGCGGCAAGACGATCACCGGGCCCAACAAGCGCCCGCTGAAGTCCCTCTCCGACATGCTCAAGGGCAAGCAGGGCCGGTTCCGCCAGAACCTGCTCGGCAAGCGCGTCGACTACTCCGGCCGCTCGGTGATCGTGGTGGGCCCGGAGCTGCGCCTGCACCAGTGCGGCCTGCCCAAGGTGATGGCCCTCGAGCTGTTCAAGCCGTTCATCTACAACAAGCTCGAGGAGAAGGGCTACGTCACCACCATCAAGTCGGCGAAGAAGATGGTGGAGAAGGAGCGCCCCGAGGTCTGGGACATCCTGGACGAAGTGATCCGCGAGCACCCCGTGCTCCTCAACCGCGCCCCAACGCTCCACCGCCTCGGCATCCAGGCGTTCGAGCCGGTGCTCACCGAGGGCAAGGCGATCCGCCTCCACCCCCTGGTGTGCGCGGCGTTCAACGCCGACTTCGACGGCGACCAGATGGCGGTCCACGTGCCGCTCTCCATCGAGGCGCAGCTCGAGGCCCGCGTGCTCATGATGAGCACGAACAACATCCTCTCGCCGGCGAACGGCAGGCCCATCATCGTCCCCACCCAGGACATCGTGCTCGGCGTCTACTACATGACCCGGGAGCGGGCGTTCGCGAAGGGCGAGGGCAAGGTCTTCTCGGGGCTCCCCGAGGTGCGCGCCGCCTACGACCACGGCGAGGTGGAGCTGCAGGCGCGGATCAAGTGCCGCGTGGACGGCAAGCTCGAGGACACCACCGTGGGCCGCGTCCTCCTCGGCGAGATCATGCCGAGCTCGATCCCCTTCTCCGCCTACAACAAGCTGCTGGGAAAGAAGGAGCTCGGGGGCCTCATCGACCTCTGCTACCGGCTCTCGGGCGAGAAGGAGACGGTCCTCCTCGCCGACCGCCTCCGCACCGTCGGGTACTACAACGCCACCCGCGCCGGCATCTCGGTGGCGCTCAAGGACATGATCATCCCCAACGCCAAGGCGACGCTCCTCGAAGAGGCGCAGCGCGAGGTGAAGGAGATCGAGGAGCAGTACCTCGAGGGCCTCATCACCGACGGCGAGCGGTACAACAAGGTGATCGACATCTGGGCGCAGGTGACCGAGGAGGTCGCCACCGAGATGATGTCGCAGATCTCCAAGGAGACGGCCACCCGGGGCAAGGAGACCCGCGAGCAGGCCTCCTTCAACCCGATCTACATCATGGCCGACTCGGGCGCCCGAGGCTCCGCGCAGCAGATCCGGCAGCTCGCCGGCATGCGCGGCCTGATGGCGAAGCCGTCCGGCGAGATCATCGAGACCCCGATCACCGCGAACTTCCGCGAGGGGCTCACGGTGCTGCAGTACTTCATCTCCACCCACGGCGCCCGCAAGGGCCTCGCGGACACGGCGCTGAAGACCGCGAACTCCGGCTACCTGACCCGCCGCCTGGTGGACGTGGCGCAGGACGCGATCATCAACGAGATCGACTGCGGCACCATGGACGGGATCACCGCCTCGGCCCTGATCGAGGGCGGCGAGATCATCGAGCCCATGGGCGAGCGCATCCTCGGTCGCGTGGCCCTCGAGGATGTGCGCGATCCCCTCACCGACGAGGTTCTGGTCGCGGCCAACGAGGAGATCGACGAGGCCAACGTCCGCAAGATCGAGGCGGCCGGCATCGACCGCGTCCGCATCCGCTCGGTGCTCACCTGCCAGGCCCGCCGCGGCATCTGCCGCGAGTGCTACGGCCGCGACCTGGCCCGTGGCCGCAAGGTGAACGTGGGCGAGGCGGTGGGCGTCATCGCCGCCCAGTCCATCGGCGAGCCGGGCACCCAGCTCACCATGCGCACCTTCCACATCGGCGGCGCGGCCTCCCGGCGGGCGGAGCAGTCCACCATCGAGAACCGCAACCCCGGCACGGTGCGCTTCCACAACCTCCACACGGTGACCCGCGAGGACGATTCGCTGGTGACCATGAACCGGAACGGCGAGCTCATCCTCGTGGACGACTCCGGCCGCGAGCGCGAGCGCTACACCATCGTCTACGGGGCCAAGCTCCTGGTGAAGGAGGGCGACCAGGTCCCGGCGGGCACGCTGCTCGCCGAGTGGGATCCGTACGCCATGCCGATCCTCACCGAGGTCGGCGGCATCGTGCACTTCGACGACATCGTCGAAGGCGTCACCATGTCGGAGCAGCTCGACGAGGTCACCGGCCTCTCCCGCAAGGTGGTGATCGAGTCGAAGGACGCGGACACCCGCCCGCGGATCACCATCAAGGATGCCGAGGGCAACGTGATGCTGCTCCCCGGCACCGATCAGGAGGCCCGGTACTTCCTCCCCGTGGGGGCCAACATCAACGTGGCCCACGAGGACGTGATCGGCCCCGGCCACGTCCTCGCGCGCATGCCCCGCGAGACCACCAAGACCAAGGACATCACCGGCGGTCTGCCCCGGGTGGCGGAGCTCTTCGAGGCCCGCAAGCCCAAGGAGTTCGCGGTCATCTCCGAGATCGACGGCATCGTCTCCTTCGGCAAGGACACCAAGGGCAAGCGCAAGGTGATCGTGACCCCGGAGGAGGGCGGCAAGCTTCGGCCCGAGCTGGCGCGCGAGTACCTGATCTCGAAGGGCAAGCACATCAGCGTGCACCAGGGAGATCGGGTGAAGGCGGGCGAGGCGCTGATGGACGGCGCCGCGAACCCCCACGACATCCTCAAGGTCCTCGGCACCAAGGAGCTGGCCGCGTTCCTCGTGGACGAGATCCAGGAGGTCTACCGGCTGCAGGGCGTGAAGATCAACGACAAGCACATCGAGGTGATCGTCCGGCAGATGCTGCGCCGGGTGCGGATCACCGACGTGGGCGACACCAACTTCCTCATCGACGAGCAGGTGGAGAAGTTCGCGTTCGAGGAGGAGAACGAGCGCGTGGAGGCCGAGGGTGGCCGCGCCGCCCAGGGCGAGCCGCTGCTCCTCGGCATCACCAAGGCGTCGCTCTCCACCGAGTCGTTCATCTCCGCGTCGTCGTTCCAGGAGACCACCAAGGTCCTCACCGAGGCCGCCATCTCCGGCAAGATCGACTACCTGCGCGGCCTGAAGGAGAACGTGATCATGGGCCGGCTCATCCCCGCCGGCACCGGCGTCGGCTCCTACAAGCACCTCGACATCGAGGTGGAGACGCCGATCGACGCCGTGGCGGAGGTGGAGTCGGTCCTCGCCGCCGGCGAATAGCAGAAGATCGCGGTCGGACATCGGAGCGGGGGCCGCCGGCGGATTCTGCGAGACGCGAGCGCCCCTGGTGTCATGAGACGGCCCACTATCTCGATGGGGAGGCTTGGAGATGCGCAGGCTGCTCAAGTGGCTCGGGATCGGTGTCGCAGGGCTGGCGATCGTGGTGGCGCTGGCGTCCGGCGGGGTCGTCGTCGTCTTCAAGCGAGCGATGGCGCAGGTGCACGACGTGGCGGTGGACCCGCTCGCGATCCCGACGGACGAGGCGTCGATCGCCGAGGGCGCGCGCCTGGTGAAGGCCCGGGGGTGCGCAGAGTGTCACGGCCCCGATCTCGGCGGCAGGTACGCGGTGGAGGACCCGGTGCTGGGCCGGATCTGGGCGCCGAACATCACCCCGGGGAGCGGCTCGGCGGTGGAGGGCTACCGGGTCGAGGACTGGGTCCGCGCCGTTCGACACGGGGTGAAGCGAGACGGCACACCCACCATCCTGATGCCGGCGGACGAGCTCTTCTTCCTCGACGATCGGGAGCTCGGCGCGATCATCGCCTACCTGCAGCGGGCGCCGGTGGTGGATCGGGAGCGGAAGCCCCACGAGTTCGAGCCGCTGCTCTACGTGCTGGGGGTGACGGGGCAGTTCCCGCTCTTCACCACCAACGACATGGACCACGGCGCGCCCCGACCCGCGAGCGTGGACCCCGCGCCCACCGCGGCGTTCGGCGCGTACCTCGCGCGGATCCAGTGCACGGGCTGCCACGGGGCGGGGCTCGGCGGCGGCCCCTTCCCCGGCGCCCCGCCCAGCCTGCCGGTGCCGGCGAACCTGACGCCGGACCCGCAGACCGGCCTCGGTGGCTGGACCGAGGCGGAGTTCTCCCGCGCGCTGCGGGAGGGCCGGCGTCCCGACGGCAGGGAACTCGATCCCTTCATGCCGTGGAAGACCTACTCACACCTCGACGAAACCGAGGTCGCGGCGCTCTGGGCCTATCTGCAGAGCATCCCGGCGAAGCCCTTCGGCTCCCGCTGATCCGCGAGGGGCGGCGCCGGGCGCGGGCGCGTCGCCAAAGCCCCCGGCGCCCCCCGATCCCCGCGGGAGGAGCGGCGCCGCTCCCGACGGGCCTCTTTCAGTCGAGGTCGCGCTCGCGCAGATCGTCCTCGTCGAAGCCCAGGAAGTGGCCCACCTCGTGGAGGAGGGTGATGCCGATCTCGTCGATCAGCTCCTCGCGGCTCCGGGCGAAGCGCTCGAGGTTGCGCTGGTAGAGGACGATCGACGCAGGGAACTGGGTCCAGGGGTCGAAGACCGAGCGTTCCGCCGCGGGGCCGCCGCGGAAGACACCGAGGATGGTGGGCGAGAGCGGATCGGGCCCCTCGATCTCGGCCTGGGGCGGGAAGGGCTCCACCGCGATGGCGACGTTGGTCAGGTAGTCGCGCACCTTCGCGGGAAGCTCCTCGAGCGCGGCCTCCACCGCCCGATCGAACTCCTCCTCGCCGAGCCGCACGGGCTCGGGGAACTCCTCGGGCGAGAGCGCCCGCGCCCTGGCGAACCGGGCCTCCGCGGCCTCCTCGTCTCCGCGGCGCTCGAGGATGAGGCCGAGGTAGTGATGGGCCCAGGCCTCGTCCGGATGATTGCGGAGCACCGTCTCCAGCTCCTGGGCGGCCTCGTCGAACCTGCACAGCTCGAAGAGGACCATCCCGCGCTCGAGGGCCACCTCCGGATCGGGCCCGAGGATCTCGCGCGCCTCGTCGAGGCGGCGGAGGGCGGATCGGGGATCGCCGAGCGCGACGAGGGCCTTCGCCTCCAGGAAGGAGAGCTCGCCGACCGGGACCTCGTCCCCCTCCTTGCGGGCGATGCGGATCCCTTTGCGGCAGAGGGCGAGTGCGTCCTCGAGGGCCTCCGGATCGTCGCTGCCGCCGACGATGAGCTCGGCCATGCCCCAGATCGCATCGAGGTCGTCGCCGTCGATGGCGAACGCGCGCTCGTACGCCCTCGCGGCGTCGTCGTCCCGCCCGAGGGCGATGAGGGCGTCCGCCAGCGCGCACTGCGCGGTGGTGGAGCGGGGGGCGATCCCGGCGGCCTCCTGCGCCGCGGCGAGCGCCGCCTCGACGTCGTCGTCGCGCATGGCCTCGGCGCTCCGCGCCAGCAGGCCCTCCAGCCGCTCGCCGTGGTTCTTTCGCACCGACCGATCATAGCAACGAACGCGCGCTCGCAGGGCGATGGGACGTCGAATCGTCTCTCGCGAAACGTTGACAAGCCGGCGCCGGTGTGGAGACTGAAACACCTTCTCGTCGCCCCATTCCTTCGGCCGGGACACGCTCGTCGGGAGGTCCCAAACCATGCCCCGCACCCTCCTGCTCGCGGACGACTCGATCACCATGCAGAAGGTGGTCGCGATGACCTTCGCCCACGAGGACTTCACCGTCGTCACCGCGGACAACGGCGAGGACGCGGTCGCGAAGGCCCGCGAGATCGCGCCGGACGTCGTCGTGGCCGACGTGGTGATGCCCGGTTTGAACGGGTACGAGGTCTGCGAGGCGCTCAAGCGCGATCCCCACACGAAGCACATCCCCGTCCTCCTCCTCGCGGGCACCTTCGAGGAGTTCGACGAGGAGCGGGCGGCGCAGGTCGGGGCGGACGGCCACATCGCCAAGCCCTTCGAGAGCGCGGCGATCGTCGAGGCGGTGACCAGGCTCGTGGGGCAGGGGGCGTCCCCGGCGGCGATCGCCCCGGCGGCGCCGGCCCCTGCAGCGGCGCCGCCGCGCATGCCGTCGATCCCGATGCCGCCCGGCGTGCAGCCGCTGCCGCCGATCCCCGTCGCCGCTGCGCCTCGGCGCCCCGTCGAGCCGGCGGCGCCGCGGTTCGCCTTTGGAGACGGGGAGCCAGAGCACCCGGCGCCGACCCCGCCCGCCTCGTCGCCCTTCGCGGCGCCGCGGGTCCCGCCGCTCGCCGCGCCCTCGGCCCCCGCTGGTGCGGCTGCGCGGCCCGCCCCGGCAGCGGCCGCGACCCCTGCGGGCGCGCCGCCTCCCGGGAGCTCCGGGGCGCCCGCACCCGCCGGCCCGGCGCCCGCCGGTGGCGCGATCCCGTCCGTTTTCGCCACGCCTGCTCCCGCGTCCGTCTTCTCTCCCTTCTCGTCGTCGCGCCCCGGGGAGCCGACGCACGCGTCCGGCACGCCCGGGCCGGGAGAGGACGGCGCCTTCGGGCGGACGCCCGGGCCCTTCTCGTCCCAACCGGTCGATCCGAACCCCGCCGCGACGCCTCGAACGTCGATCGCGCCGGTCGGAACCAAGACCCCCGGCCCCTTCGGCGGATCGCCCCTCTTCTTCGCCACGCCGGGGCCGAAGCCGGCCAAGACCGTGCGCGAGCCGCCCGCTGCCCCCACCGCACCCGCCGGGGGGTCGAGCGGCGTGGACTTCTCGCTCCCCACCTCCGTGCCCGGCGCCGACGCACCCGCCTCCTCGACCGCGTCGAGCGAGGCCAGGGACGAGTGGCCCGACCAGCTCCCGGAGATCGATCTCTCCGCCGGGCCCGCCAACGAGGCGATCCTCTCGGACGACGGCGGCCTCCCGATCCCGATCGAGGAGGACATCGCCATCGAGGACGATCCGTGGGAGGTCGAGCCGCTCGAGGTGACGCCGGTGGAGGTGACGCCCATCGAGGTGACGCCGGTCGATCCTCCCACCGCCGGGGTCTCGCCCCACGCGGTGACGCCCGGGCCCGCCTCCGCGGCGTCGGCTCCTTCGCCCGGCCTCGCGACGCCCGCGCCCGCACCCGCGGCGCCGGCTCCTTCGCCCGGCCTCGCGACGCCCGCGCCCGCCCCCCGCGCGGCCGAGCCCGCCGCCGCCCCCACGCCGGCGGGCGACGCGGGCGTGGAGTCGGCCCTCGCTGGCGCCTCGAAGGAGCTCATCGAGCGGATCGGATGGGAGGTGGTCCCCCAGGTCGCCGAGGCGATCGTGCGGGAGCGGATCGCCGCCATCGCCAAGGACGCCATCGAGCGGATCGCCTGGGAGGTGGTCCCCCAGCTCGCCGAGGAGATCCTCCGCTCCGAGGTCGAGCGGCAGATCCGCGAGCGCCGGGGGGGCGGCGGCGCCTGATTGACCCTTGCTTGATGGGCGCGAGGCTGGCATTTCTCCGCCGGTCATGAGCGCACCCACCCCAGAGCTTCCCAAGGGCTACGAGCCGGGCGACGTCGAGGAGCGGTGGTACCGCTACTGGCTCGAGCGCGGCCACTTCCACGCGGACGACGAGTCGGAGAAGCCGCCTTTCTCCATCGTGATCCCCCCGCCGAACGTCACCGGCTCCCTCCACATGGGCCACGCGGTGGGGACCACGATCCAGGACATCCTCATCCGCTGGAAGCGGATGAGCGGATTCAACGCCATGTGGCTGCCCGGGGTGGATCACGCGGGCATCGCCACCCAGATGATCGTCGAGCGGGAGCTGAAGAAGACGGAGGGGCTCTCCCGCCACGACCTCGGACGCGAAGCGTTCCTCGCTCGCATATGGGCGTGGAAGGAGAAGTACGGCGATCGCATCACCAGGCAGCTCCAGGTGCTGGGCGCCAGCCTCGACTGGGAGCGCGAGCGCTTCACCATGGACGAGGGGCTCTCCGTGGCGGTGCGCGAGGTCTTCGTCCGCCTCTACGAGGAGGGGCTGATCTATCGGGCGAACCGCCTCATCAACTGGTGCCCGAACGACCACACCGCGCTCTCCGACCTCGAGGTCGAGCACGAGGAGGGCGCCAAGGGCGAGCTCTTCGAGTTCGCCTACCCCCTCGCCGACGGCAGCGGCGAGATCGTGGTGGCCACCACCCGCCCCGAGACCATGCTCGGCGACACGGCGGTGGCGGTGCACCCCGACGACGAGCGCTACAAGGCCCTGATCGGCAAGAAGGTGAAGCATCCCTTCGTCGACCGCGAGCTCCCGATCGTCGCCGACGCCATCCTCGTCGATCCGGCCTTCGGCACTGGCGCCGTGAAGATCACGCCGGCGCACGACTTCAACGACTTCGAGGTGGGCAAGCGCCACGGCCTCGAGACGATCAACGTCCTCACCGCCGACGCGAAGCTGAACGAGAACGGCGGTCCCTTCGCGGGGATGGACCGGTTCGAGGCCCGGGCCGCGGTGAAGGAGAAGCTCGCGGAGGCGGGGCTCGCCCGGGGTGAGAAGGAGCACCTTCTCCCGCTCGGCCGGTGCCAGCGCTGCGGCACGGTGCTGGAGCCGTGGCTCTCCCCGCAGTGGTACGTGAAGATCGAGCCGCTGGCCAAGCCCGCCATCGAGGCGGTGGAGCGGGGCGAGACGGTGTTCGTCCCCGAGACCTGGACGAACACCTACATGGCGTGGATGCGCAACATCCACGACTGGTGCATCAGCCGCCAGCTCTGGTGGGGCCATCGCATCCCCGCCTGGTACTGCGAGAACGACCACGTCGTCGTCGCCCGGGAGGCGCCGTCCGCGTGTACCACCTGCGGGTCGAAGGAGCTCCGCCAGGACGAGGACGTGCTGGACACCTGGTTCTCCTCGGCCCTTTGGCCGTTCTCGACCCTGGGGTGGCCCGAGAAGACCAAGGCCCTCGAGACCTTCTATCCGACCTCCGTCATGGAGACGGGCTTCGACATCATCTTCTTCTGGGTGGCCCGGATGATGATGATGGGCCTGCACTTCATGGGGAAGGTGCCCTTCGAGACCGTCTTCCTCCACGCGATGGTCCGAGACGAGAAGGGCGAGAAGATGTCCAAGACGAAGGGGAACGTGATCGATCCCCTCGACGTCACCGCCAGGTACGGGGCCGACGCCCTGCGCTTCACCCTGGCGGCCATGACCGCCCAGGGACGCGACATCAAGCTCGCCCTGGATCGGGTGGCCGGCTACAAGGCGTTCGCCAACAAGATCTGGAACGCAGCCCGCTTCTCGCTCCTGCACATGTCGGCGGTCGACACCCTGCAGCCCCTCGACGAGTCGCGGATCTCCGACGCCGATCGCTGGATCCTCACCCGCTACCACCGCGCCTCGGCCGACGTGATCGCCGCCCTCGAGTCGTTCCGCTTCAACGAGGCGGCGTCGCGGGTCTACCAGTTCATCTGGCACGAGCTCTGCGACTGGTACATCGAGCTGGTGAAGCCCCGGCTCTACGAGGGCTCCCCCGAGGAGAAGGCCGCGTCCGCCCGGGTGCTGCGCGACGTGCTGGACGGCTCCCTGCGGCTGCTCCACCCGATGATGCCCTTCGTCACCGAGGAGATCTGGCAGAAGCTCCCCCGGCTCCCCGGCGATCCCGACTCGATCATGATCGCCGCCTACCCGACGCCGGATCCGGATCGGATGGCCGACGCCGAGGCCGATCGCTTCGACACTCTCATCGAGATCGTCCAGGCCGTGCGCTCGCTGCGCGTCGATCTGTCGGTGCCCGAGTCCGCCGAGGTGGAGCTCCACTTCGCCGCCGACCCGGCCACCGGCGCGTGGCTGCGGGAGCGCGCCGGGTGGCTGCAGCGCCTCGCCAAGGTGAGGCGCTTCATCCCCCGGGAGGAGGCCTGGCCCGAGGACAGCCCCGCGGTGCTGGTCCGGGGCGTGGAGCTGCGCCTGCCCATCGGCGGGCTCGTGGATCGGGAGGAGCTCCTGGCCAAGCTCCGCAAGGAGGCGGAGAAGCTCGCCACCGACCTGGAGCGGATCGAGAAGCGCCTCGGCAACCCGGGCTTCGTGGCGAAGGCCCGGCCCGAGGTGATCGAGAAGGATCGCGCCCTGGCCCGGGAGACCGGGGCGCGGCTCGAGAAGGTGCGCGACAACCTGGCCCGGATCTCCAGGGGCTGAAGGGGCGCTCGCTCCAGAGGGAACGAGGGCCCTCCTCCCGAGGGCTCTGGCGAAGCGGCCGCGGCGGTACGAGCGCCGCGGCGCGACGAGGACGGAAGATGGACTCGCTCGACCGGCTCATCGATCTCGCCCTGGCCGAGGACGTCGGCCCCGGGGATCTCACCTCCGAGGCGCTGATCCCCGCCGACGCCGAGGGCCGCGGCGAATTCCTCTGCAAGGAGCGGATGGTCCTCGCCGGCACGGAGGCGGCCTCGCGGACCTTCCTCGCGGTGGATCCCCGCTGCCGGGTCTCGTTCTTCGTGGAGGAGGGGCGGGTGATCGAGCCGGGGATCGCCTTCGGCGCCGTGGAGGGGCCGATCCGCGCGCTCCTCACCGGCGAGCGCACCGCCCTCAACTTCCTCCAGCGCCTCTCGGGCGTGGCGACCCTCACCCGCACCTGGGTGGAGGCGCTCGCCGGCACCCGCCTCCAGCTCCTGGACACCCGCAAGACCCTGCCGGGGTTCCGCGCCCTGGAGAAGGAGGCGGTGCGGGCGGGGGGCGCGCGCAACCACCGCTTCGCCTTGCACGACGGCGTGCTCATCAAGGACAACCACCTGGCGGCGGTGGGCTCCATCGAGGAGGCGGTCGCCCGGGCCCGCAGCCGTGCGCCGCTGCTCACCAAGATCGAGGTGGAGGTGGTGGACGTGGAGGGGGCCAAGGCGGCGGTGGCGGCGGGCGCCGACGTCATCCTCCTCGACAACATGTCGGACGAGGCGATCGCCGAGGCCGTCCGCGCCGTCGCGGGCAGGGCCCTCGTCGAGGTCTCCGGCGGCGTCTCCTTGGAGCGCCTCGGCCGCCTCGCCGCGACGGGCGCCGACTTCGTCAGCGCCGGGGCCATCACCCACCAGGCCCGGGCGGTGGACATCTCGTTCAACCTCGCCTGATCCGGCGAGCCCCCGGCGACTTGCCCGCCCGATCGGGATAGACTCCTCCGCCACCCATGCACGATCGAGGAGCGAGCGCCGCCGACCTGGTCCTCGGCTTCCTGACGGAGGCCGAAGGGGAGGGCATCGCCGCCGACGTGCTGGGCGGAAAGCTGGATCTGCGCCCGGCGGAGGTCTACCACGCGATCGAGGTGCTGCGGCGCCGGGGCTACGAGATCGAGTCCCAGGCCCGCACCGGCTACCGCCTCGTCTCCACGCCGGATCGCCTGGAGCCGGCGGAGATCACCGCCCGGCTCGCCACCCGGGAGCTGGGCTGGGCCATCCACCACCACGCGCAGCTCCCCTCCACCAGCGACGAGGCCATGCGCCTCGCCAAGGGCGGCGCGGCCCACGGCGAGGTGGTCACCGCGGAGAAGCAGACCGCCGGCAGGGGCCGACGGGGCCGGTCGTGGGCGAGCCCGGCCCGGGTGAACCTCTACCTCTCGGTGATCCTCCGGCCCGACCTCCCGCCCCAGCGCGCGCCCGAGTTGGCGTTCGTGGTCGCGGTCGCCACGGCGGAGGCGCTGCGCGAGTTCTCCGTGGACGCAGGCATCAAGTGGCCCAACGACCTGGTGGTCGGAGATCGGAAGATCGCCGGGATCCTCCTCGATCTCGCCGCCGACGCGGGCCGGATCCACTTCATCGTCGCCGGGATCGGGATCGACGTGAACGCCACCCTGGAGGATTTTCCAGAGGGTGTGCGGGATCTCGCCACCAGCATGCGGCTGGAGCTGGGGTACACCGTCAGCCGCGCGGCGATCGCCGCCGCCCTCCTCGGCAGGTTGGAGGCCTGGCTCGACCGGTTCGAGGCGGAGGGCTTCGAGCCCGTCCGCGCCCGCTACCGCGAGCTCTCGTCGATCCTGGGCCATCCGGTGCGCCTCTCCGAGGCCGACGAGGTCCTCGAGGGGGTCGCGGAGGAGATCGACGAGGGGGGCGCGCTCCTCGTCCGGGACGAAGGCGGCGCCGTGCATCGATTCGTGAGCGGGGACGTCGTGTCCCTGCGCCTCTCGGAGTGATCGAGGACGCCATGCTCCTGGCCATAGACGTCGGCAACACCAACACCGTCGTGGGCGCGTTCGACGGGCGGAACCTCGTCGAGCAGTTCCGCCTCGAGACCCACCCCCACTGCACCTCCGACGAGTGGGGCCTCCTCTGCCTGCTGGCGCTGCGGGAGCGGGGGGTGGAGCCGGAGCGGATCCGATCGGTGGTGGTGTCGTCGGTGGTGCCGCCGCTCCAGCACACCCTGGAGCGGACCAGCACCCGGTACTTCGGCACCAGGCCGCTCTTCGTCGGGCCCGGGGTGAAGACGGGGATGCCGATCCTCTACGACGACCCCCGGGAGGTGGGGGCCGATCGGATCGTCAACGCCGTGGCCGCCTACGAGCGCTGGCCGGGGCCGCTCATCGTCGTCGACTTCGGCACCGCCATCACCTTCGACGTGGTGACCCGCAACGGCGAGTACCTGGGCGGCGCGATCACCCCCGGGATCCGCATCTCGGTGGAGGCGCTCAGCCGCAACGCCTCCCGGCTGCCGCGGGTGGATCTAGACCGGCCGTCCCGGGCCATCGGCAAGAACACGGTCGCCTCGATGCAGTCGGGGATCCTCTTCGGATACGCCTCCATGGTGGACGGTCTCTGCGGTCGCCTCGCCCGCGAGCTGGAGGGGCCCACCCCGAAGGTGGTGGCCACCGGCGGACTCGCCCCTCTGGTCGCGGCGGTCTCCGAGGCCATCTCCGAGGTCGACGAGAAGCTCACGCTCCAGGGCCTCCGGATCATCTTCGACCGCAACCGCTGACTTGCTGGCGGGGCGGGCCTGCTGCATAGTGCGGCCGTGCCGGATGCCGTCCCATACCCGAATCCGACCGCTCCCGAGGCGGAGCGAACGCTCGAGGAGTACCTCGCCGAAGGGGACGCCGCCTACGACCGAGGGGATCGGATCGCGGCCCACGCGGCGTACAGGGAGGCGCAGCGCCTGGGCGGGAGCGATCCGCGGGTGCTCTCCCGCCTCGGCCTCACCCTCACCTTCGTGGCGAGGGACGAGCTCAAGGGGGTGGCGTTCTGCGACGAGGCGATCCGCCGGGGCGGAGAGGATCCGGACGCGCTGTGGCGCCTCGCCCTGGTGTACCTGGCCACCTTCCGCAAGGAACGGGCGATCCGGGAGCTGCGGCGAGGCCTCGCCATCGATCCCGGGAACCAGCGGCTCCTCTCCACCATCGACTCCCTGGGGATCCGGCGGCGGCCGGTGATCCCCTTCCTCCGTCGGTCCAACCCGATCAACAAGATCCTGGGCAAGATCCGGCACCGCTGGTTTTCGCGCAGGGGAGGGCAGGGCGCGTGATCGTCGAGGCCGTCGGGGCGGAGGGACCCCATATCACCGCGGAGGTGCTGGCGCCGGTCATCCGCAAGCACGTCGACCCCGCGGCGCCGCTGCCGATCCGCAACATGGGGGCGAAGATGCTCGTCCCCACCTCGCCCCACGACGCCGTCTGCATGCTCTACCTGCTCTCGTTCGATCCCGACGAGGGCATCCGCGCCCAGGCCCTCGCCAGTGCCGACGCGCTCCCCGATCGTCTCTCGCTCACCGGGCTGCGCGACGACACCGTGCCGCCGGTCGTGCTCTCATGGTGGGCCGATCGCGTCGCGGAGAACGACAAGCTCGCGGAGCTGATCGTCCTCAACCAGGCCACGCCGGACGAGGCGATCGCCAACGTGGCGCGGCGGGCCTCGCCCAGGATCGCCGAGCTCATCTCGCAGAACCAGCTCCGCCTGTTGCGGGACGAGGGGATCCTGCGGGCCCTCCTGGTGGAGAGCCGGATCTCGCCCGCGATCCGCGACAACGTCGCCGACTTCGCCATCCGCTCGGGCATCTACCTGGGCGACGTGCCGGCCCTGGTGGAGTCGCACCGGCGCATCCACGGCGACGTCCCGCCGCTGGATCCCGGCGACACCGCCGACGAGGTGCTCGCGGAGTTCGCGGCGGAGCTGGCCAGCGACCTCGAGGACGGCGCTCCCCCCATCGAGGAGAAGCGGCGGGAGACTCTCACCCAGCGCATCACGAACATGAGCGTGGCGCAGAAGATCAAGCTGGCGACGCTGGGGAACAAGGAGGCGCGGGGGATCCTCCTGCGCGACACCAACAAGCTGGTCTGCGTGGCGGCGGCGAGCAGCCCCCGGATCACCGAGGGCGAGATCCTGATGCTGACCAACTCGCGCACGGTCCACGAGGACGTGCTGCGGGTGATCTACACGAACCGCGACTGGATCAAGATCTACCAGGTGAAGCTGAACCTGGTGCGCAACCCGAAGACGCCGCTCCCCACCGCGCTGCGCTTCCTTCCCCACGTTCGGCTCAACGAGCTCAAGGATCTCAAGGACAACCGCAACGTGCCCCAGGCGGTCCGCACCGCGGCCCGCAACCTGCTGATGAAGACGAAGAAGGCGTAGCGCCAGGCTGCGGCCGGCCCGCGGCTGCTGAGGCAGCGGTAGCCTGCCAGGTCGACGATCCTCACGCACCGTCGTAGGCTTGTTTGCCTTGTGTGTCCAACGCTCAGGCCGCCGTGAGCCAGGCTCGCGGGCTTTCCGAAACGTTGCGATCGCGTACCGTAGGAAAGCTGCTGCGCTCCGGCGAACCGGAGCGCAGGGCAAACACCTCGGGAGGATCGAATGGGACGTGCACCAGGTCCATTCGCCAGGTTGCATTCAATCGCTGCCGTGTAGCTCGTCCTCCTCCTTCCGGGCTCGTGCGCAGAGTGCGACGGCGAAGCCCCTCCTCCGCGACTTCAGGTCGATCCCAGCGAAGTCCGGCTAGAGGTTGGCGAGGAAGCCACGCTTCAGGCCGCGCTGTTCGACGAGTCCGGTCGCTCTCTCGGCGGGTTTGGGCCGAGTGGTCACCCCTGACGTCCCACGACGGCCCCAAGCGTTTTCGTGGCTCGTGTCGAGACGCATTCCGCTGAAAAGCTGTAATGGCGCAATTTTACTGCTTAAAAAAATTTCAAAAAATATTTGCAGGAAATTCACCTCCTCATGCGTCTGTACCGAAAGAGGGACCCAAGCCTGTGTGATGATGTCGGTTGAGCCGCCCTCGAGTTAGGAGATTCTATCCCTGAAAGTGGCGACATCTCTTTTTCTGCAATGAACGATCGGAGAAGGAACAATGCGAATGAACGCAACGCCTTTAACGTAACTGTTCACGCGTCTCCATTTAGGCTGCCGCGGCTACCGGCGTAGTCGTCGGGAGAAGAGAGGGCCCGGGCACTCCGCGAATCGCTGCTTCCACGGACTGCGTGAGGAATTCGAGAACATGCCGGTCCTGCTTCCGAAGGGTCTTGGTGGTCGTGAGAATGCGTTCGGCGTAGCGGCTCCCGGTCTCGCTGTCGGTCCCGAAACAGCTCTTCCTCCAGAGCACCGCCCGGCGGAGGTCCCGCTCCGCGAGGTTGTTCGTCGGCTCGATGCCCTCGGTGGTCACGAACGTCCAGAGCGCCGACTCGACAGAGCGAATCTTCAGGCACATCCCGGCGACTTTGGCGTCCGGGCACACCTCTCCCTCGACGAGAAGATCGCCAACTTTGCGCTCAACCGCTCGCATTCGACGTTGGAATCTGTCTCGTTGGAGGGTCCCGTCCCGGACACGTGCCCACCACTTGAACATCCGCTCGGTCTCGGCAAGCAAGGCGGCTCCGATCGCCGCGCCAGGCCCCTCGAGCTCCGAGAGCCCCTTGAAGTCGCGCTTCAAATGCGCCCAGCAGATCTGCCGCTGCTCGAGCGAGAGCCACGTGTAGGCCGACCAGCGATCGCTGCAGACGATCCCCTGGAAGCCTTCTCCAACAAGTTCCTTGGCGACGTGACTGCCGCGGCTTCGCGAGATCGTGAAGACCGCGACGAGGGCCGTCGTGGCGATCCAGAGCCAGGCACGCTGGGCTGCCTCGCGCCAGCCAGTCTCGTCCAAGTTGGCCGAGGGCTGGGCGCGGACGTAGGCGCGCGCCTCCTCGACCGCCGCCGCGACAGAATCGGAGACGATCGCCTCCGCCTTGCTGATCGAACCGACAGCCAGGTTGACGCCAAGGACGTCCGACAGGAACTCGCGCGCACCGCGCTTCGAGACGCCGAACTTGCCTGTGAGGAGCGTGACGATGGAGAGCAGCCGCGGGCCAAACGCCCCTCGGGGGAGGCCAGGAGGCTCCGGCGCACGGGTCACCATGCCGCAGTCCGGGCAGCAGAGCGCGTGGTACACGACCTCGGTGACGTGGGGCGCCACCGGGGGAAGCTCGACGATCTGCCGCCGGCGTGGATTGGGATCGTCGCCGAAGAGCACCTTGCTGCAACGGCCGCATGCTTCGGGCCTAGATTCGATGAACGCGTCCACCTTGTCGGGAGGGAGCAGGCTCCGCCGACTGCCCTTGTGCCCCGGCTGTCCACCGCGTCGGCGTCCCGTCTTCGGCTTCTCCCCACGGGAGACTCCAGGCCCGTCCGAGGACGGCGGCTTCGAGGAGTTGGAGGAGTTCATGTCCAGCCGTGCCTTCAACTCGCGGTTCTCCGCGATGAGCTGCGCCACGAGGCGCTCCAGCTCTGCGATGCGCTGGTCTCTAGGATCGGCGGGCTGCACACCCAGGTTAGATCAAGATCCGATCCGCTTGTCGATCCCCACCCGAGCGACCTTCCTGTGGAGGGCCGTGAACGCTTACC
>DATMSB010000034.1:0-9145 GCA_035565615.1 Vulgatibacter sp. | reverse complement strand
AGGGCGGCGTGGTGATCGGGGTCTGCGACGAGCTGAAGATCCCAGTGCGCCTGATCGGCATCGGGGAATCGCTCGCCGACCTCCGTCCGTTCGATCCCGACGAGTACGTCGACGCCCTCTTCGGCTCCTGAAGGCGCCGCGCCCCCACCCCAACCTACGAGAGTCCATGCGACCTACCGTGCTCCTCTTCGACGTCGACGGGACCTTGGTGTCCACCGGGGGCAGCGGCCGCCGCGCCATCGAGCGCGCGTTCGCCCGCACCTTCGGCGAGCGGCCGGGCGCCTTCGCGTTCCCCTTCGACGGGATGACGGATCGCGCCATCGTCCGCACGGCGCTGCGCCGCAGCGACCTCCCCCACGGCGACGCGGAGATCGACGCCTTCCTCCCCGCCTACCTCGAGGTCCTCGAGGAGGAGGTGGCCACCGCGCCGTACTACCGCCTGCACCGGGGCATGCGCGAGGCGGTGGACCGCGCACTCGCCCGGCCGGAGGTGGCGGTGGGCCTCGGCACCGGCAACGTCCGCGACGGGGCCCGGCTCAAGTTGGAGCGGGTGGGGATCTACGACGCCTTCGCGTTCGGCGGCTTCGGCTGCGACCACGAGGATCGCGCCCTGCTCATCCGCCGGGGCGCCGAGCGGGGCGCCGAGCGGTTGGGCGTGCCGCTCTCGGCGTGCCGGGTGGTGATCATCGGCGACACGCCCAAGGACGTGGCGGCGGCCCGGGCCATGGACGCGGAGTGCATCGGCGTCGGCACGGGTTCCTTCGGTCCCGCGCAGCTCCTCGCCTGCGGCGCCACCGCGGCCTTTCGCGACTTCGGGGAGGAGGGCGTCCTCCATGCGCTCCTCGCGTGAGGTCTTGGAGCGGGCGCCGCCGCCCCGAACGTGGGGACGCCCCTCGAGACCGGGCCAGCGCCTTCGGACTACCATGACCAGCCACGGGAGGACGGCCCGACCGGACATGCACACGACGGAACGACAGCTCGGCGACGAGGCCCGAGAGGCGGCGGGCGCGATCGTGCTCGACGGCGCGAGCCCCACCTTCGCCTCCCGCCTGCGGTGGCTCGTCGCCGGCATGCGCCCCCACCAGTGGGTGAAGAACGGCTTCCTCTTCGCGCCGCTGATCTTCGCCCACAAGCTCGACGACCCGTCGCTGCTCCTCCGCTCGGCGGCCGCCTTCCTCCTCTTCTCGTTCACCGCGTCGGCCGTGTACCTGGGCAACGACGTCCTCGACGTGGAGAGCGACAGGCGCCATCCGGTCAAGCGCCTCCGCCCCATCGCCAGCGGCAAGCTCCCCATGGGGCTCGCCTCGTTCGCGGCGGTGGTGCTCGCGCTGGCGTCCGTGGGCGGCGCGCTCCTCCTCGGGATCGAGGTGGCCCTCATCCTCGCCTTCTACCTGGCGATGAACGTGGCCTACTCGTGGAGGCTGAAGAAGATCGCCTTCGTCGACGTGGGCGTCATCGCCACCGGCTTCGTGCTCCGGGTGGCGGCGGGCGCCTTCGCCATCGGCGTGGCACCCAGCCCCTGGATCTTCGTCTGCACCTTCGCCCTGGCGCTCTACATGGGCTTCGGCAAGCGCAAGCACGAGATCCTGGCCGCCCAGGGCGCCGGGCACGACGGCACCGCCGCGCGCAAGGCCCTCGGGGGCTACACCCTTCCCCGCCTCGACCTGGCCCTCGTCCTCGCCGGGATCCTGGCGTTGGCGAGCTACCTCCTCTACACGGTCGCCCCCGGGACCACGGGGCGCTTCGGGTACTGGCTCGCCCTCACCGTCCCCTTCCCTGCCTTCGGGATCTTCCGGTTCCACGGGCTCATCGTGAAGGCCACCCGCGCCAGCAGCCCCACCGAGGCGCTGATCACCGATCCCCCCTTCGTGATCAACGGCGCCGCCGGCCTCGCGGTCGTGGTGGCGATCGTCTACGCGCTGTCCGGACCCGCTTGACCTGGGGTAGAGTGCCTCCGATCTGGGTCTTCGCTTCGAGAGCTTCGTGACGCGAGCGGTCGGTTTCGAATCCTGGGGGCGCTTCCCCCGAGCGACGCAGGAGGTCCGAGCCGTACGGTGGCGCACCGATCCCTTCCCGCAGGTCTCGGGGAAGGTGCTGCCCTACGGCCTGGGTCGCAGCTACGGCGATAGCTGCCTCAACGACGGCGGCACCCTGCTGGCGGCCCGCGGCCTCTCCCGCTTCATCTCGTTCGATCCGGCCACCGGGGTGCTGCGCTGCGAGGCGGGCGTCACCCTCGCCGAGATCCTCGACTTCGCCGTGCCCCAGGGCTGGTTCCTCCCGGTGACGCCGGGGACCAAGTTCGTCACCCTGGGCGGCGCCATCGCCAACGACGTCCACGGCAAGAACCACTTCGCCGACGGGACCTTCGGCAGGCACGTGCGCGCCTTCGAGCTGCTGCGCAGCGACGGAGCCCGGCTGCTGTGCACGCCCGACAAGAACTCCGACCACTTCCGCGCCACCATCGGCGGCCTCGGCCTCACCGGCCTCCTCACCTGGGCCGAGGTGCAGCTCAAGCGGATCCACAACCCGTTCATCGAGGCGGAGACCATCCGCTTCGGCGGCCTCGAGGAGTTCTACGAGCTCAACGCGGCGTCCGAGCGGGACTACCTCTACACCGTGGCCTGGATCGACATCCTCGCCACCGGGCGCAACCTGGGCCGCGGGATCTACTTCCGCGGCAACCACGCCGCGCCGATTCCCGGCGGGATGCCCACGCTGCGCAGGCCGCTCGAGCTGGCGGTGCCCGTGGACGCCCCGGGGTGGGTCCTGAACCCGACCACCGTGCGGGCGTTCAACTTCGTCATCTACCGCAAGCAGCTACGCAATGTGAAGGCCGGAATCACCACCATCGATCCCTTCTTCTACCCCCTGGACACCATCCACGACTGGAACCGCATCTACGGAAAGCGCGGCTTCCTGCAGTGGCAGTGCGTGGTGCCCATGGGGAGCGGCGCCATCGGCCCCATCCTCGCGGAGATCGCGCGCTCCAGGGAGGGCTCGTTCCTGGTGGTCCTCAAGACGTTCGGGCCGCTGCGGTCGCCCGGGATGCTCTCCTTCCCGCGGCCCGGGATCACCCTCGCCCTAGACTTCCGCAACCGGGGCGAGCCGACCTTCTCGCTCCTCGATCGACTCGACCGGATCGTGCGGGAGAGCGGCGGGGCCATCTACCCCGCCAAGGACGCGCGCATGTCCGCCGACACCTTCCGGCGCTCCTTCCCGAAGCTGGACGAGTTCCGCCCCTTCGTCGACCCCGCCTTCTCCTCGAGCTTCTGGCGCCGAGTGAATGGAGACGACAGATGAGACGCATCGTGATCCTCGGGGCCACCTCCGCCATCGCGCAGGAGACGGCGCGCTGCTTCGCCTCCAAGGGCGATCGGCTCTTCCTGGTGGCGCGCAGCCCCGAGCGCCTCGAGGCCGTCGCCGCCGACCTGCGGGTGCGCGGCGCGTCCCAGGTGGAGATCGAGGCCTTCGACCTCAACGACATCGAGCGCCACCAGGCGCTCCTCGACCAGGCGGAGCTGCGCCTCGGCGGCCTCGACGGCGCCCTCGTCGCCCACGGCGTCCTCACCGACCAGGCCGCCGCCCAAGCCGACTTCGTGCGGGTCGAGGCCGACTTCCGCACCAACTTCCTCTCGGCGGCGTCGCTCCTCACCCACCTCGCCAACCGCTTCGAGACGCGGCGCGCAGGCGTCATCGCCGTGATCTCCTCGGTGGCCGGCGACCGCGGCCGGCAGAGCAACTACGTCTACGGCGCGGCCAAGGCGGCGCTCACGGCCTTCTGCAGCGGCCTGCGCAACCGGCTGCACGCGTCGAACGTGGCCCTCGTCACCGTCAAGCCGGGCTTCGTCGACACGCCCATGACCGCCCACGTGCCCAAGGGCCCGCTCTTCGCGAGTGCCCGGCAGGTGGGCCGCGGCATCTTCCGCGCCATGGTCCGCCGCCGGGGCGTGGTCTACCTGCCCTTCTTCTGGCGGCCCATCATGGCGATCATCCGCGCCATCCCCGAGTTCGTCTTCGTCCGCCTCAAGCTCTGATCGCCGCGGCGGCGCTCAGCCCTCGACGCCGATCTGCTCGAGGAAGTCGAGGGCGCGCAGGCGCTTGCCGATCACGTTGCGGGAGAAGGTGCGCACCAGCGCCCTCGCCTGGCCGAGCGCACGGGGATCGGCCGAGTCGGGCAGTGCGAACGGCGCCGACGCGTGCAGGGCGAGCGCCGCGGCGAGGGCCGGGGCGGCGGCGCGGACGCTGCCGTGCTGGGCGAACGGCGCGCAGGCGGAGCAGAGGACGCCGCCGTGGGCGGGATCGAAGACGGCGCCCCCCGCGACGTCGGCGCCGCACATCGCGCAGGTCGAGAAGCGTGGCGAGAAGCCGGCGTGGCGCAGGGCGCCCAGCTCGAAGGCGAGGAGATCCTCGGAGCGCGCGGGGCGGTCGCAGAGGCCCGCCAGGTAGCCGGCGAGGAGGTCGAAGAGATCGGGGTGCGGCTCGCGCTCGCGGCAGAGCTCGCGGCAGAGCTCGGCGGCGTAGCCCGCGTGGCCGATGCGAGCGAGATCCTCCCGCAGGCCGGCGTGGGCGGCGAGCACCTCGCAGGAAGAGAGGAAGAAGAGCTCGCCCTTCCCTTCCGAGAGCCGCACGCCGAGGCGGGTGAAGGGCTCGAGGGCCCCGGCGAAGCGGCGCCTGGACTTGCGGGCGCCGGCGGCGAAGGCCGGCACCTTGCCCCGCTCGCGGGTGAGCAGGGTCACCACCCGATCGGAGTCGCCGTAGTCGACGACACCGAGGACGATCGCCTCGGCGCGCACCTCGGGGCCCTTCACCGTCCCCTCCCCCGTTCGATCCCATCGCCAACGGCTCCGACGACGGCGGCCGGCGGCCCGCCGCAGGCGACGCGCACGCCTTCCGGGTCGCCGCCGGCGATGGCCGGCGCCGCGCCGGAGGACGCACACCCGGCGCCCGGATCGCGGCGGGCCGAGGCGAGCGAGGCGCGGAACATCACCCCAGGATCAGCCAGAGGGCGACGCCCGCCACGGCGGCGATGGCGCCGGCGAAGACCCAGCGGATGGGCATCGGCCCGGCGGCGCCCTTGAGGCTCATGCGCGGCGCCTCGTCCTCCGCCGAAGGCGGCATCGAGCCCACGTGCTCCTCCCAGCGGAGCACCACCTCGTCGGGGTTGAGGCCCACGCATGTGGCGTACGCGCGCAGGTAGCCCACCACGAACGTCCGGCCCGGGAGCTGATCGAAGCGGTCGCTCTCCAGCGAGCGCACGGCCACCGGCGACAGCTTGGTCACCCGAACCACGTCCTCGGCCGTCAAGCCACGCAGCTCCCTTTGCTGCACGAGGTAGCGACCGAAGCTCTCCAAATCAGCTCCCTGGGATCAGCTCGGCGTGGCGGATGCACTCGCCGGCGAGGTCTTCGTCCTTGGCCTTCTCGCTGCACGCGACGAAGGCCGTCCTCGCCTCCGCGGTGCGGCCCCGCTCGAGCAGCAGCAGGCCGCGGCGCAGCTCCGCGTCGGCGACGTCGGGGCAGCTCTTCGCGTACTTCTCCACGAAGCGCAGGGCCTCGTCCATCCGCCCCTGGTTCTCCATGATCTCGCCCAGGTTGCGGTAGCCGAGGCAGAAGCCGGGGTTGATGGAAATGGCGGCGCGCAGGTGGCGCAGCGCGCCCTCCGAGTCCCCGAGCTGGTACTTGCACCAGCCCAGGTTGTTCTCGGCGAGGTAGGGCTCCCGGTAGAGCAGATCGCGCCGCGCCTCCTCGAGCAGGGGCACCGCCAGCTCGCAGCGGTTGGTCGCAAGGTAGAGCGCGCTCAGGTTCACCTTGGCCTCGGAGAAGCCGGGCTTGAGCGCGATGGCCCGCAGGTAGGCGCCCGCCGCCGCGTCCAGCTCCCCGAAGTACATGTGGAGGAGCAGGCCGTGGAGGTGGTGGATCTCCGGATCCTTGGGGTCGAGCTTCAGCGCCTGCTCCACCTCGGCGAGGGCGGTGCGCGGATCGCCTCCCATCAGCGCCGTCGACGCGATCTCGAAGTGCGAGGCCGCCTGCTGCCGATCCTTGGCGGACACGGTGGCGCATCCGGCGAGGGCGATGGCGAGGAGCGGGAGGAGGCGACGCATGGGTTCTTCTCGGAGATTCAGAAGCTGGCGAGGAGCCGGGCGAGGCGGCTGGTGTCGACGGGCTCGGCGCTCTCCGGCGCGGGCTCGAGGAGCTCGATGGGCACCTCCGGGCCGGGGGTGGCGGCGGCCACGAGCTGGGAGTTCATGGAGGGTCCCGCGTGGGCAGCCTGCAGGGTGGGGCTCCCCTCGAGCTGGTTCGGGGCCGGCGCCTGCTGGAACGGCGGGAGCTTGGCGAGCAGCTCCTCCTGGACCTCGGGCGCGAGGTTGCGGTAGCCCAGGCCCTCCATGATGAAGCCCATGGACTCGCAGAACTGGAAGGCCTCGTTCTGCGCCGCCGCATACTCGTCGGCGTGGAGGCGGCGATCGTTCATGCCGTAGATCACCGACTCGCGGGTCCGGGTGAGCCAGAGGTAGACGTAGATCGCGTAGGTGCCGTCCTCGTTGCGCAGCCCGACCACGAAGCCGGAGGTGGGCTGCGCCTCGCGGCCCGGGACCCCGACGTGGGGGTGGTTGACCGACTCCGCGATGGAGGCCACCGATTCGCGGGTCGCGTCGAGTCGAGTCAGGGACGGATCGAGGAAGAACAATTCGGACTCGGGGCGAATGTTTGGCAGCAGATACCGACCCTTAGCCCACTAGAAACCGGCCCCTTCGTCAAGGATCGCCCTGTCGGAAACCCCCGCCGCCGGGAGCGCGCCCGATGGGCCCATGGGCGCGCCGGAGGCGGCCGGCCCCCCGAGGCCTCGTCAGACGCCCTTCACCTCCGGCCCCCAGATCAGCTTGTGGAGCTGGAGCTGCATCCGCGCGTCCAGACCGGAGGCGAGGAGCCACGCGGCGAGGTCCTTCCACTCCACCGCGCCCCACACTGGCGAGAAGAGGAGCGCCGCGTGCTTCCCCTCGAGGCCGAGGCGGCGGATCACCGCCTCGCTCCACGCGAAGTCCTCCCGCGACGCCACCACGAACTTGAGCTCGTCCCGCGGCCCGAGGGAGGCGAGCCTCGCCAGGTGCGCCTCGGTGGCCTGCTCGCCCGAGCCGGGCGGCTTCACGTCGACGATCTTGATCACCTCCGGGGGCAGCGCCTCCCACGGCACCTGGCCGTGGGTCTCGACCGCCACCTCGTACCCCGCGTCCACGAGCTCCGCGGCGAGCTGGGGGAGCTCCTTCTGCAGGAGAGGCTCCCCGCCGGTGAGGGTGACGTAACGGGTGGGGTGCTTCGCGATCTCCGCCCGGATCTCCTCGCGGCTGCGCCTCGTCCCGCCGTGGAAGGAGTAGGCGGTGTCGCACCAGGAGCAGCGCAGGTCACAGCCGGTGAAGCGCACGAATACGCAGGGGCGCCCGGCCCGGGTGGACTCCCCCTGGAGCGAGTAGAAGATCTCGGTGACGGCCATCGCCATGCCGGGCAAACAACCCGAAACGCGGCGGCTAGTCCAGCGTGGCGGCGTTCGCCACGCCGGCGCCCACCTGCGCGAGCCGGAGCGTGTCGTCCTTGCTGAACCGCACCTGCAGCCGGCGGTGCTCCCGATCCACCCGCCTGGCGAAGGCGAGCCAGCGATCGGGGACCTGGCCGGTCGCCGCCAGCTCCCGCCGCACCGCGCCAGGGCCCGCGTTCCAGGAGGCAAGCGCCCGATCCTGGTCGGGGAAGCGGCGGAGCATCATGGCGAGGTAGCGGATCCCCAGGCGGACGTCGACGACCTCCGGCGCCTCCAGCGCGGACTTGGCCGGGAGCTCCTCGTGCTTGACGATCTCGCGGATGGTGACGTCGCGGAGCTGCATGAGCCCCTTCGCCTTGGCGTTGGACACCGCGTCGGGGACGAAGTCGCTCTCCACCTCGATCACGGCGAGGACGAGGAGCGGATCCAGCGAGGTGAGGCGCGACTCCTCGGTGATGGCGACGGCCACCTGCCGGCGCAGCTCCGGCTCGATGCTCCCCGGCGCTCGCTGCTCCAGATAGCGCGCGATCCGCTCCACCTCGGGGTCGAGGGCGAAGCGCGGCAGCTCCCGGCTCACCCCCGGCTCGACCCGCAGGGGCGCGAAGGCGGTCAGCGCCAGCGCAATGAGGCCCGCCATCCGCACGGGCCAGCGTCGTCGCACCCTCAAGGAACCTCCGCGGCCGAGCGGGCACCCGCCCGGCAGTTCGGCGCGGAACATAACGGCGAGCCGCCCGGCGGACAATCCCCCATGGGATGGGAGTCCCACATGCACCTACATCGGCCCCTTGGCCGACGCGGCAGAGCTCAATTTCCGGTGACGGCGCCGTTGGCGACGTTCTGGGGCCGGACGATCGGATCCCCCTCCCAGCCCTGGCGCTCCCGCCTCGAGAGGCGATCCACCTTGGCGGCCAGGATGCGGAGCTGCCCCGCCAGCGCCTCGACGTCGCGCTGCGACGCGAGTCCGATGCGCTCGATCGCGTGACCGCCCCACGCCTCGAGCCTCCCGAACGCCTCCAGGCCGCGCCGCTCCGCCTCCTGGCGCAGGGCGATCGCCCGGAGGGCGAGGTCGTTCCTGCGCGCGCGGGCCATCAGCATGCCGAGCTGCGCCTCGCCCCGCGCCGCGAGCCCGCCCAGGATCCGCTGGGTCTCCGCCTCGATCCTGCCGACCCGGACGAACCCTCGCTTCATCAGATGGGGAAGGATTCTCATCGCGCTCATGCTCTCGTCGCCCCCGGCAAGTTGGAACGGCTGCGGTGTAGGCCGTGGCCCGCCGGCGGGTCAATTCCCTCGAATGGGGCCCCACGCGACCCGTTTTCGCGGTAGATGCCTGGACGGCCATGTACCGCCTCCTCCGCCCGATCCTCTTCCGGTTGGACCCCGAGCGGGCCCACCGCCTGGTGTCGGCTTTCCTGCGCTTCGTCGCGGTGCGCCCGTGGCTCGCGGCGCTCCTGCGGCGTCTCTTCGCCACCTCGGATCCGCGCCTGCGGGTGCGGGCATTCGGCCTCGAGTTCCCCGGGCCGGTGGGGCTCGCCGCCGGCTTCGACAAGGGAGACGGCCTCGCCCCCGCCGCGTTCGCCTTCGGCTTCGGCTCGGTCGAGGTCGGCACCATCACGCC
>DATMSB010000033.1:0-2814 GCA_035565615.1 Vulgatibacter sp. | reverse complement strand
AGATCCTGCGGGCGCTGCAGGAGCGCGCGGTGGTGAAGGTGGGGGACAACCGCCCCGAGCCGATCGACATCCGGGTGATCGCCGCCACCAACCAGAACGTCGAGGAGGCCATCGCCAAGGGAACCTTCCGCGAGGATCTCTACTACCGCCTCAACGTGGTGAGCCTGCACCTGCCGCCCCTGCGGGAGCGAGGGAGCGACGTCGAGGTGCTGGCGCGCTGGTTCCTCGCCGGCTTCGCCAAGGAGTTCGGCTCCACCGTCCGCGGGTTCACGCCGGACGCCCTGGGGGCGATGCGCCGCTACGCCTGGCCGGGAAACGTCCGCGAGCTCGAGAACCGGGTGAAGAAGGCGGTCGTGCTCGCCGACGGACCGCTGATCTCCGCGTCGGATCTGGAGCTGCATCCGGAGAAGCTGGATCCGGTGATGCCCCTCCAGCAGGCGAAGGAGGAGTTCCAGCGCCGGTACATCAACGAAGTGCTGGAGCGAAACGGCGGCAACCGCGCCAAGACCGCCCGCGATCTGGGCGTCGATCCCCGCACGATCTTCCGGCACCTGGAGGCCGAGCGGGGCGAGGGAGCGGAGCCGTGAGGGCCCTGTCCATCCTCGTCGCCGCGGGCCTCCTCCTCCCGGCCTGCCTCGTCCCCCAGCCGCTGGTCCCCGGCGGCGAGGACTCCGGCCTCGACGATCCCCCGCGGATCCTGGGCCGATCCCCCGAGGCCTCCGTGGTCCACACCCAGCGCGGCTGCGGGAGGCAGCGCTTCGAGCTCTTGGCAATCGAGGACATGGACGAGGAGGACTCCATCGAGGTGCGCTGGTTCGTGAACTACCAGCAGGGGAACGTCGAGCCGGTGCGCGTGGCGCGGATCACCACCGGCTTCCAGGACGGGATCCGCTCGCCGCCGGGCGACGGCCTCGACGTCTTCTTCAGCCAGTACGAGGATCAGGTGCTGGTGGTGGAGGCGGTGGTCTCGGACGGCTTCGATTCGGACCCCGGGCGATCCCCGGTCAACCGTGTCCCCCTGGCAGGGAAGGCGGTGACCCACACCGGCTGGACGGTCTTCGTGGAGAGCGTGCAGGAGTGCCTGCCGTGATCCGGCCGCTCGCGCTCGCGCTCCTGCTCCTCCTGGCGGGATGCGGCGGCGGCCCGGGCGCCGACTGCACCTATCCGACGGACTGCGACGAGGGCCTCGCCTGCTTCGCGGGGACCTGCCACGAGCTGGGCGAGCCCGCGGGCACCATCGCCTGGGAGGTGCTCCCCCCCTCCTCGTCGCCGCTCGGCCCCGCCTCCTTTCCGCCGGCGGAGGGGCCCCTCGCCTTCTCGCTCTGCCGCTCGTCGGTGCGCGGCACCCTCGAGGGAGGCGGAGGGGCGCTGCTCGTCGCCAGGGGCGAGCCGGCCTCCATCGCCGGGCACGAGGTGCGCTTCGAACGCCACGTGAGGGGAGAGTTCACCATGGATCTCCCGCCGGGCGCGTGGACCCTCACCTTCCAGCCCGATCCCCCCGGCCCGCCGCCGCTCATCAAGCGGGTGCAGCTCGCCAGGTGCGAGCAGCGGGAGCTCTCGCTCCTCGAGTGGCCGGCGGATCGCGTCCTGCGCCTGCGCCCCGTGATCGATCCCGAGCGAGATCCCCGGCAGGCGTGCGGCGCCTTCGTCCGCGTCTACGATCCCGCCGGCGGCGCGCCCCTCTCCTCCCGCCTCGAGCTCCGGTCGAGGCCGGGCGGCGCCTGCCCCGGCCCCGCGGAGTCCACCCTCCGGTTCGCGCCGCCCGCCGGGGACGAGATCGAGGTGCGGATCGGCCCCCTCGACGCCGTCCTCCCCACCCTCCCCGAGCAGACGCTCCGGGTGAAGGTCGAGGGGGAAGGCGATCTGAACCTCGGCCCCGTCGCCTTGAACCCCGGCGCCCTGGCCCTGGAGCGGGTGCTCGTCGCCGTCTCCGACGTGGGCGGGCAGGCGATCTCCCGCGCGATCGTCACGGCGGAGTCGGTCCCCGCCGGCGAGGAGAGCTCGATCCGCTTCCGCTCCGGCGCCGGCAGGGAGGTCGAGGCGGGGCGCTACGAGCTCTGGCTGATGCCGGGGCGATACCGGTTCCGGGCGATCCCGCCGGAAGGGGCCGACGCCGCGGCGGGAGGCTGCGTCGTGGTCGGCGATCGGGCCTGCGAATCGACCCACGCCGTGGTCGCCGAGCGGCCGGCCTCCGTCTCCCTGGCGCTCCCGAGGCCCGTCCGCTTTCGGGGCAGCGCCGACGGCGTCTCCGGCGGGACGGTCGAGCTGCGCCCCGCCCGTGAAGGCGGCGGCAGATCGTCTACCGCGCCCCTGTCCGCGGACGGGAGATGGGACCTCGCCGTCGATCCCGGCAACTACGACCTCGTCCTGCGCCCGTCGGCCCCGGCGACCCCCTGGCTCGTCCGGCCCCTCTCCGCGCCGCTGGTGGCGGACGCCGAGGAGGAGGTCTCCATGCCCGAGCCGGCGCTGGTGATCGGGACGCTGTGGGAAGGCGACACGGGGGAGACGCTGCCGGTCGCCGGCGCCCTGGTGCGGGCGTGGCGACTCGCGGCGGAGGGGCCGCCCCACCTCGTGGGCGAGGCCGTTTCCCGGGCGGACGGCACCTTCAGCCTGGTGCTCCCCGGCAACTGACGCCGGAGCGGGCCGGGAGGTCGCATCGCCCGCGGGCCGTCGTCTTGGTTCGGGCCGCCGCGTCTCGAGCCGGTCGGGCGCGGCGCCTGCCTCGAATGCCCCCCTCGCCCGGCGCTTCCATCTGCGCGTCCGCGCCCGGCTAGCGGGCACGCTCGATGGCCGCGGCGGCCTCGTCGAGGTACG
>DATMSB010000032.1:0-6144 GCA_035565615.1 Vulgatibacter sp. | reverse complement strand
CAGCTCCGTCTACTCGTCCGGATCGCCCACGGCTTCCATCACGTCGGCTCGCTGATCAACCTCGCGATGCTCAAGCTGTCAGGACTCTGCCCACCCCTGCCGGGACGCCTTCAGGCACCCACAAACATGTCATGAGAGCCCCCAAAGGGCGGCGGCGGTGTCGAGCTTCTCACGCACCTGCTGAAGTAGCCGAGGGGTCGGAGGCGCGTTCTGCAGCTTCTCCCGAAACGCGCTCGTGCGCTCCATCAGCCTGCGGGTTTCTTGCATCAACTCGGCCGCCTCTACCAAGAGCGCGTCGGATCCTTCCATGTAGTCGAGCACTGTCTTGAAGCCGCTCTGAACCTCTTCGGCGAGGCTCTGCCGGGAGAACGGCAACGCAGAGGATCTGTCAGCAACGCTTTCCCAGTCCACCTCGCCCCGAGGGACGCCGTCCGGGTAGACGAGGTTCTCAGGTACGAGCGGCTTCTTGGTCGAGGACCAAGTACGAAGCGTGACCAGTACCTTCGCCAATTGCCGTGCTGAGCGGGCGACGTGAAACGCATCCGCCATGACGAAGCGGTCGATGCCGTACTTTGCGGCAAGTCGCTTCACAGCGACATCTACGAAGAAGAACGCATCCGAAGTTGGGCGAGAAGCCATCCGGTACCTCCAGCCTCTACGGCATGACCGAGGGCAAGGTACCTCAATTGGCCCACGCTGCTCATCCTGCGCTCTGAGACCTTCTTTCTATTGCGCAAGAGAGATGGCAAGTGCTGGACGAGGGAAGGTCCCCCGATCAAGATCCGAAGGGATCTCCTACTATCCTGCGATTCGACGATTGCCTTCGGCTCTAGGCCGAAGAAGAATCGTACAGTTTCTCCGACCATATATATATATTGTAATTAAAATATATAAACAGAAGGAGGGAGAATTAGATCTGAACGTTCTTCGTCGAAGAAGTGGAAGCTCATCTTCATCATTCAAAGAAGGATGCCAGAGCGCCCCTTCGTCAGGCTCCTGTCCTTCGAGCGATCGGCCGCGCTGCTCTACTCGGCGATAGAACGGTTGCCCATGCGCTCCACTAGGCTGGAGCCGCCTCAGGCAGGGAGCTCTCGCCGGATCTGTGGCTTCTGGCAAGCGATTGCCTGCGGACCTGAATCTGCTCGCCGGATTGGTGGGTCCAGCCTCGCGACGATTTGATCTAGGATGGGGACCATGGTGAGCTTGCAGTCGCCAGCGAGCCCTCCACAGAGAAGCTGTGATGGGCCGGGCTAAGTGATCGCTCGCGGGTCAGCTGAACTGATCGCGAGCGGGTCGGCCAAACTGATCCGGTCCGGCTCACCAGAACTGATCGCCGGCGCGGCAGGCCCCGAGCCGGTGGTCCGGCCAAACTGATCACCGCCGGTTCGGCCAAAGTGATCGCCCCTGGGCCGGCCAAACTGATCCGCTGAACACACGACCAGGCGCCCTCCGGCAATACCCGCTCGGGGGCCGACCATCGTGCATCCTCGCCCGCTCATCCCAGAGCGAGGGTCAGCACGTGTGCATGCGGAGAATCGAGATGGACCGGCTTGTCGAACTGGTACGCCTTCACCGGATGGGCAGCGGCGCCCGGCAGGTAGCGCGCCTTCTGGACATCAGCCCCAACACCGAGCGGCAGTACCGGGAAGCCCTCGCAGCAGCAGGACTCCTTGCCGGCCCCGTTGACGATCTCCCGGGCATCGACGCATTGCGCGCCGCCATCGACGAGCGCCTGCCGCGCAAGCTCGCGCCCCAGCAGATCTCATCCCTCGACGCGTGGGCCGAGCAGGTCAAGGAACTGGTCGAGAAAGGCCTCGGCCCACGCGCAATCTACGACCGGCTGCGGCTCAACGACCCGGCGTTCGTCGAAGCGAAGGCGACCCTGTCGTCGATGAAGCGGCTTTGCCGCCGAATCAAGGCCGCTACCGGCGTCCGTCCGGAGGATGTGGCGATCCCCGTCGAGACGAGGGCCGGCGAAGTCGCGCAGGTGGACTTTGGCTACGTCGGCTACCTCGTGGATCCGCAGAGCGGCAAGCTGCGGAAGGCGTGGGTCTTCGTGATGGTGCTCGGCTTCAGCCGGCACATGTTCGCGCGGATCGTGTTCGACCAATCCGTCCGGACCTGGCTGCGGCTGCACGTCGAGGCATTCGCGGCGCTGGGCGGCGTCGTAGACCGTCGTGCCCGACAACCTCAAGTCGGCGGTGATCCGCGCAGCGTTCGGCGTCGGCGAGGGGACCTCGCTCAACCGCAGCTACCGCGAGCTGGCGCGCCACTACGGCTTCAAGATCGACCCCACCCCCGTCTACGACCCGCGCAAGAAAGGCAAGGTCGAGTCGAGCGTGAAGTACGTGAAGGGCAACTTCTTCCGGGGGCAGGACGGAAGGCCTGCCGACGAGCTGCAGGGTGAGCTGGACCGCTGGGTCCGCGAGATTGCGGGTACGCGCGAGCACGGCACCACAGGGCAGCGCCCCCTCGAGACGTTCCTCGCCTGGGAGCAGCCCGCGCTGCTCGATCTCCCCGGAGTCGCGTTCGAGATGGTCGAGTGGAAGGAGGCCACCGTCCACCAGGACAGCCATGTCTCCTTCGAAAAGCGGCTGTACTCGGCGCCCTGGCGCTTCATCGGAAAGAAGGTCTGGTTGCGGGCGACGGCGCACACCGTAGCGGTCTACTTCGACGACGTGCGCCTGGCCACGCATGACCGGCGCGGACCAGACCTGCGCAGCACGCTCGATGCGCATCTGCCCGAGCACCGAAGCGCCTATCGCCACCGCAGCCGCGACTTCTGGGAGGAGCGCGCCGACGAGATCGGCGCGGAGGTGGGCGCCTACGTCCGAGAGGTCTTCGACTCCGACGAGGTCCTCTCGATGCTGCGTGTCGTGCAGGCGATCGTCACGCACCTCGAGCGCTTTCCGCCGGAGCGGGCGCGCGCCGCCTGCAGGCGCGCGAGCTTCTACGGGATCCGCAGCTACCAAGGCGTGAAGAACATCCTCGACCGCGCCCTCGACCTCGAGCCGCTGCCGATCGCTGCGGCTCCGACCCGCTCTCCGCAGGAGAGCTTCCGCTACGCCCGGAGCGCCACAGAGCTCCTCAATCTGCCCCTGGAGGACATCGATGAGCCCAATTGACGACCTGGTCCCACTCCTCAAAAAGCTGCGCCTGTCGGGCGTGCTGCAGTCCCTCGAGTTGCGCACCCGCCAGGCGGTCGACGACAACCTCGCGCACTCGGAGTTCCTCTACCGCCTGCTCGCTGACGAGGTGGAGCGGCGCGATGCCAAGCAGCTCGACCAGCGCGTGCGGCGCGCCAGCTTCGAGCACGCGAAGACGATCGAGGACTTCGACTTCCACTTCAACCCAGCGGTGCCCAAGGCGAAGGTCCTCGACCTCGCCACCTGCAACTTCGTCGCGGCGCACGAGAACGTGCTCGTCGTGGGTCCCACGGGTGTCGGCAAGTCGCACATCGCCCAGGCCCTCGGCCATCGAGCATGCCGCGCCGGCTACACGGTGCTCTACATCGGCGCGCACGAGATGTTCGCCCAGCTGCGGGCGGCCCGCGGCGACGGCAGCTACGACAGGCGGCTTCTCCGGTTCACCACGCCGGACCTGCTCATCGTCGACGACCTCGGCCTACGCCCGCTCGCGCAAGATGAGCCGACCGACCTCTACGAGATCATCCGCCGCCGCTACGAGCGGGGCTCGATGATCATGACATCCAACCGCGCGCTCGAGGAATGGCACCCGCTGTTCGGGAACCCGCTCCTCGGCAGTGCCGCGATGGACCGGCTCCTTCACCACGCCCACGTCCTCGCGATCGAGGGCGACTCGTTCCGCAATCCTCCCGCCACGCGGAAGCGCCGCGGTACAGCGGCAACGCCGCCGCTGAGCTGACAGAACGAGCGATCAGTTTGGCCGACCCACGTGCTCGCGCACGACGTGAGGAACGGGCGCTGCGTGGACGGCTCGAGAGCGCGATCAGTTTGGCCGACCCAGGGGCGATCAGCGAGGGCGACCCTTGACAAGAAGCTCTCTGCATGCTTGGTTAGTCCGCTCAGGCCCTCCCTCCCTTCCCCCGAGAACCTTCCAATGAGAGTTCCCGCATTCGCCCTCTCGCTGGCCCTCTCCGTGCCTGCACTCGGGCAGTCCCCAGAACCCATGGGCGCCGAGCAGCCTGTCCTTCCCCGCACCGATCCGACGACATGGTCGAAGAACGGCTGGAAGCAGATAAAGTGGGGGATGGGCCCCGGTGACGTGAAGGCAGCCCTGAAGCTGCCTGACCTAATCTTCGAGATCGATCTGGGCGAAGCACACGTCTATGAGGCCACGTACCCCGAGTCGATCTTCAACCAGAACGTCAAAGTTTCGTTGCATTTCGTTGGTGGGACGAAACTGAACCTAGTGGTTCTCCAACCCAGGGTGGGCCTGGGCTTCGATGACCGCGAATTGAAACCGCGCCTCGAACGTAACTGTGAGCAGTGGGGACACGCGGTGTTCGATGCGCTGAAGTCGCAGTACGGTGAGCCTACGGAATGCAACGAAGTTCCTTGGCCCACACGATCATGTCGGTTCCGGGAGAGCAGCCTCGGGCTCAAGGTTTTCTACACTCTCAACTTTGTCCGACCGTGCGAGTCAAAGGTAACCTACGCCGATCTGGCTCCCATTGAGCGCCGTGAGGCTGACGAGCGGCAGAAAGAGGCAAAGAAGCTATAGCCGGGTTCCACGTCCGATGAGGCGTGTGTCCCCAGGCTACGGCCTCTTCCGAACCGGCTTTCCATTCGCGTTCAGCTCCAACCGAAGGAGCCGTGCCACCGAAGTCTCGGTGCAGGAGCCGATGCCCAGTGGGATCCGGAGACGATAGGTCGCAGCAAAGCGACCCGCCAAGTGGCCCTTCGTGCGCTCCAAGACGTTCGTCCTGAGAATCTCGGTCAGTTTCGTGGCGTAGGTCGACGCACCTGGAATCGCGTCCTTGTTCGTCTTCGCGCCTCTTAGCCAGGTAGACCTCCACCGCACTTCACCATCGTGCTGGACCGCAGCGATCCGCTGAAAGCAGCGAAAGAGCGCGAGCGTCAGCTCGGGGTGACCGCCCCCCAGCCTTCTCGCCAACTCGACCGCCGCGTGGCCCAGCGGCACCGCCAGCGTTCGTGGAAGCCGTGCAACGAGATCATTCTGAACGAGCCTGCGGATCGCGAGGAGCGTCTTCGGATGAACGACGCCGCTTGCCCGAGCCCATTCCTCGATCATCCCGCCGAGTCCAAGTCCCGCGACGTTGCCTGGGTCTTCGCAGTGGACCCGGAGCCATCGTGCGGCAAGGAGAGTGCCGATCTCCCGATAGAGTGTCCGGCCTGACGGTACCGAGGCCCCCCATAGGAGTAACGCCGCCGCAGGATCGGTCGATCCTAGCTCCTCGGCATTCGTCAGGAGACTTGTTCGCAGGCCATAGAGCGGGTGCTCTGGGTGGATGCCTTCGGAAATCGCATCGATGGCATCTAGTTCCTCCTCGGCCAGCGGGCCGTATGCCTGGGCGAATGCCGAGATGAGAGCTTCCGCGAAATACGCGGTGGGGGCGACACTCGTCAGCTGGTGCAGCTCTCTCACCGTTCGCACGTCAGCAACCTGCTGTCGTACGAAGTCGCAGTCCCTGTAGAGCCTGAGTGCATTCTTCTCCGGAACCTCGATACGGATTCCGTCCTGCTTTCGCGCCATCTCTCGCTTTCCAATCCCTGACCGGCGTGCGGGAAAAACTTCCAGATTCCAAGGGATAAGCACCATGGAGAACCCTTCGGTTCTCTGCCCTCACGTCAGGGGCTCCGGTCACAGAGAAGAAAGGCACGAGGTATCGACCATGTCGTTAGAGGAACTTCGCGGCGCGTTGGCAGATGGTGACAAGCATCTCGGCGATTTGATCTGGTGGTCGCTGTCAGACGCCAGGATTGACCGCTCCACACTCGAAGCGATCTGGGCCGGTGCCCAACTGGACCCTGCACTGCTCCCGGAGCTGCCTACCGATGAGGTAAGCGTTCACGGCCCTCCACAGGAAGGTCGCTCGGGTGGGGATCGACAAGCGGATCGGATCTTGATCTAACCTGGGTGTGCAGCCCGCCGATCCTAGAGACCAGCGCATCGCAGAGCTGGAGCGCCTCGTGGCGCAGC
>DATMSB010000031.1:0-11595 GCA_035565615.1 Vulgatibacter sp. | reverse complement strand
CCACCCGGCGGCAGGTCTCGGTGGCCCTCGAGGATCTGCACCCGCTCAAGATCAGCGAGGACGTGGTGGTGCCCCGCTCGCTGCTGCCCGAGGCGGTCGAGCGGTTCAAGGAGGTGGGGCGGCGCCGGGGCTTCCTGGTCTCCACCTACGGCCACGCGGGGGACGGCAACCTCCACGCCAACGTGCTCTTCGACGGGGAGGATCGGCGCCCGGCGGCGGAGGCCTGCGTGGAGGAGTTGGTGCGGATCGCGCTGGAGCTGGGCGGGACGATCACGGGCGAGCACGGGGTGGGCCTGGCCAAGCGCGATTTCCTCCCGTGGGAGCAGGGGGAGCTCCTGGTGGATCTGCAGCGCCGCCTCAAGCGCGTCTTCGATCCGGCGGGCATCCTCAATCCCGGCAAGATCTTTCCCGGCGCCTGATCCGCCGGCACGCCCGGAGGCAGGGTAGGGGAGGCGCGTCCCGCCGGCTCCCGCAGTCGGTCGGGCCGGTTGGGCCTTCGTCGCGGGCAGCGGCGGCGCGCACCGCCGGCCGGCGGGCGATGGCCCCGGGCGCCGGGGCACCGGCGGGCATTTTGGTCCGCATCCGCGGGTTCCCCGGCCCTGGAGGGCGCGGCCCTTCGGCGAGCGTGGGGGGCGGGCTCGCCAAACCATCAGATTTTCTAATCCCTGGCTTGCCAGACGCTTCAAGGCAGAAACGGAGCGAGCGGTCGGGCATCTTTCATGGTGACGTAACGTTACTGGGCCAGGGCGCGACCCGGGAGAGAGGATTGCCGACCATGGGACGATCCAGCGAGTTCGAGGACCTTCAGCCATACCTGCGGGCGCTCCCTCGTTATCGGGCGCTCACCCGGGAAGAGGAGCGCGATCTGGCCGACCGGGCCCGGGCGGGTGACGAGCGCGCCCGCGAGGAGCTCGTGAAGCGAAACCTGCCCTTCGTGGTGGCGGTGGCCAAGCGGAGCATCGGCCGCGGCGCCCGCCTCGACGACCTCGTGCAGGAAGGGAACATCGGCCTCCTCCGGGCCGTGGAGAAGTTCGACACCTCCAAGGGCACGCGCTTCTCCACCTACGCCATCTGGTGGATCCGCGCCTACGTCCAGAAGTACCTCAAGGAGGTCCACTCCTCCGTGCGGGGCGGCGAGGACGGCGCCCGCCGCGGCTTGCGCGACCTCTCCCTCGACGTCGCGGTCGACGAGGACGGCGAGATCACCGCCCTCGACCGGCTCCCCGACGACAGCCCCACGCCGGACGAGCGCTACTTCGCGGCCCGCTCCGACGAGATGGTGCGGGACCGGCTGGAGCGCTTCCGCAAGCGCATCGGCCCGCTGGGCTGGGACATCCTGGAGGAGCGCCTCAGCTCCGACTCGCCCCAGACGCTGGAGCAGATCGGCAAGCGGTGGGGGCTCTCCCGGGAGCGCGTGCGCCAGGTGGAGCTGCAGACCCGCACCTTCCTGCGCAGGGCCCTCGAGGATCTGAACGAAGCCGCCTGAGGGCCGGCGGGCGAATCGGGGTTGCAAACGGCCGACCCGCGCTCGAAGCGGCCCGGCCGTTCGTGCATCGGCCGACCGGGCGCCACCTCGTGCCTGCGGCCGCGTTCCCAATCGGGAAGGGCCGACCCGGGATCCTCGGGCCGGCCCTTCTCGTGGGCGTTCGTGATGTCGCCTCGCGCGGACGGGCGCTCGATCAGAGGACCACGAGCTTTTCGCCCTGGAGCGTGCGGGCCTTGTCGGCGGGGGCCAGGTCGCTGTGGCACGCGGCTTTGTGCCCCGCCTCGGCGCCCACCTGCTTGCGGGTCTTGGAGGCGAGGCGGTGGATCTCCTCGGGCGAGAGCACGCCGCGCTTCTCCAGGATCTCCCGCTGCTCCGGCGTGAGCGCCGCGGACTTCTTGGCCGCCCCGCGCTCGAACCCCGCCGCCTTGCCGGACGTGAACTCGCTGATCTCCTTCGAGATCCGCACCGAGCACCAGTCGTGCCCGCACATGGCGCAGAAGTCGGTGTCGACGTCCAGGTCCTCGTCGTGGAACGCGCGGGCGGTGTCGCCGTCGAAGGCGAGCTCGAAGTGCTTCTCCCAGTTCAGCGCCGCGCGGGCCTTGGTCAGCTCGTCGTCCCAGTCGCGGGTGCCGGGGATCCCGAGCGCGACGTCGGCGGCGTGGGCGGCGATCTTGTAGGCGATGCAGCCCTGCTTCACGTCGTCCTTCTTGGGAAGGCCCACGTGCTCCTTCGGCGTCACGTAGCAGAGCATGCTCGCGCCGTGGTAGGCGGCGGCGGTGGCGCCGATGGAGCTGGTGATGTGGTCGTAGCCGGGGAAGACGTCGGTGACGAGGGGCCCGAGCACGTAGAAGGGCGCGCCGTGGCAGACCCTGCGCTGGAGCTTCATGTTGTACTCGATCTGATCGAAGGGCACGTGCCCCGGTCCCTCGACCATCACCTGGCAGCCCTTGCGCCAGGCCCGCTCTGTCAACTCCCCGAGGGTCTCGAGCTCGCGGAGCTGCGCCTCGTCGGTGGCGTCGGCCAGGCCGCCGGGGCGGAGGCCGTCGCCCAGGCTGAACGAGACGTCGTACGCCCGCATCACGTCGCAGATCCGATCGAAGAGCGTGTACATCGGGTTCTGCTTCTGGTGCGCGATCATCCACTTGGCGAGGAGCGAGCCGCCGCGGGAGACGATTCCGATGAGGCGCTTCGAGACGAAGGGGAGGTGCTCGCGCAGCACGCCGGCGTGGATGGTGAAGTAGTCCACGCCCTGGGCGGCCTGCTTGCGGAGCGCCTCGAGGATCACCTCCTCGTCGAGATCCTCGATCTTGCGGCCGATGATCATCGAGTAGATGGGCACCGTGCCGATCGGCACCCGTGAGGCCCGGATGATCGCCTCCCGGCAGGCGTCCAGGTCGCCGCCGGTGGAGAGGTCCATCACCGTGTCCGCGTCCCAGCGCTCGGCCCAGCGGAGCTTCTCCACCTCCTCCTCGGTGGAGGAGGACACGGGCGAGGCGCCCATGTTCGCGTTGATCTTCGTCTTCGAGGCGCGGCCGATCGCCATCGGATCCAGCCGGTAGCCGAGGTGCACCTTGTTCGCCGGGATGATCATCCGGCCGGCGGCGACCTCGTCGCGGACCTGCTCGGCGGTGAGGTGCGGCTCCCGCTCCGCCACCCGCTTCATCTCGGGCGTCACGATGCCCAGGCGGGCGTGCTCGAGCTGCGTCACCGGCACGAAGCCCTCCGGCGGGACCCACCTGCCGTCCACCTGCCGCCAATCGGGCGGCATGAAGTCCCAGGCGGTCTTGTCGCTGGGCGCGGGCATCCCGGGCGTGTCCGGGGAGGCGAAGGCGAGGGGACCGCCGATCTGCGGCGCCAGCGCGAAGGAGCCGGGCGTCGTGCCCTCCCTTCGCGACGAGGGGTTGTGGGCGCCGTGCGTCGGCAACGCGATTCCGTTCTTCATCGGCTCTTCCTCCGTTTCGTCCGGGGCGGAGGGCGGGAGGAAGGGGCGCGCGGGCGGCGGCCGCGCTTCGCTTTCCCTACGCCGGTCCGAACCGGATCAGGTTCCACGGGTGCATCTCAGCGCCGTCCAGGCGCGCCCCGAGCGAATCGCCGCGAACTCTAATCGGCCGGAGAGCAAAAGGCCATCCGCTCTCGCGTCGACCGTCCGAAACCCGTCGCGCGCCGTCCTTGACCTCGACCCCAGCAGGTGGCCTCTTGGCCCGATGCCGGAAGTCGTCATGCTGCGGTCGTCGCTGCCCGCGGTCGAGCTCACCGCCCGCTTCCTGGAGGCGCTGTCCCGGGGCGCCGACGTCGACCTCATCGTGGAGGGCCGCCGCACCGCGCTCCTCCCCGCGCTCACGCGCCGCATCGCCAAGGGAAAGCGCGGCGCCGTCGCCGCCGCGGCGGCCGGCCTGCCGCTCTTCGCCAAGGAGATCGCCATCCTGGCGCAGGCGAAGCAGCTCGGCCTCACCTGGACCGCGCGCAAGGTGCAGGGGGCGCGGGAGGTCGTGGTCGAGATCCGCCGTGCAGGGAACGTCGGCAGGTAACACTTGAGGTTCGGCACCGGCAATTCGGCCCGCCAGGGCCATCCCGATTTCACAAGGCCCAGGCACCAGGACGCCCGACTTTGACGGGACACCCGGCAACGGACCTCATGGGCAGGTTCCTCGGTTCTACGTCCTCACGGCCACCGCTCCCGTCGCCTCCTCGGGTCGAGCCCTGGTGGCGGCCGGACGAACCCCTCCGCGGGGTCCGATTCATCGGGCAGATGAATCACGCCCCCCGCGAGGTCTTTCCTTTCAAGGAGCGGACGGTCTCGACTTGCCTCGTTCGACCGTCTCGGCGTGTCTCGCCTCGGGATTGCAGCACCCGCGGAGATTCAGGGGGCGTCAGCCGATGCGCACGCGCAGGAACCGGCGCTTGCCGGCCTTGAGCTCGTAGTCGCCGGCGCCGAGGGACGCCTGGGGATCGGTGGCGCGCTCGCCGTTGATGGAGAGGCCGCCCTGGGCCACGAGGCGGCGCGCTTCTCCGCGGGAGGACGCGAGGCCGGTCTGCTCGAGTACCACCGCCAGGGGGATCCGATCCTGCCCCTCGGGGAGCGGCAGCGCGCGCTCCTCGATCTCGTCCGGGCGTTCCTTGCGGACGATGACCTGCTCGAAGTGGGCGGCGGCGGCCTCGGCCGCCTCGGCGCCGTGGAAGCGCGCCACGATCTCGCGCGCCAGCGCGACCTTGGCCGCCTTGGGATGGCCCGCGCGCAGCGCCTGGATCTCCGAGAGCGAGCGATCGGAGAGCAGCTCGTAGTACCGCCACATCAGGTCGTCGGTGATGGACATGAGCTTGCCGAACTGCTCGTTGGGCGGCTCGGCGATGCCCACGTAGTTGCCCAGGCTCTTGGACATCTTGTCGCCCACGATCTCGCCGGTTTCGGGGTCGAGGCGGGCGTCGAGGCCCTCCAGGATGGGGCTGGTGAGCACCACCTGCGGCCTCTGGCCGTAGTCGCGCTGCAGGTCCCGGCCCACGAGCAGGTTGAAGAGCTGGTCGGTCCCGCCGAGCTCGACGTCGGCCTTCAGCGCGACCGAATCGTAACCCTGGATGAGCGGGTAGAGCAGCTCGTGGATGGAGATGGAGCGTCCCTTCCGCAGCCGCTTCGCGAAGTCGTCCCGCTCGAGCATGCGCGCCACCGGGTAGTGGGACGCCAGGCCGATGAGGTCGGCGGCGCTCTGCTTGCCGAACCACTCGCCGTTGAAGCGGATCTCGGTCGCCTCGGGATCGAGGACCTTGAAGACCTGGGCCTTGTAGGTCTCGGCGTTGGCGAGGACCTGCTCGTCGGTGAGGGGAGGGCGCGTGGCGCTCTTGCCGGTGGGATCGCCGATCCGGCCGGTGAAGTCGCCGATGAGGAAGATCACCTGGTGGCCGAGGCGCTGGAAGCGCGCCATCCGTTGCAGGAGCACGGTGTGTCCCAGGTGCAGATCGGGCGCGGTGGGATCGAAGCCCGCCTTGACGCGCAAGGGGACGCCCGTCTCTCGAGACTTCACCAGGCGTGCGAGGAGCTCCTCGGCGGTGACGACGTCGGCGGCGCCGCGGGTGAGCTCCTGGAGCTGCTCCTCGGGGGTGGGCAGGGCGCGTTCGCTCATGCGGGGCTTTCTAGCATCCCCCTGGACTCGAAGCGCAAGGTCCTCGTGGACGTGACCAGCAGATCGACGGACTGATCGTGGCGCTCTCGCGGCAGCTCGGCGAGCAGGAAGCGATCGAGGCAGGCGCCGATCCGCAAGGCCCGCGGCGCCGCGGCCAGGGTGGCGTCGTAGTAGCCGGCGCCGTGGCCCATGCGTCCGCCCATCTCGTCGAAGGCGACCCCGGGGACGACGAAGGCGTCGATGCTCGAGAGGGCCCGTTCGCTGCCGGGGGCCGGTTCGAGGATGCCCCACACCCCCGGCCTCAGGGAATCGGCCGTGCCGAAGGCGAGGACCTTGGTGCCTCGCACCACCCGCGGAAAGAGGCACTCCACGCCGCGGGCCTCGAGGGCGTGCCAGAGCGGCTCGACGGCGAGCTCGCCCTTCAGCGGCCGGTAGAGGGTGACGACCCGGGCGGCCGCGATCTCGGGAAGGTCGAGGATGCGCCGCACGATCGCCTCGGAGCCGGCGGCGAGCTCGGCCGCCGGCACGGCGCGCCGCTCGGCGACGAGGCGGGCGCGCAGCGTGGACTTCGAGGGAGGCATGGCACCGGCCTCTTCGAACCAGCTGCCCGGACGCGCCGCGTCCGAGCCGAGGCCGCCCGCGTCGAAAGACGAGCGGCTGGAGAATAAGGCCCCCGCCTCGGCCGTGTGGGCAGCGTCCATTGAACCCTGCCGCAAAGCAGGTGGGAGTGCTGTGACGGCGCCTTCAGGCTTCCTTCTCCCCGAGGGGAGGGCTTGCACAACGGCGCGCCAGGGAGCGCCCCCATGGACGCGTTATCGGTTCGAACTTCAGCTACCCATCACGAACCAGGCAGGGGTGGAACGACTGCAGAGAGAGACGCCCCGGCAGTCGGAAAAATGCCGCCGGAAATCCGCGGGAGCGTCGATCGAGGCCGCTTGGACTCGCAGGGGATCGTAGCGATCGGCGCTTCGGGGTGTCAATCGGAACGGCCTCCCGGAGGACGCCCTCGGAGCCGGGCCCGGCACACCCGGATCCGGTCGCAAGCCAGGAAGGGAAGGCGCGCCAAATTGTTGCGCCGGCTTGGCGCGCTGGTAGGTTCTCTCCGGCGCCGGGGAGGGGGCCTTCGCTCGAGGAGCGGGCGAAGGGGCTGGAGGCTTCTCGCTTGGCAGACGTCGAACGATTCGGACCTTTCGAGATCCTCAACCGCATCGGCAGAGGCGGCATGGCGGAGGTCTCGCGCGCCGTCTTCGCGGAGGGCCCGCGCAAGGGCAGGGTGGTGGCGCTCAAGCGCATGCTGCCCGAGTACGTGAAGAACCAGCAGTACGTGGATCTCTTCTGCGCCGAGACGGATCTCTCCCGCCTCCTGGTGCACCCGAACATCGTGGAGGTGCTCGACGCCGGCCAGGTGGACGGCACCTACTACATGGCGATGGAGTTCATCGACGGCCGCGACCTGGGCGCGATCCTGGCGCGCTGCCGGGAGCGGCAGATCCAGCTCCCCGTCGACTTCGCCGCCTTCCTCGTGCACGAGCTGCTCCTGGCGCTGGACGCCGCCCACAAGGCCACCTCGAAGACCGGACAGCGCCTCCACGTGGTGCACTGCGACGTCTCCCCTTCGAACCTCTTCATCTCGAAGACGGGCGAGATCAAGCTGGGCGACTTCGGCATCGCGAAGGTCCGGTCGGTGGATCCGTCGAGGCGAAAGGGGATTTGGGGCAAGGTCCACTACGCCTCGCCGGAGCTGGTGCGCAGCGAGGACGTGCTCCCCCAGGCGGACGTCTGGGCGGCGGCGGTGATGCTGTACGAGCTCCTCACCCTCTGCCGGCCGTTCAACGGCGAGACGATCGAGGAGATCGCCCGGGAGATCCTCGCCGCCAAGCCGCCGAGCGTGACCGACCTGCGGCCAGAGATCCCCGAGGCGGTGGAGAGCGTGCTGCAGATGGCGCTGGATCCCTCGATCGATCAGCGCTTCCACGACGCCGGCGCCTTCGCGATGGCGCTGCGCCCGCTCTTCGACGATCAGATCGGCACGCCGCTGGCGATCGCCGCCGTGGTCCGCGGCCTCTTCGGCGCGTAGATTCAGCCCAGGTGAGCCGCGCGCAGCGCGTCTGGCAACGCCCGCTCGAGGAGGTCGAGCTCCTCCTCCCTGGTGTCTGGACCGACGCTGAAGCGGAGGGTCGCCCGGGCCAGCTCGGCCGGCACGCCCATGGCGAGGAGCACGTGGGATGGCTCCATCGCCCCGGTGGAGCACGCGGCGCCGTGGGCGGTCGCCACCCCGGCGAGATCGAGCGCCACGAGCAGCGTCTCGCCGTCGGCGCCCGGGAAGGTAGCGGAGACGATCCCGGGCACGCGGGGCGCGCCGGCCGCCTGGATTCTCACCCGTCCATCGGCCGCTCGGAGGATGGACTCCAGCCGCGACGCCAGCTCGGCGAGCCGCGCTGCCCGCGCCTCCCGCTCCCGCGCGGCCAGGTCGGCGACCGCTCCGAACGCCGCGATCGCCGCCAGGGAGTGGGTGCCGCCCCGCAGGCCTCGCTCCTGGTGGCCCGGGATCCGAGGCGTGAGCGCCGTCCCCCGGCGCAAGCAGAGCGCGCCCGCGCCCGCGATCCCGCCCAGCTTGTGGGCGGAGAGGGCCATGCTCCGGCAGCGCTCCCAGACCGGCGCGAGCTCCACCTTGCCGGCGGCCTGCACCGCGTCCACGTGCAGCTCGGCGCCGAGGTCCCGCGCGATCGACGCGAGCTCCTCCACGGGCTGGAGCGCGCCGGTCTCGTTGTTGGTGAGCTGGGCTACCACGAGGCGGAGGCCCGGCCGCGCGCCGGCATCCGCGCCGGGACGCTGGTGGGTGTCGGCGGGGGCGGTGCGGGGGGCGGGTGGAGCCGTGGAATCCGCCTTGAGCCCCGAGCCACGCTCCGCGACCGCCCCGAGGATCCGGGCCGCGGCGTCGAGGTCGTAGCGGCCGTCGGTGCCGCCGGGCAGGTCCTCGACGATCGCGCCGCGCTCGCGCGCCACCTGCGCGGCGAGGCGCGCGGAGGCGTGCTCGAGGGAGCCGACGAAGAGCCGCTCGGCGCCGCTCCCCAGGATCGCGAGCGCGTTGGCCTCGCTGCCGCTGGAGGTGAAGACCACCTCCGCCGGCTGGCAGCCCGCCAGGGCCGCCACCCGGGACCTCGCCTCCTCGAGGACCGCGCGCGCCGCGCGCCCCTCTGCGTGGATGGACGACGGGTTGCCCACGCCCAGGGAGAGCACCCGCTCGATCGCCTCGCGGGCCGCGGGGTGGAGCGGCGCTCCTGCCGCCCAGTCGAGGTAGGCGCGGCTCGGCTTCAACGCGGATCGTACTCGAGGAGCGGCACGCCCGGCTTGTCGGCCACGCCCCACTCCTCGAAGAAGCGGTGGATCAGCTCCTGCTTGAACTCGGCGAGCCGTGCCTTGGTCCGCGAGCCCACCGGGATCCGCGCTCCGGCCATCTGCCCGTGGCCGCCGGCGCTCCCGCCCTTCTCCTCCACCACTTGGCGGATGAGGCGGCCTGCGTTCATGCGCCTGTCGTTGGTGCGCAGCGACAGGAAGAGGCTCCCCTCGTACTCCGCCAGCGCCAGCGACCACTTGATCCCTTCGAGGAAGAGGTGGCGCTCGGCGACCTCGGCGACCATGTCGGGGGAGTAGATCGCCCCCAGGTCGGCGATGACGGCGTTGCCCTGCACGAGGCCCCTCTCGATGGCCGTGTGGTAGAGGCGGAAGTACTCGGCCGGAAGCTTCGGATGCTCGATCTGCGCCAGGGCATCCTTGTCCACCCGGGGGAAGAGCCAGAGGTACGCGTCCACGTCCTCGTCCTCGGTCTCCCGCCAGAGGTCGCGGGTGTCCGCCTTGATGCCGTAGAAGAGCGCGGTGGCGACCTCGCGCGTCGGGGTGATCTTCAGGCTGCGCAGGTAGCGGGCGGCGATGGTGCTGGTGGCCCCGAACTCGCCCCCCACCTCCGCGATCTCCGCCTTGCGGCTGTCCTCCCGCTCCGGGTGGTGGTCGAAGACCACGTCGGGCGGCCGCGAGGCGGGCAGGGAGTGGTTGCCCATCCTGGGCTGGGTGTCGACCAGGCAGAACATGTCGTGGGCGTCGAAGTCGACGCGGGAGACCGGCACCACGGGGAGCTTGAGGACCTTGAGGAGGGCGCGGTTCTCCGCCCTGCCGATGATGCCGCCGTAGGCGATGGTGCTCTTGCGCCCGGCCTTCTCCTCGAAGATCTGGGCGAGCGCCAGGGCCGCGGCGATCGAGTCGGGGTCGGGGTTGTCGTGGGTGAGGATGAGCGGGTTCTTGCGCGTGCGGGCGAGGGCCACGAGCCGGCTGGCGCGCTGTTCGAGGGTTTCGGAGGCCTGCGGCTCGCGGGGCATCACGACCATCCTGGGGCCGGCGCCTCTGCCTGCCGAGCGACTTTGGGTGCGCGCACTCGCGAGCGAAGCTCCTCTGCGAGAAGAAGTCGCCATCCTAGAAGTGCCCTGGTTCCTGGTCAAACGAGCGGGGCATCCGCGCTCCTCGCTTTCTCGAGGTGGAGATCGGCGACCGGTCCGGGGGTTCTTCGCCGGGGGATCGCGGGGCGCGGCTCTTACCAGGGCTGGATCCCCCGCGCAACCGATCTACCCGGCCCGGCGGCACCCGCTCGGGGACGGACGCGGCCTCAGACGGCGCGGCGGCCGACCTCCGTGAGCTGCTCCAGCCACCGGAACGAGCTCTCCAGGGTGTACTCGAGGGCGTCGGTGAGGAGGCCGCGCAGGACCGCCGAGGGGTGGCGGAGGGCGTCGTGGTACCGCTGCCGGTCGGTGGCGTGGATGATCACCGGCGGATACCCCCCGCGCAGGAGGTAGAGGGTCTGCAGCAGGCGGGCGACGCGCCCGTTGTGCTCGGCGAACGGGAACACCCGCATGAAGGACCAGTGGGCCTTGGCCGCCTGGCGGATGGGGTGCATCTCCCGGAACTCCGCGGAGGCCAGGCTCTTGATCAACTTGGTGAGCTCCTCCTCGATCCGGTCCGGCTGGGCGAGCTCGTGGGAATAGGTGCGGTGGAGCGGCATCTCCCTGCGCCAGGTCTCCCGGCGGCGGGGGCCGTCCGCGCTGGACAGGATCCGGTGGAGCTCCTCGAGGAACGGGACGCCCACCCGGCTGCGCTTGGACGCCTCGGCCCGAACGCGCTCGAGGGCCCGCCGGTGGGCCCGCACCGCCGCGATGAGGTTCATGAACGAGGCGTCGCCGACCACGTGGTGTTCGAGGGCCTGGACGAGCTCGTCCGGCGTGATCACCAGGCCTTCCAGGGCGTTCTCGTGGTGGAGCCAGGACATCTCGTACCGGCGGTGGAACTCCGCGGCGAGATCGGGGCGGGCCTCAAGCCTCTCGGCAAGCTCGCGGTTCCGGGCGTCGAGAGCGAAGAAGCGCGTGCTCATTCCTCGGACGCTAGCGCCGGAAATGTCTTGTTGTCAAGGGAGCTTACGGGCCTGGTGCCCCGCCTGGCGGCCAAGCGGGCGAGAGTGGGGACGCGGGGAACACGCCACCCGACGGGGGTCAGAGCCACTCCCAGACCGACCGCTTCACCTCGGCGGAGGAAAACTTCGCCGCGTGCTCATCGCCGAGCCTCTTGCCGGCCTCGGCCCGGTAGACCTCGATGGCGTCGGCGTCGATCGCGTCGTAGACGACGAGGCTGTGGACCTTGGTCTCGTCCTCGCCGTGGATCTCGAAGCGGCGCGCCCGCACGAAGGCGCCATCCGCGAGGACGGCGGGGACGTGCTCGGCGTCGTACCACTGGGCCCAGGAGGCGCTCTCGGCGGCCGGGACGGTGACCTCGACCACGTAGGCGGCCTTGGGATCCTCGCCGTAGCGCAGGCCCCGGCGCACGCCGTTCTGCAGCTCGCCGAACTCGAGGCGCGCCTTGGCATCCGGGAACGCGGCGTTGAACGCCTGGGCGAGGTCGTCCCGCTCCCGGGAGATCAGGTAATTCTCGAGGGCTGCGAGGCTGGGGAGCTCG
>DATMSB010000030.1:0-4462 GCA_035565615.1 Vulgatibacter sp. | reverse complement strand
GCTTCAACAACGCCGGCGCCGAGGCCACCCGCCGCCGCTACGCCAGGCTGACCTTCCGCCCGGGTCCGGTGGGCTTCAACCTGGGCAAGAACAAGGCGACGAGCGCCGCGGACGCGCCCGGCGACTACCTGCGGGCCTTCGAGGCCCTGGCCGACGGCGGCGACTACTTCGTGGTGAACGTGTCTTCACCGAACACGCCGGGTCTGCGGGATCTGCAGGCGCCCGACGCGCTGCGGGCGATCCTGCGGCCGCTCGTCGCCGCCGCCTCCTCGAAGCGAAAGCCCGTGCTCCTCAAGCTCGCGCCCGACCTCGCGGACGAGTCGATCGACGAGCTCGCCGACCTCGCCGTGGCCGAGGGCCTCGCCGGCCTCGTCCTCGCCAACACCACCATCGGCAGGCCCGGCGCCGAGGGCGAGCCGGTCGCCGCCGAGGCGGGCGGGATGAGCGGCGCCGCGCTCCTGCCCCGGACGATCGAGGTGGTGGCGCGGGTGCGCCGCCGCGTCAGCGACCGCCTCTCGATCGTGGGGGTGGGCGGCATCTCCACCGCGGACGACGCCTGGCGGGTGATCCGGGCCGGGGCGAAGCTGGTGCAGGTCTACACCGGCTTCGTCTACGGCGGGCCGGGGCTGGTGCGCCGGATCGAGCGCGGCCTCCTCGCCAGGCTCGAGGCCGCCGGCCTCCCTGACCTGGGCGCGGCGGTGGGCCTCGACGTCGACCGAGGCCCCCCACCCTAGAGATCCACCGTCATCACGATGGCGTCCTCGCGCTCCTCCACGTAGTAGCCCTTGCGCACGCCCACGTTGCGAAAGCCCAGGGCCTCGTAGAGGGCCAGCGCGGGCTCGTTGCTGCGGCGCACCTCCAGGGTCGCCATGGAGAGGCCGCCTGCCCTCCCGCGCTCGAGGAGCTCCGCCATGAGGATCCGCGCGATCCCGCGGCGGCGGTGGGCGGGATCGACCGCGACGTTGAGGACGTGGATCTCGTCGACCACCACCCAGAAGATCACGAAGCCGACGATGTGTCCGCCCTCCAGGGCGAGGAGGATCGTGGACCAGTCGTGGGTGAGCTCGCGCCGCAGGAGCTCCGCCGACCAGGGGTGGGCGAAGGCCCGCCGCTCCACCTCCATCACCTCGGGGAGCTCGTCCATGCGCATCCGCCGCAGCTCGAACCCGCCGCGCACCACCCCTTCGTCGCCGAAGAGCCGGATGCCGCCGCTCAACGCTTCCCTCCGGCGCCGAAGGAGTGGAGGACCCGGACCTGGCTGCGCCCGCGCAGATCGCGCACCAGGGCGCCGACCAGCTCCTCCCGCCGCTCCAGCTCCATCCTGGCGCGCAGCGAGTCCCGGGCCTCGGCGAAGGTGACGGCGCCCAGCTCGCCCTTGCGCGCCTCGTACGCGCTGCGCAGCTCCTGCTCCGAGATCCCCCCGCCCAGGCGCAGGCGCGACGCCAGGTAGCGATCGACCACGATCCGTCGGCGCAGGAGCCGGAGGAGCTCGCTCGGCTCCACCTCCCACCTCTCGAGGAAGCGCTCGAAGGCCGCCTGCCCCAGCCGCTCCCGGAAGGCCCCGAGCGCCGCCTCCAGCTCCGCGGGCTCCGCCACCGCCACCGCGAGCTGCTCGGCCTCCGCCAGGATCAGGTGCTCGGCGATGGACCACTCCAGGGTGGCGGCCAGGGTGTCGGCGGGGAGCTCGGCCTCGGCGGCCAGGACGGCGCCCCGGGAGATCAGGGCCACCCGCGCCTCCAGCTCGAGGTCCGAGAGAGTGATGAGCGTGCGGGAGGCGTGGGCGTCCGCCGGCGTGATCACGGCGACGATCCGGTCCACCAGCCGGCCGGTCTCGTTCGCCGGCCAGGCCCGGGTGGGTCCTGCGACCACGGCGAGGGCGAGGGCGAGCGCGGCAGCGGGGCGGAGCATGATCTTCGCGGATGGTAGGCCGCGGCGCGCCGCCACCGCAACGCCCTTCCGCTTTCCGTCGTTGACCCGGCCGTCCATGTGGTTAGCTTGCGGCTCGAATGGCCAAGAACCAGGACCTATACGCGGTCCTCGGCGTGAGCCGAACCGCCTCCGCAGACGAGCTGAAGAAGGCGTACCGACGCCTCGCGCGCAAGTACCACCCCGACGTCAACCCCGGCGACAAGGCCGCGGAGGAGCGCTTCAAGGAGATCAACAGCGCCTTCGAGATCCTCTCGGATCCGAAGAAGCGGTCCCTCTACGACGAGCTGGGGATGGACGCCGCCAAGATCGGCTGGGATCCGGAGAAGGCGGCGGCGTACCGCCAGTGGCGCAGCGGCGGCGCGGGTCCCCGCGGCGCGGGTCCGGGGGGCTTCGAGGGCTTCGGCTTCGAGACGGGCGAGCCCGTCGATCTCGGCGACATCTTCGGCGAGATCTTCGGCGTCGGCCGCGGGAGCTTCGGCAGGCGGCCGGCGCCGCGCCCGGCGAAGGGACCGGACTTCGTCGATCGGATCGAGATCGACCTCGCCGACGCGGTGAAGGGCCGCGAGCTCGACCTCCGCGTGGACGGCAAGAAGCTCTCGGTGAAGGTGCCGGCGGGCGTCGCCCACGGCGGCCGCATTCGGCTGGCCGGGCAAGGCGGCGCCGGCGCCCGTGGCGGCCCTCCCGGCGATCTCTACCTCGAGGTGCGGATCCGGCCGCACCCGCTCTTCCGCCGCGAGGGCGACGATCTCAACGTGAATCTCCCCATCACCGTGGGCGAGGCGATCGCCGGGGCCACGGTGACGCTGCCGACCTTCGACGGGACGGTGCAGCTCAAGGTCCCCGCGGGTACGCAGAGCGGCCAGCGGCTGCGCCTGCGGGCCAAGGGCGTCCCGCACCTGCGCGGAGGAGGCCGCGGCGATCTCTACGCCGAGGTGCGGGTGATGGTCCCGACGGGCCCGGAGGCGAAGGAGCTTGGCAAGCGCCTCGACAAGCTCTATTCCGAACCGGTGCGCGCGGGTCTCACCCTCTGACCCTGGTGCGGAAAGGAAGCGAGCCTTGGGCCTCTTCGATCTCTTCGGCCGATCCTCGAAAGACAAGGAAGCGAAGCGCATCCGGGATCTCACCAAGAAGGCGCACGAGAAGTATGGCGATCCGGCCATGCGCTCCCGCGCCCTGGAGGGCCTGCGGGACATCGGGACCCCCGAAGCGATCGCCGCGCTGATCCAGCGCTTCACCGTCCACCTGGAGCCGGGGATCACCGACGCCGAGGAGAAGGAGTACGTCTTCGGCATGGTGACCGGCTTCGGCGAGAAGGCGGTGCAGCCCCTCGTCGACTTCCTCCGCCGCAGCGACAGCGTGGCGTGGGCCCTGCGCTGCCTGGAGGAGCTCGTGCCGCAGGACGAGCTCGTGGGGATCCTCACCGATCTGCTGCACAAGCTGTCCCAGGAGTACGCGCGGGATCCCGAGAAGAAGGTGGTGCTCATCAACCGCCTCGTCACGATCCGGGACGAGCGGATCCCGAAGGCGGTGGAGCCGTTCCTCGAAGACCCGTCGGACGAGGTGGTGACCGCCGCGCTCACCAACCTGGTGGAGCAGGGGAGCACCTCCTCCGCCGGCGCGATCGCCGCCTGTCTGGTCGGCGCGGAGGCGCCCAGGGTGCGAGCCGGGGCGGCGGCGGCCCTCGCCGACCTCGGGGCGCCGATCGAGGCGAACCGGGAGGAGGTGCAGGCGAAGCTGCCCGCGGGCTTCCAGCTCGGCAAGGACGGCGTCGTCCGCCGCGCCTGAAGGGAAGCCCGGGCGCGGATTGCGGCCCCGCCGGCGCGGGCGCTCCGGGCTCCCGTTCGCTTGCCGACAGCTCCGCTTCGTTCGCTTGACCCCCCGGTCGTCCGGTCCTTAGATCGGCCGCTCTCGACGGGTCGCCCTTCCCCCGGGGCGCACGACCATGGAGGCGCCTTGGCGGACGAGAAAACGACCCCCGGCAGGACCCTCGGGCGCAAGGCCCCCCCCGCCGGAAAGACCGCGAGGGCCCCGCGATCCGGGAGGACGCGCGCGGCCTCGGCGCCGCCGCCCTCCCCCATCGAGCTCCTCGGGGAGCTGCAGGCGCTGCTCGCGGAGCCGCGCTCCCCGGAGGCGCTCCGCCGGGGCCTCCAGGTCCTCGACCGCCGGTTCGCCCCCCGGTCGATCTTCGCCTCCACCCACGATCCCGCCTTCGATCGCCTCGCCGTGGCCCTCGCGCGGGGCAGGGCCGATCCCAGGGTGAAGGCCGCGGTCCCCGGCGAGGGTGCGGTGGGCAGGGCCTTCTCGGAGAAGGCGCTGCGGACGGAGCGGGGCGGCGCCCTGGTCGCGGTGCCGATGGTGGTCCGGGACCGCGCCCTCGGCGTGATCACCCTCCTGGGCGGAGCGTTCACCGGGGAGGAGGGCGCGCCGTCCGCCGACGAGGCCGCGTGGCTGCAGGCCTTCGCGAGCGCCTGCGGCGCTGCCCTCGACATGTCGCTGACCCGCTCGGAGCTCGAGCAGCGCACCCGCGATCTGC
>DATMSB010000029.1:0-8663 GCA_035565615.1 Vulgatibacter sp. | reverse complement strand
AACCGCCCGCAGCCGCGAGGTCCACCCGGGCGCGCGTCGACCGCCGGAAGGACGCCCCCGGCACCGAGGGCAAGACCCAGGTCCACCGGAGCGCGCGTCGACCACCGCGGAGCGCTCGCGGGATCGGCCGGATCCAGCGACGCTTCCATCTCGGTGCGCGTCGATCATCGGCCTACTTGCTTCGGGGAGGTCGTCCACGCCGGTGTGCATCGATCGCGGACTGTAAGGACGGTGCGTCTGCCCGGGTCGAAGGGCGGTAAGCTGCATGTGTAGAGGAGGGTGAGATGGGCTTTGCCGCTTTCGACCTGGAGACGACGGGGCTGAACCCGTTCGGGCACGATCGCATCGTCGAGCTCGCGGTCGTCCACGTGGAGGACGACGGGGAGATCACCGGAGCCTGGGAGACCCTGGTGAACCCGGATCGCGATCTCGGTCCGCAGTCGATCCACGGCATCCGCGCGGCGGACGTGCGGCGAGCGCCCCGCTTCGATCGGATCGCGGGCGATCTGATCGAGCTCTTCGAGGGGCGGGTCGTCGTCGCACACAACGCGCCTTTCGACTGCCGGTTCCTGGAGGCCGAGTTCGCGCGACTGGGCGCCAGGGACGTGTCCATCACCCCGCACGCGCTCTGCACCATGCGGCTGGCGCGCGCGGCGCTCCCCGGCGTCAATCGGACGCTGGCGGGATGCTGCGCCGCCTTCGACATCGAGCTCGAGGACGCCCACCGCGCCCGGGCCGACGCGGTCGCCACCGCCCGGCTCCTGGGGGCGATCGTTCGCAGCGCCGCCTTTCGGAGCGCGGCCCTGATTCGCCTGCCCCCGAGGTGGCCCGACCTGCCCCCGACCCGCGAGGCGTGGTTCCCGCGGCCCGAGCGTGGCGAGGAGTCGGGTCACTTCCTGGATCGGATCGTGGTCGACCTCCCGGGCCGCGCCGACTCCGAGGCGCACGAGTCCTACCTCGCGCTCCTGGATCGCTGCCTCCTCGATCGCCGCCTGTCGGAGCACGAGAAGGACGCGCTCGTCTCGCTGGCCACCGAGCTCGGGATCGATCGCGCGGCGTGCCAGCGGCTTCACGACGACTACTTTGGGCACGTCGCGGACGCGGCCTGGGCGGACGAGGTGCTCACCAGCGAAGAGCGAGAGGACCTGCGCCGCGTGGCGGGGCTGCTCGGGATCCCGGACGACCGGCTGGCCGCCGCGCTCGAGGGACCTGCCCGGAAGCCGGCGAGGGGATCGATCGACGGCTTCCGCCTGGAGCCGGGAGACCGGGTCGTCCTCACCGGCGAGATGCGCCTTCCTCGGTCCGAGTGGCACGAGCGCCTCCTCGCGAGCGGCCTGGAGCCGGCAGGCGCGGTCACCAAGCGCGTCGAGCTCCTCGTGGCGGCCGATCCGGACTCCCTGTCGGGCAAGGCGAAGAAGGCGAGGCAGTACGGCATCCCCATCGTCGACGAGGACGGCTTGGTCGCCCTCCTCGAGTCGCTCGGGCAAGGCGGCTGATCGGGCCCGGACGACTCCGGATCAGCCGAGGCGACGGTCGATCTCGCGCAGGGCGTCGAGCGCGCCGCGGGCGATGCCCAGGTGCGGCGGCGGAGCGGCGGGCTCCCGGACGTTGATGCGCACGAGCGTCGCCGCGTGCCGGCGCGCGATCGCCTCGCCGGTCATTCGCACCGAGGGGACGGCGGTCCCGGCGCCCAGCTCGACGATGGCGAGCCGGCCTGCGGCGACCCCGGAGAGCCAGGAGGCGAAGCGCGCCTCCGCCGCGGCGGTTCGGGCGTCGTCCCAACCACCGTCCGCGAACATGAGGACGTTGGGGCGGGCGAGGGCGCCGCAGACGGGACACGAGGGGAGCGGCCCCGCCGCTCGAAAGGTGATCGGGTCGACGTCCACGCGAACGTCGCTCGCCGGGTGGATCCCGCAGTCGGATTCGGTGCACTGCAGGTGCATGAGCGAGCCGTGGCACTCGATCACCTGCGCCTCGTCGAAGCCCGCGCGCTGGAAGTGCCCGTCGACGTTCGAGGTGAAGACGAAGGCGCCGCCACGCTTGCGCGCCACCCAGCGGCACAGGATCTCGAACCCCTGGTGCGGCGTGGTCGCGCGGTAGAGCTCGAGCCGGTGGCCATAGAAGCCCCACGCCAGGCGGGGGTCCCGGGAGAACCAGCGCGGCTGCGCCAGCTCCTCGAAGCGGAGCCCCAGCTCCCGATAGGGGGGATACGCCCGCCAGAAGCCCTCGGGGCCGCGAAAGTCGGGCAGGCCCGAGTCGACGCCCATCCCGGCGCCCGCGGTGACGAGGAGCGCGTCGGCCTGGACGATGGCCTGCGCGGCGCGATCGAAGAGGTCGGTCATTGGGGCAACACACCAACATGCATTGCGGCGCCCGTGACCGGCGCCGCGAGGTCAGATCTGCTGATCGAGCGCCGCCCACAGGTAGAGGCAGGCGAGGCTGCGGTGCGGCGCCCACCGCGCGCCCGCCCGCTTCACGTAGCCGGGGGCCGCGGGTTTGCGCAGGCCGTGGGCGAGCTTCAGGCCCTTCTGGATGCCGAGGTCGCCGGTGGGGAGCACGTCGGGGCGGCGCAGGCGGAACATCAGGAACATCTGCGCGGTCCACACGCCGATGCCCTGTACGCGGGTGAGGGCCTCGATCACCTCGTCGTCGGGCAGCGCCTCGACCCGCTCGAGATCGAGCTCGCGCTCGGCGACCGCGCGGGCGAGGGCGCGGACGTAGCGGATCTTCGGGCGGGAGAGCCCGGCCGCCTGCAGGGATTCGTCGCCCGCTGCGAGGACCGCCTCGGGGGTCACCGTCCCGCCCAGAACGCCCACGACGCGGCCGTAGATGGTCGCGGCGGCCTTGCCCGAGAGCTGCTGGTAGACGATGGAGCGCGCCAGCGCCTCGAAGTGGGTCGGGAAGGGCGAAGGCTCGAACCGCTGCGGGCCCGCCCTCTCGATCACCCGATCGATGAGGCGGCCCAGCCGCAGGTCGGCCGCGCGCAGCTCGTGCTCGGGGCGCAGGTCGAGGGTGGAGATGGTCTTCACGGCTCGATTCTCGCATGAAACCGCCTCGCAGCGTGCGCCATTCGGCCGATTCGGGAGGGCGGATCGCGGGGTGATAGGATGGGGTGCAACCGATCCGACGAAGGAGAGGTCCGGATGAAGCGCAATCTGCCGATCGTCGCCGCCTTGTCGGCCGCCTCGCTCCTCGCCTGCGCCCCCGAGGAGACCACCTGCGCCTCGGACGATTGCGAGGAGGCGACGACGATCCGGATCGAGCCGGCGATCGGGGATCCGGGCACCTACGACGTCACCCTGAACGTGGACCGGGCGGAGCTGAAGTGCGTGGTGGTGGTGCCGCTCGACGAGGCACCGCCCGCCTGCGCCCCCGGGGGGACCCTCGGGGTTCGCAACGTGTCGTTCTCCGCCGGCGACGACGGCGGGCTCCAGGCGATCCGCATCGATCGGATCGCCGCGCTGGTGCGGGTCGCGATCGACCTGGAAGGCGACGTCGTCATGGATCGAGAGGTGAAGCCGCTCGCCTGGGAGGAGCCGCTGGGGGACCTCACCTGCTTCGGCGAGCCGATCCTGTGCAAGGCGGCGCGGGCGACGATCACCCGGCGCTGACTCTACCTGGAGGCGGGTCGCCCGCTCAGATGATCCCGTGGAGCGGGCCGCCGGGCGCCCCCAGCTCATCCACCTTGCGCTCGACCTCCGGCACCTCGACGAGGGGCGGTGCGTGGTGCGGCTTGATCCGCGCGTCGATGACGAGCGGCCCGCGGCAGCCCCAGTGCTTGTGCGAGACGAAGCTGCCCACCCCGTGGACGTCGTGGGAGGGGTTGCTCCGGGTGAAGGCGACCCAGAGGAGGTTGGCGAGGCTCGCGCCCGTGAAGGCCGCGTCGTCGCAGAGGACCGCGAGCGGGACGCCGTCGAGGTCGCGGCCCTCGAGGGCGCGGCACCAGGCCTCGATCTCCCCCGCCGCCTCCTCGTGGCTCCGGAAGGCGGGGCCCTCCACCGCGAGCACGCCGGGGAGCGCGAGGGTCGCGTTCTGGAAGGGCCGCGGCAGATCGCGAGGCACCTCCCGGGCGAGCGCGCGCCGCGCGGGGCCCGCCGCCGCGATCACGAGCTTGGAGCCCTCGTTCAGCCCGCTGCCGGAGTAGTCGAGGGTGTCGATGGTGGTGCGGGTCTGGAAGTGGAGATCGCGGGTCCAGTCGACGCGCTCCAGCATGTGGCGCAGGAAGCCCTCCACGTCCTCGACGTCGAGGGTGGGATCGTCCTGCCGGGCGGCGACCCACAGGTACTTGGTCAGCGAGAGCTGGTTGGTGCCGAGCACGTGGTTGGCGACGGTGAGGATCTCCTGGGGGCGACGCTCCTCGAGGTACGGCGTGTAGCGCTCGTGGCCGATGGCGAGGCAGAGCGGATGGACGCCCGCCGCGTCGACGGCGTGGACGGCGTCGAGGCCCGGCACCTCCCGCGGGATGGCGTCGCCGGTGAGCTCGTGCACCAGGGCGCCGAAGGAGGTGTCCTCCTGCGGCGGCCTGCCGACCACGGTGAAGGGCCAGATCGCGCCCTGCCGGTGGTAGACGCGCCGCACCCGCAGGACGGGGTAGGGGTGGGTGAGGCTGTAGTAGCCGAGGTGATCGCCGAAGGGGCCCTCGGGCTTGAGCTCGCCCGCGTGCACCTCGCCGGTGATGACGAAGTCGGCGTCCGCGGAGACGCAATGCCCGTCGTCGTCGTAGAAGTAGCGGAAGCGCCTGCCGCCCAGCATGCCGGCGAAGGTCGCCTCGGAGAGCCCCTCTGGCAGCGGCATCACCGCCGCGAAGGTGTGCGCCGGCGGCCCGCCCACGAAGATGCTCACCTTGAGCGGCTCGCCCCTGGCGATGGCCCGGGTCTGGTGGATCCCGATGCCCCGGTGGATCTGGTAGTGCAGGCCCACCTCTCGATCGCGCTCGTAGTCGTTCCCCGCGAGCTGCACCCGGTACATGCCGAGGTTTGCCGTCATGATCCCGGGGCGATCCGGATCCTCGGTGTAGACCTGGGGCAGGAGCACGAAGGGCCCGCCGTCCATGGGCCAGCTCACGATCTGCGGCAGCTCGCTCAAGCGGGTGCGCCCGTGCAGGATCGGCGCGCCGAGCCGGCTGCGCCTGGGCAGCGCGGTGTAGGCGGCGATCGCCGCCGGCAGGTGCCGCCCCGGATCCTTCAGCAGCGCGGCGGGATCGTACTTGAGGGAGATGAGGGCACGGACGCGCTCCAGGGTGTCGCGGAAGAGGAAGCGCGACCGCTCCAGGGTGCCGAAGAGGTTCGAGACCGCGGGGAAGGGCGAGGCCCGGACGCGCTCGAAGAGGAGAGCCGGCCCGCCGCGGGCGTACACCCTCCGGTGGATCGCGGCCATCTCCAGGTAGGGATCGACCTCGCGGGTGATGCGGACGAGCTGTCCGTTGGCCTCCAGGTCGCGTACGCAGGCTCGCAGGCTCGGGTATCCCATCGTCGCTCTTCGGTTCCTCTCCATGCCGGCGTCGCCGCCGGCACGCCTCGCGCCGGCACGCCTCGCGCCGGCACGCTACACGATCCGGCCCTGCCGCCCCACCGTTGTCGAGAGGATCGCCGGTCATGGTACGCTGGGTGCGCTTCTTCCCTTCGGCCGCAACGGCCGCACCGCATCCATGACCGAGCGGAACATGCGAACCACCCTCCGGAGTTGGTCCTCCTCGCGGGACCGACGCTGCTCCCCTGCATCGACATCGACCCGGAGGACGTCATGTGCCTCACCGACTGCTGGTGGGGGCAGACCTTCGTGCGCCTCGAACCTCCCCTCGACGAGGACGGGACATTGGTCCTCACCGTGAAGGCCGATTGGATCGACGAGACCTGCTCCGTGACGCTCCCGCTCCCCGAGCCGGTGATCGGCTGCTCGGGCGCCTCCGGGCTCGAGGCCCGGCGAGGCGGCGTCGTCCTCTTCGACCGGTCCGACCCCGTGACGGTGAAGACCGAGGGTGCCGAGTGTGGTTGTCTGGTGGGGCGGGCCACGATCTCGACGCAGCAGTAGGAGCCGATGGCGACGATCCAGTTCCTCGGGGCGGCCGGCACCGTGACCGGCAGCGCCTACCTCGTCGAGCACGAGGGGCGGCGCGTGCTCCTCGATTGCGGGCTCTTCCAGGGCGAGAAGGCGTGGCGCAGGCGCAACTGGGATCCCTTCCCGGTGCCGCCTTCGAGCCTGGACGCGGTGCTCCTCACCCACGCCCACATCGACCACTCCGGCGGCCTCCCGCGGCTGGTGCGGCAGGGATACCGGGGGCCGGTCCACACCACCCGGGCCACCCGGGACCTCCTGGCGATCATGCTCCCGGACTCGGGACGGCTCCACGAGGAGGAGGCGGCGGAGGCGAACCGCCTGCGCTGGTCGAAGCATTCGCCGGCGCTGCCGCTGTACACGGAGGAGGACGCGCTCCGCTGCCTCCCGCTGATCGAGGCCGCCCGCTACGGCATCCCGGTGCGCCTGCCCGGCGGCATCGACTTCACCTTCCACCGCGCGGGCCACATCCTCGGCAGCGCGATCGTCCAGCTCGACCTGTCGCGGAAGGACGGCTACCGGCACACCCTGATCTTCAGCGGCGACCTGGGCCGGTACGACATGCCGATCATCCCCGATCCGGAGCCGATCTCCCGGGCGACGACGCTCCTCCTCGAGTGCACCTACGGCGACACCCGCCACGAGGCGCCTCATCCCCGGGCGGAGCTGGGCGCGATCGTCCGCGAGGTGGTGGATCGGCGCGGCGTCCTCGTCATCCCCGCCTTCGCGATCGGGCGCACCCAGGATCTCCTCTTCCACCTGCGTCAGCTCCAGCTTGCCGGCGCGATCCCCAGCCTGCCGATCTTCGTGGACAGCCCCATGGCCTGCGACGCGACGCCCCTCTACCTGATGCACAGGGAGGAGCACGACGAGGAGATGAACCGGATGCTGTCGGCGGGCCTGGATCCCCTCACCCCGCGGCGGGTGGAGTTCACGCGGGGCGTGCAGGAGTCGAAGGCGATCGCGTCGGCACGCCCTCCCTTCATCGTGATCTCGGCGGCGGGGATGGCGACGGGGGGCCGGGTGCTGCACCACCTCTCGCGATGGCTGCCGGAGGGGGACGCGACGGTCCTCTTCGTGGGCTACCAGGCGGGAGGCACCCGCGGCCGCAAGCTCCTCGACGGCGACGAGACGGTCCGGATCCACGGAAGGGACGTCCCGGTGAAGGCGCGCATCCGCAGCCTGCGCGGCTTCTCCGCCCACGCCGATCGCGACGAGGTGGATCGCTGGCTCTCGTCGTTCGGGAACCCGCCGCGGCGGACGTTCTGCGTGCACGGCGAGGGGCCGGCGCTCGAGGCCACCCGGGAGCGGCTCGAGGCGCGGGGATGGTCCGCGTACGTGCCCTCGTACATGGAGACGGTGGAGCTCGACGGATGAAGCGGTGAGGTTCGTCCCCTCGCGGCCTCCGCTCCTTCGCGGGGTCGCCCAAGGGGGCGAAACCTTGGAGGGGACGGGACGGCCGCGTAAGAATGGATCGCCGGGTCGATCGGCAAGGGTCGGGTCATGCGCCGCGTCTTCGCTCTCTTCTGCGTGCTGGCTCTCGGCGGCTGCGCGTCGCTCGAGACACGGATGCGCGAGCAGCGGGCGGATCGTGAGTCGATCGAGGCGTCGTTCTCGTCGGTGGAGCCGCGGCTGCGCTCGCTCGCGGCCGAGTCCTGCACGTGGAGCCGCACCGAGGCCTGCGAGGAGCGCCTGGAGCGAATGGCCCTCGAGGATCCCGACGACGGCGTTCGCGCCAGTGCGATCCGGACCCTGGGGCGGATCTGCGGCGACGCGGCGCGCCGGGCGCTGCTCCGGATCGCCGCCGTCGCGAAGGGGGAGGAGGCGATCGTCGAGGCGGCAGTGCGCTGCCCCGCGGCGGATCTGACCCTCGTGCTGGAGGGGGCGGCGAGGAGCCGCTTCGAGGGAACGCCCGAGGAGCGCAAGGCCTGGCTCGCCTGGCTGGAGGGTGTGGTGGCGCAGCCGCCGCCGCGCGAGGAGGCCCGGGCGCTTCGCGATCGGGTCGCCAGGCAGCTTCGGCGGGAGAACGCGGAGGCCGCCAGGGCCATGGAGATCTCCCGGACCCGCGAGAAGGCCTGGGCCGCGCTGGACGCGGGGGAGCTGGAGGAGGCCGCGGTGCAGGTGGCCCACCTGGCCGCGCTGGGGGCGCCGAGCGGCGATCTGCTCCGGCGGATCGCGGCGATGGACCTGCAGCGGACCAGGAGGGCCTTCGACGAGGCGCTCCGCGATGGAGATCCCGATTGGGCGGAGGGGCTCCTGCGGGAGGTGCCCGCGCTGCAGCTCCAGGATCCGACGCTGGCGTTCCGGGCGCAGGTGGCACGCTACGACATGCTCCTGCCGTCGGCAACGTGGGTGGAGGATCTGGCGCGCAGCGGCAAGGTGGACGAGGCGCGGGCGGAGCGCCGGAAGCTGCTGGAGCGGGGCGGCGAGGCGGTGCTGCTCGATCAGGCCAGGGCGTCCAGGCGCCGGTCGGAGCAGCTCGTCGAGAAGGGGAGGTTCGCCGCGGCGTGGAGGGAGTCGTGGAGCCTCCGCGAAACGGAGTCGGTGGCGGCCGAACGGTTCATGGTGAGGTTCGGGGTGGAGCGATGGCGGCGGGAGGGGCTGGAGAT
>DATMSB010000028.1:0-60754 GCA_035565615.1 Vulgatibacter sp. | reverse complement strand
CCTGCCGATGAGCCGCTTGACGCCGTAGATCGTGTTCTCGGGGTTGGTGATCGCCTGCCGCTTCGCGATCTGCCCCACCAGCCGCTCCCCGCTCTCGGCGAAGCCGACGATCGACGGCGTGGTGCGGCTCCCCTCGGAGTTCGGGATCACCACCACTTCGCCGCCCTCCATCACGGCCACGCAGGAGTTGGTGGTGCCCAGGTCGATTCCGATGACCTTGCTCATTGATGGTCCCCACTTCGGAGGAGATCCCGGGCGAGGGTCCCGGGATCCCTGCTGTCAGTCGTGCGGCGCTCCCGGCTCGGGGTCGCCGCCCGGCGCCTCCGGATCGCCCGCCGGGCCTTTCGGATCGCCGGCGGCGGCCTCCTGCTCGGCCGGTGCGGCCTCCGGATCGCCGGCCGCCTCGGCGGGCCCCGGGCCCTTGGAGACGGAGACCAGCGCCGGCCTCACCAGCCTGTCATGGAGCAGGTACCCCCGCACCATCTCCCGCACCACCACGTTGGCCGGATGTTCGGTGCTCTCCACCTGCTCCATGGCCTCGTGGAAGCGCGGATCGAACGGCTCGCCCACCGCGGTGAAGCCCTTGACGCCGAAGCGCCCCAGCGCCTCCTCGAAGTGCCGCCGGGTCATGGCGACGCCCTGGGAGAAGCTCTCGAGATCGGTGCCCGCCTTGGCGTGCTCCAGGGCCCGGTCGAAGTTGTCGAGGACCGGCACCAGCTCCTTGAGGACCTTCTCGATGCCGAAGCGCTGGACCTCCTCCTTCTCGCGGGCGGCGCGCTTGCGGAAGTTGTCGAAGTCCGCGGCCTGCCGCAGGACCTTCTCGTTCAGCTCCTGGAGGCGCTCCATGGTCTCCCGCCCGCGGGCGAGCGACTCCTCGAGGAGCTGCTCCTTCTCGGCGAGGGCCGCCTCGAGCGCGGCGATGCGGTCGTCGTCGGCCTCGACGGAGACCAGGATCTCCTCGCCGTCGGCGACGGGAGGGTCGTCGCCCTCGGGGGCTTTCCCGGCCTCCCGCTCCTCAACGGCGCGGAGGGCTTCCTGGATGGCGTCGTCGCTGATGTCGGCGCGGAAGGCGCCCTTCGGATCCGGCATGTCGATGTCGAGGGGGTGAAACTCTTGATCCGCGATAGTCGCATACGGTGCCGCCCGCGGCAATGATTCCGACGGCTTCGGCGTTTCGTGCGATGCCCCGAAGTGGTAAGGGCGCAAGGCCTCCGATGTCCGTTCGACCCGAAACCGTCCCCGCGCTCGCGCGCCTCGAGGAGCGCCTGGCCCGCGCCAGGGGGGGGGGTGCGTTCCCCGTGGTGGGCGTCGGGCCCGGGGCGCGGGGCTTCGTCGGCGCCAGGCTGGCCCGCGCGCTGGGGCGGTCGATCCTGGCGGTGGCCGCGGACGAGGACGCCGCCGATCGCTTCGCCGCGGACCTCGCCTTCTTCCTCCCGGCGCCCTCCGACCCGTCGGAGCACGCGGTCGTCCGCGTGCCCGTCGACGCCGTGCTCCCCTACGACGGCCTCTCGCCCGATCGCGTCACCGAGCTCGATCGCCTCGCCGGCCTCTCGGTGCTCGCGGGCGGGGCGCCGCGGGTGGTGGTGGTCTCGGCCCGGGCGCTGGCGCGAAGGCACCTCCCCCCCGAGGCGGTTCGTGCGTCGACGGAGCGGATCGCCACCGGAGCCACCTGCGACCGCGACACCATGGCCCGGCGGCTGGTGGAGCTCGGCTACCAGAGCGTGCCGATGGTGGAGGATCCGGGGACCTTCGCCGTCCGCGGCGGGATCCTGGACCTGTGGTCCCCCGCCTACGAGCAGCCGGCGCGGATCGAGCTCTTCGGCGACGAGGTGGAGAGCGTGCGGCTCTTCGATCCCTCGTCGCAGCGCACCGTCGACACCCTGGCCGAGGTGACGGTGGTGCGGGCCCGCGAGATCCTCTTCGACGAGGCGAGCCGCCGGCGGGGCATCGCCGCCGCCCGGGCGGCGGCGGATCGGGTGAACCGCCCCACCGCGAAGGTGCGCGAGCTCACCGAGGCGATCCAGGAGTCGATCCCGGCGTTCGGGGTGGAGGCGCTCCTCCCCGGCTTCTTCGAGGAGGGGCTCGTGCCGCTGGCGAGCCACCTGCCGGAGGACGCCGTGGTGCTGCTGGACGATCCGGTGGCGATCGATCGCGCCCTCGAGGTGCTCGACGACGAGATCGCCGAGGAGCACGCCGCCGCGATCGAGCGGGGCGAGCTGGCGCTGCCCCCGGAGGCGCACTTCCTCACCCCCGACCAGGCCCGCGCGTCGCTGGAGCCCTTCGCCCGGGTGGAGCTGCACTCGCTGTGGATGGGCGTGCCCGGCGGCGCAGAGCCCCTGCGCTTCGACCTGCAGCCCACGGCGGGGCTGCGCAAGGAGATCGAGGGCCACCAGGGCGAGGAGGGCGCGCTCTCGCCGCTGGTGGATCGGCTGAAGCGTTGGCGCGAGCGCGGCTGGCTCACGCTGATCGCCGCCGGCTCCCCGGGGCAGGGCGACAAGCTGCGCCGGATGCTGGCCGACCGGAAGGTCCACGTGAAGCCGTGGGACGGGCGGGCTCCCGGCGGGCCGGCGAAGCGGGGGGAACGCCCGCCCCGCGCGGCGGAGGCGGCAGGCGCGGCCGGGATCCTCCCCGGCCTGGCGGAGGCGCTCCCGCCGAGCGTCCGGGATCGTTCGGTGCATGCGTGGATCCTCCCCGCCGAGCTGTCCGCCGGCTTCATGTCGCCGGAGGACGGCTTCGCGGTGATCGCGGACGAGGAGATCCTCGGCCCGCGGGTGCGCAAGCGGGCGCGGACCCCCAGGCGTGCCGACCAGCCCTTCATCGCCGCGTTTCGGGAGCTGGAGGAGGGCGACCTCTGCGTGCACGTGGACCACGGCCTCTGCCGCTACGGCGGCCTCCAGAAGCTCCGGGTGCGCGGGGTGGAGGGGGACTTCCTGGTCCTGCACTTCGCCGGGAAGGACAAGCTCTTCCTCCCGGTGTCGAAGCTGCGCCAGGTGCAGAAGTTCGTGGGCGCCGGGGCCGAGCACGCGCGCCTGGATCGCCTGGGCGGGGTCTCCTGGGAGAGGACGAAAAAGCGGGTCAAGGACGAGCTGCTGAAGATGGCGGCGGAGCTCCTCGACATCTACGCCCGCCGCAAGGCGCACCCCGGGATCCGCTTCCCGGAACCGGATCGCTTCTTCGAGCAGTTCGAGGCGGACTTCCCCTACGAGGAGACGCCGGACCAGGCCAGGGCGATCCGCGACGTGATCGCGGACATGACCTCTCCGGCGCCGATGGACCGGCTGATCTGCGGCGACGTGGGCTACGGCAAGACGGAGGTGGCGATGCGGGCCGCCTTCCTGGCGGTGCTGGGGCAGAAGCAGGTGGCGGTGCTGGTGCCCACCACGATCCTGGCGCTGCAGCACTTCCAGACCTTCTCCCGGCGGATGAAGGACTACCCGGTGCGGGTGGACTGGGTGTCGTCCCTGCGCACCGACCAGGAGAACCGGGCCGTCCTCCGCCGGGCCGCGCGGGGCGAGGTGGACATCGTCATCGGCACCCACGCCCTCCTCGGCGCGTCGGTGAGCTTCCGGGATCTGGGGCTCGTGGTCGTGGACGAGGAGCAGCGCTTCGGCGTCGCCCACAAGGAGAAGCTGAAGAAGCTGCGCACCTCGGTGGACGTGCTCACCCTGACGGCGACGCCGATCCCCCGCACGCTGCACATGTCGATGGCCGGCGTGCGCGACATGTCGATCATCCAGACGCCGCCGGCGGATCGCCGCTCGATCCGGACCTTCGTGATGCGGTTCTCGCCCAAGGAGATCCGCGAGGCGATCCTGCGGGAGAAGGCCCGGGGCGGTCAGGTCTTCTTCGTGCACAACCGGGTGCAGTCCATCGGGGCGATGCAGCGCTTCCTGGTGGAGCTGGTGCCCGAGGCGTCGGTGGGCGTCGCCCACGGGCAGATGCCGGAGCGCACCCTCGAGCGGGTCGTCGGCGAGTTCATCGAGCGCAAGTACGACGTGCTCCTGTGCACGACGATCATCGAGAGCGGCCTCGACATCCCCAACGCCAACACCATCATCGTGGACGAGGCGGACGGCTTCGGCTTGGCGCAGCTCTACCAGATCCGCGGTCGGGTGGGCCGCTCCTCGGAGCGCGCCTACGCCTACCTGATGGTGCCCGCGCAGCGCCAGCCGACCCGCGACGCGCAGAAGCGCCTCGAGGTGCTGCAGAGGTTCTCGGAGCTGGGGGCCGGCTTCCACATCGCCTCGCACGACCTGGAGATCCGCGGGGCGGGCAACCTGCTCGGCGCGAAGCAGTCTGGCCAGATCGAGGCGGTGGGCTTCGACCTCTACGCCGAGCTGCTCGAGGAGGCGGTCGCGGAGCTGCGGGGCGAGCCGCTGCGGCAGGTGGTGGAGCCCGAGGTGCAGCTCCCCGTCCCGGCGTACCTGCCGGACGATTACCTCCCCGACGTGCACCAGCGGCTGCTCTTCTACAAGAAGCTCTCCCAGGCCAACGACGACGACGAGATCGAGGAGGTGCGGGAGGAGCTGGTGGATCGCTGCGGACCACCGCCGCCGGAGGTGGACGCGCTCTGCGGCGTGATGGCGATCAAGGCGGACCTGCGGGCGCTGCGGCTGCGGGCGCTGGAGTCGGGGCCGTCCCGGCTGGTAATCACGCTGGGGCCGGACGCGGCCCTCGATCCGGCGAAGGTGGCCGCCCTGGTGGCGGACGGCGGCCACCGGCTCACGCCGGACATGAAGCTGGTCGTGCGCGCCCCCGCGTCGCCCTCGGCGGAGGAGCTGTTGGAGGCCTCGCGAAAGGTGGTGCGGGACCTCGCCCGCTGCGCGGCCTGATCGGCCTGCTATCGGAAGCTTCGGGCGAGACGGGCCGCCTTCGCGCGGAGGGGTGCCGGCCGGGGCGATCCCACGCGGCTCCTGGGATAGAATCGCGCCTCGACTGCCTGGCCCCCGCGGGAGAGTTTGGAATGAAGCGGCTCACCATGATCGCGGCGCTGCTCGCCCTCGTCGCCGCCTGTGGCGGGGACGAGGAGGGCGCGCCCGCCGCTCCGCCGCTCCCCGTCGCGCGGCTCGCGGGGCCGACCGTCGCCGAACTCGGCGACCTGCTCACCTTCGACGCGAGCGCCAGCTCCGGCCCCTTCGCCCTCGAGTACGACTGGAGGTTCGAGAGCCCCGAGGGCCTGGTCCAGCGGCCGGTCCGGAACGGAGAGCGCATGGCGACCCTGCGCGCCGACCAGGTGGGGACGTGGAGGGTGACGCTGGAGATCCGCGACGAGAGGGGCCGCGAAGCGAGCGACGCCCTCTCGGTCCGGATGCGATCGGTCCCCGTCGCCGAGCCCGGCAAGGACCGCCTGGTGAAGGTGGGCGAGACGGTGTCGCTGGACGGGAGCGCCAGCCACGATCCCGGGGGCGCCGCCCTCAGCTACTCGTGGGAGATCCGGATCGCGCCGGAGGTGGTCGACATCGTCGACGCGGACGCCGCCATCGCCACCTTCGTCCCGAAGTCCCCGGGCGAGTACGTGTTCGCTCTCACCGTGAGCAACGGCGAGCGCTCGGCCACCTCGCGGGACCTCACCATCCTGGCGCAGTGATCGGCCGCGCCTCTGGGCGCCGATCCCTCCCGCGGGTCCGGGACGTCAGCCGCGCAGCAGGAGCCCGCCGTCCACCACGTGGACGGAGCCCGTGGTCCACGGGGCCGCGAGCAGGTGCACGACGGCGGCCGCGATCTCGTCCGGCGCCCCCAGCCTCCCAAGGGGGGCCAGGGCCGCCAGGTCGGCGACCTGGCGCCGCACCCGCTCCTCCTTCGCCTCGGGATTCGGCTCGGCCTCCCCGGGGGAGAGGCGCAGCTCGCGGATCATCTCGGTGTCCACCAGGCCCGGCGCCACCGAGTTGAAGCGAATCCTCTTCGCGGCGCCGGCGAGGGCGAGCGATTTCATGGCGGCGTCCATCCCCGCCTTCGCCGCCGAGTAGGCGGCGCTGATCTCGATGGGCCGCAGGGCGAGGGTGGAGGAGACGAAGACGACGCCGCCGCCGGGCTCGAGCTGCTCGAGGGCCTGCTCGCCCAGGCGCAGGGGCGCGACCAGGTTCACCTCGAGCGTCGACCGGAGGCTCGCCTCGTCGATGCCGCCCGGCGGCCGGTGCGCGGCGATCCCGGCGGCGTGGACGAGGCCGTCGAGGCCGCCCATGAGCTCCTTGCAGCGGGCGAGGAGGCCTTCGCGTCCGGGCTCCGTCCCGAGATCCCGGGGAAGCGCCTGGATGCGGCCCGGCGCGAGCCCCGCCACCGCGGCGAGGCGATCCGGCCGGCGGCCCACCACCACCACGCTGCCTCCCGCTCGGGCGAGCCGCAGCGCCACGGCCCTGCCGATCCCGCTGCCGCCACCGGTGACGACGACCCGCTTCGTCCCTCGATCCGGAGCCGCCATCAGCCCTCCCTCCTCCCGGCGGCGAGGGCCACCGCCTCGGTGGAGTAGTACGCCGTCGGCTCGAGCCAGCGGAGGTCGGCGATGGGCACGGGGACCTCCACCTCGTCCTCGGGGATGAACCGGGGGCGATCCACGCAGAGCACCGTCTGCTCGATGGAGGTGGGGTTGTCGTAGCGGTGGGGGAACTCCTTGGGCCATTGGAACGCGCTGCCCGGCGCCACCGGGCGGCCCTGCAGGAGCAGGCCCGGGCCCAGGACCAGCTCCCACTCGTCCATGGTGCGGTGCAGGTGGGTGGCGATGGTGCGGCCCGGCGCCACCCGCAGGCGGTAGACGCCGCAGGCCTCGGTCTCGTGGATCACGTCGACCTCGCCGAAGGGGCTCTCCTCCACCTCGATCGCAGTCTCCGCGGCGGTGCGGTGGATCCGGATGGATGGCACCGCCTCTCCGGGGAGCGCGTTCGGCTTGGTGAGCTGCACCGTCGCCTCGGTCACCTGGGCCCGCGGGGCGTCCTTCGTGGGAGGCGCCAGCACGTATCGTGACAGGGCCTCCGCGGCGCTCTCCAGGAGGTGGAAGCGGCACGCCGCGAGCAGGAAGCGCACCTCCCCGGCGAGGCGGGCGTAGTCGATGCTGGCCTCGAGGCTCCCCTCCCGCCCCGCCCGGCGGGTGTCGAAGGCGAGCGAGAGGTCCACGACCAGCGGCTGCGCGGAGGTGCGCTCGGTCGGGTACACGCCGACGATGCAGTCGGCCCGCAGGCCGCGGATCTCGATGACGTCCAGGGGGGTTGGCATCGGGCCGCGATGGTACACCACGGCGTTCAGAGCGGCGTGGTCCTGCCGCCGTCCACCCGGATCACCTGCCCGGTGACGTAGGGCGCGTCGCAGGCGAGGAAGACGACGGCCCTGGCCACGTCCTCCACGGTCCCCTCGCGCCCCATCGGGATGCGTCGCAGGATCGCCTCCCGCTGCTCCGCCCCGACGTCCTCGGGGAAGGCCACCGTCCCGGGCGCCACCGCGTTCACCCGGATCTCGGGCGCCAGCTCCACCGCGAGCGCCTTGGTGAGCATCAGCAGCCCCGCCTTGCTCACGGAGTAGTGGGCGTAGCCGGGGACCGGCCGCTCCGCGCCGATGTCGGTGACGTGGATCACGGAGGGCGACGCGGAGGCGCGCAGCGAGGGGAGGAGCCCCTGGGTGAGGAAGAACGGCGCGTCCAGGTTGATCGCCAGCATCTCACGGTACGAGCGGCGGTCGATGGCCTCGTAGGGCGAGGCCTCGAAGATCGCGGCATTGTGCACCACCAGATCGAGGCAGGGGTGCATGGCCGCGACCCCCTCGGCGAGCCGATCCACCTCGTCGGGATCCGAGAGGTCTGCGGTGACCACGAAGGCCTCGCGGCCGTGGGATCGGATCTCGTCCGCGACCTCTTCGACCGGGCGCCGGCTCCGGTTGGCGTGGAGAATGACGTCGTGGCCGGCTCGGGCGAGGGCGAGGGCGATCGCCCTTCCCACCCGCACGCCGGCGCCGGTGACGAACGCCGTCGCCATCTGCCTTCAGTTCTCCAGGAGCTCGTCGTCGAGTTCGTCCTCGCAGCCGCCGTCGTGGGCGTGGCCGTGCTCGAGCTCCTCCTCCGTGGCGGGGCGCAGGCCCATGATCTCCACGTCGAAGGTGAGGTCCTTGCCGGCGAAGGGGTGGTTCATGTCGAGGATCGCGCCGTTCTCGGTGAGCTTCACCACGGTGAAGGAGATTGGCTCGCCGTCGGGATCCTCCCCGAGGACCTCCTCGCCCACCTCGAGCCCCTCGGGGAGCTCTTCCTTGGGGGCCTCGACCACGGCGTCCTCGTCCCGCTCGCCGTAGGCCTCCGCCGCGGGGACGGTGATCCGGGTCTTGAAGCCGACCTCCTGGCCCTCGAGGACCCGCTCGAGGCCCGGGACGATCTCGCCCTCGCCGTGCAGGTACGCGAGCGGCTCGCCTCCCACGCTGCTCTCGAGCACCTCACCCTCGCCGTCGGTGAGGGTGTACTGCAGGGAGACCACCACGCCGTTCGTCGCCTTCATCGCTCGCCACCTTCCGGTTGGGGGGCGCGCACCATAGAGCGGCCTCCTCCCCCGCGCAAGCCGCGTCATCGCCCCGCGGAGACGCCCGGCTGCTCGCTGGCCGCCGCGGCCCGGATCCCGTCCACTGCATACAGGATCAGCGCCACCCAGATGAACGAGAAGGTGATCGCGTGTGCGGTGGTGAACGGTTCGCCGAAGACGAGGATCGCGCAGGCGAGCTGTCCGGTGGGCGCGATGTACTGGAGGATCCCCATGGTGGTGTAGCGCAGCTTCCGGGCGGCGCTCGCGAACCACAGGAGGGGCAGCGCCGTGGCGACGCCGGCGCCCACGAGGAAGACGGTGTCGGCGGCGCCCGCGCCGAAGCTCGCGCCGCCGCCGACGTGGAGCCAGCCCACGTACGCCAGCGCGATCGGCGTGGCGAGGGCGGTCTCGACGGTGAGGGCCTCGAGCGACTCCACCGGCGCGAGCTTGCGCACCACGCCATAGAAGCCGAACGAGGTGGCGAGGGTGAGCGCCACCCATGGGAAGCCGCCCACCTGCGCGGCGAGGTTGACCACGCCCACGCCGGCGAGGCTCACCGCCAGGAGCTGCACCGGGCGCAGCCGCTCGCCCAGGAGGATCCGGGCGAGCACCACGTTGACCAGCGGGTTGATGTAGTAGCCGAGGCTGGTCTCGGTGACGTGGCCACCGTTCACCGCCCAGATGAAGAGGAGCCAGTTCGTGGAGATGAGGGCGGTGCTCGCCGCCATCGCCAGGATCACCCGCCGATCGCGCACGGCGGCGAGCAGGGCGGGCCACCGCCGGCTCGAGGTGACCAGAAGCGCGACGAAGACGAAGGACCAGACCACCCGGTGGGCGACGATCTCCAGGGAGGAGACGCCCGCGAGGAGCCTCCAGTAGAGGGGGAAGGCCCCCCACGCCAAATAGGCGCCGATCGCCGGCGCGATGCCTGGATTCCAACGTCTGTCGGACGGCATGGGGCGCTGTATCTCACGGCGGGCCGGGCAAATTCCAGCGCCAACGATCCGTCCCGTCGGCGCCCCGGGCGGCCCCCTGGCGGGCGTGGGATCGACGGCGTCAATCGGATCGCGGCGGGTGGCGCGGCGGGCCACACGCGGGCGATGGACCGCGTCCGAAAGATGCGCCGCCGGATCGCCGCTCGCGCGGACGGGCGCTTTCGTGTTTGCTGGCGGCTCGGCCGCTTCGAGAGGGAGGCGAGGCTTGAGACCGGTCCGGCTGGACCACAGGGCGGCGATGGACACCCGCGGTCGCGCGCTGCGGGACCTGCGGATCTCCGTCACCGATCGGTGCAACTTTCGCTGCACCTACTGCATGCCGGCGGACCGCTTCGGACCGGGCCATCGTTTCCTCTCCGGGGACCGGGTGCTGGAGGACGACGAGACCGAGACCATCGCCCGGGCGGCGGTGCGGCTGGGAGTGGAGAAGATCCGCCTCACCGGAGGAGAGCCGCTTCTCCGACGCGGGATCGAGGGGCTCGTCGAGAGGCTGGCTCGGATCGAAGGGGTCGCCGATCTCGCGCTCACCACGAACGGCGTGCACCTGGCCCGCCTCGCCCCGGCCCTCGCCGCCGCGGGCCTCGGCCGCGTCACCGTGAGCCTGGACGCCCTCGACGACGAGACCTTCGGCCGCATGAACGGCGTGGGCGCGAGAGTGGCGAAGGTCCTGGAGGGGCTCGAGGCGGCCGACCGCGCCGGCCTCTCCCCCCTCAAGGTGAACATGGTGGTGCGCCGCGGGATCAACGAGAGCGCGATCGTGCCGATGGCGGCGCGGTTTCGCGGGACGGGCGTCACCCTGCGCTACATCGAATACATGGACGTGGGCGAGACCAACGGGTGGCGGCGGGACCAGGTGGTGCCGGCCGCCGAGATCCTCGCCGCGGTGGAGCGAGGGGTCCACCCCCTGGAGCCGGCGGCGCCCCGGCACCCGGGCGAGGTGGCCAGGCGGTGGCGCTACTGCGACGGCAGCGGCGAGATCGGGATCGTCGCCTCCGTCACCGAGCCGTTCTGCGGATCGTGCACGAGGGCCCGCGTCTCCACGGACGGCATGCTCTACACCTGCCTCTTCGCGTCCACGGGGCACGACCTGCGGGCCGCGCTCCGCGCCGGCGGCGAAGAAGGCGTGCTGCGCCTCCTCAAGGCGATCTGGTCGAGGCGCGACGATCGGTACTCGGAGCTGCGGGGCAAGGGCGCGCCGCCGCCGGCCCCCAAGGTCGAGATGTCCCGGGTCGGCGGCTGATCGATCGCGTCGGAGGGACCCGAGGGCTCCCGGGCCGCTCGCGAAGCAGCAGCGCCCTGGAAGGGCGCCGCCGTCAGCGCAGGTCGACGTGGACGTCCTGGAACGACGAGTAGACCCCGGCCTTCGCCTCCAGCCGGAAGGTCGTGCCCTCCTCCACGACCACGTCGATGCTGTCCTGGCGGGCGGAGAGCCCGGCCGTGTCGAGGTACGTACCCTCCTCGAACTGCCCCAGGCTGTAGGGGCGGGCCTCGATCAGGATCTCCGAGGCGCCGTCGATGAACCACGAGAGCGTGACCGTCTGCCCGGCGAAGGCCGCGCTCGGGGTCGCGTTGAAGGCGCGGATCGCGGGCTCGGGGGAGAGCTCGAGCGGGAGGTGCTTGCGAGACTCGGCGTTGCCGGACCGGGCGATGAGAAGGAACATACCGGTGGTGGCGACCTTCGCCTTGATGGAGCCCCGGACGAGCTCGGTGGGCTTCGCCTCGTAGGAGAAGCCACCCTCGTTGGTGACGGTGATCTCCGTCGCGCCGACGACCTCCCACTCGATGGTCACCTCTTCGCCCGGGCGCACCGGAGCGGGATCCTTCATGGAGAACGAACGCACCTGGGGCGCGACGAAGACCGGGACGGACGCGCTCTCGGTGCCGCCCTTGCCGGTGGCGGTGATCACGTAGATGGTCGACTGGGTGGGCTGCACGAGCGTGGTGCCGGACTTCGACTCCTCGGTGTCGACGATGGGCGCCCCGCCCTCCGGCTGAACCACGATGTGGTCGGCGAGCTCTGCCGACCAGATGAGCTCGGTGGTCTCGCCGTAGACGATCGTGCCCTTCGCCGCCTTGATGGAGACGGAGGGGCTCTGGGCGATCCGCACCGAGGCCCTCTCCGTGGCCTTGTCGCCGCCCCTGCCGACCGCCGTGAGGGTGTAGACGGAGTCCGCCTTGGGGTTCACCACGACCGATCCCGCCCCGACCTCCTCGTCACCGAGGTCGATGTGGCGGCCGTAGTTGTCGCGGATGGAGATGGAGATGGCGTTCACGGTCGACCACTCGAGGGTCGCGGGGGCGGCGAACCCCACCTCCCCCGGCGTCACGGTGAAGGAGGTGATCGTCGGGGCGGGGAAGGGGATGATCCGGACCTGGAGGTCGTCGGAAGAGACCGATCGGCCGTCCGTCCCCTCGGCGATGAGCCGGTAGGTCGTCGTGGCGTGGGGCATCACCAGGACCGAGCCCGCCCCGGGCGACGCGCCCTCGTCGAGATCGACGGGGAGGTTCCGGCCGTCGACGATCCGCACCGCCTTGGCGTTGCGGGTCTCCCAGCGGAGCTCGACCTCGCCGCCCAGGCTCACGGCGTCCGTCGAGGCGGTGAAGCTCACGATCTCCGGCGGCGCGACGGGCGTTTCCTCGTCGTCTCCTCCGCACGCCGTCACACCCAGTGCGAGGGCACCGAGCAGAGCGAGCGGACGCGACAGGATCTTTGTGCGGCTCATGCGGCATCTCCGGAGGCGGCAAAACGGCCGTGTGCGTGTTGGCCCGCACGATACCCGAGACAGCCGCAGCCGACAATCCGATCCATGGATTCGGTGGTTTCATCCCCCCGAGATCCCTGGATCCAGCGATCCCGGGCTCAACGGAGCGTCGTCAGGTCCACCACCGCGAAGCCGCCCTCCCCGACCTCCACCTGCCGGCGGACCCGGGTCGGCCCCGTCCTGCCGTACAGCTCGATCTCGACCTCCCGGGTGCCGGGGGGGACCTGGATTCGGGTGAGCTCGACCCTGGCGGGGAGCGTGCTCCAGCTCCGGGTGTCGGGGGTGTCGAGGGCCACCATGGAACCTTCGACGACCATGGCGGCGAGCAGCCCCAGGCCCCGGCTTTGCTGGCTCCCGGCGGCCCGGGCCGCCTCCGCCGAGGCCGCCCGCACGATGAGGCGGGTCAGCGCCGAGCCGATGATCTTGGGCTTCACCTTCTCGTATTCGGCGACGATCTCCTTGGAGATGTCGGTGACCCGATCCACCGGGTGGGCGGCGCCGTCGACCCGCACCGAGGCGCCGCGGAACCACTCCCGGGAGGGGATCAGCTCCGGATAGGAGACGAACTTGAGGGCGCCGTACTCCAGGACCTTGGTGTCGCCGGTGACGTAGTTGGACGCGAGGCCCATGGCCAGGCCCACCGGGATGCGCTTGGCCTGCTTGTGGGGCGCCGCGCCGGTCTTGAGGATGAACAGGATCTCGGTCGGCGGCGCTGCCGAGGCGGGCGGCGGGCCGGCGTCGATCACCGCCTTCAGCCTCGGCGTCCGGTAGGGAGCCACCAGGGCGAGGCGGCGGATGGCGTCGTGGAGGGAGGGCGCGCTGCTCTCCGCCAGCACCTCGTCGTAGTAGCGCAGCGCCACGTCCGGCTCCCCCGACCTCTCCGCGACGAAGCCGGCGAGGTAGGCGCCGAACGCGCCGTGGCTCTCCTCCGGGCTCCAGTCCCGCAGGTACCGGCGCATCACCTCGAACCGCCGCGCCTCCACCCGCGCGCCGGAGAGGTCGCCCATGGCGAGGTAGTTCACCATGTTGAAGGCGTTGAGCAGCAGCTTCTCGGTGGGCGTCGTCTTGTAGCGGGTGGCGTCGTCGCTGTAGACGTACTGGCCGATCGAGCCCACCGTGTCGTTGGCGAGGTCGAGCAGCTCCAGCTCTTTCTCCGACGCGGTGTAGTCGCGGGCGCTGACGCCGTACTCGCCCTTCGCCTGGAGGACGGTGGCGCGCTCCAGGACGGTGAGGGCGGTCTCGCTCCCCCACCTCTCCGGCAGATCCCGGCTGCTCTCCACGCCCAGGAGCGCGTTGAACTTCGCCAAGCTCTCGGCGAGATCCCCCCGCTGGAGGGCGAGCCGCGCCTCCCGGTTCCGATCGGTGTAGGTGGCGCAGCCCGCGCCCAGCAGGGCCGCGATCGCGAGGGCTGCGGCGAGCCGACGCTTCATGCTCGAATCGCTCCTGGGGCGTCACGCCGGCTTTGCAGCCTCGGCAGCGCCGGCACAGAGGGCCGGGATCAGCGGACGATCGCCTTGGTGCGGGCGGTGGAGTTCTGGAACTCGATGACGCTCGTCTCCACCTCGATGAGCTGCAGCGTGAGGGTGTACTGCACGCGGCGCTCGCCCTCGGCGCGCTCGTCGACCGCCTGGATCTTGCCGGTGAGGAAGTACTGGGCGCCCACCTGCTTGGACAGCCGCGCCGCCAGCGCCGGGTCGTAGACCGCGTTGGTGTTCTGGAGGCCGACCTCCTGGGCCATCTCCCGCTGCCGCTCGCGGCTCACCACGCGGACGTCGCCGCTCTCCACCATGCGGCTCTCCACCGTGGCGAGGAGGGTGTTGAGCTGGTTCTCGATGTGCTCGGTGGTGTCGTTGCGGATCGGCCAGATGGCCACGACCGGCTCCTCCGGCGCGCCGCGGAACCGCGCCCACGCCCGGGAGGCGAACAGCTTGTCGAGGTTCTCCTTCATCAGGTAGTCCAGATCCACCTTGTCGAGGCCGGTGCTCATCGCCGCCTTGTCGAGGTCCGGGAGGTCCGTCCCGTGCCCGCCCCGGACGGCCGTGGGACCGGCGCACGAGGTGGCGGCGAGCGCGACGAGCGCGGCGAGCGCGCCGTGGATCTTGCGGGTACCGATCATGTCCGTTTCAGCTCCTGTGGGTGGGGGGCCCCCTGGCGGACCCCGAGTGTATCCGCAGGTCGTCCGTTTTCCCACGATCGGCCGAGCAGGCGCCTGCGGGAAACGACCGCGTCGCCCGGGTTGACGCGGTCCGGCCGGCGATATTCAACGGCTTTTTCCCGGAGGCGCGGCTATATCCCCCGGCCATCCGACGAGACGGGAGCGTCATGAGCCAGGCCAAGATCCTGCTCGAGCAGCAGGGCCCCAACGGAAACGTGAGGGCGATCGTCGAGGACGACGGACGCTCGGTCCACCTCTACCTGGAGGGGACCGAGGAGAGCGGCTTCGGCGTGCGCTCGTGCTGGGTGCGCAACCGCAAGCAGGCGCCGGCGATGATGGAGGTGGAGCGGATGCAGGCGGGGCTGGCGCCGATGCTCCCCGCCCGCTACTGCGTCGATCCCGAGGCGGGCAGGCCGCTCGACGCCAAGGGGCTCGAGCTCCTGTGGTTCGAGGAGGGCGACGCGGTCGCCCTCCTCGAGAACGGCGACGTCCTCGCGGTGATCCCGCCCTGGAGCGGGGTGAACGGCTTCCCCGGCTACGCCCGGGACTGCGCCCTGGAGAGCATCCTCTGCGAGCCGCTCGGCGCCCCCGACCACGATCACCACGGGATCTTCGCCCGGATGGCCCGGGCGGCCCGGTTCTGGGCGTCGTGGGACGAGAACCCCTGGCCGGCGATCCAGCAGGGGCTGATGGGCGCCCTCGAGCGGGCGCTCGGCCCCCACCGCCGGTACTTCTCCTCCCCGCCGGAGCAGTGGCCGCCGCGATCGATGACCCTCTTCGAGAAGGACGGCGCCTTCGTGATCTGCACCGGCGGCATGTCGCTGCGCCCGCAGCCGCGGGCCGATCGCCAGGCTCCCGATCCGGTGGCGAGCCGCCGCGTCGAGCTGGCCCTCGCCATCGATCGCGCGATCGCGCCCGAGCCGCTGGAACCGCTCATCTCCTACGTGAGCGCCCAGGCGACCCTGCCCTGGGATCGGTACGCCTGGCTCGGGGAGGGCCACACCATCGGCTGCGGCAACCTCCCGGCGGGTCCGTCGGGGACGCGCTTCTCGCGGGTCCTCCTCTGGCGCGATCCGCCGGGCGCGCCGAGGGTGGAGTTCCCCCCGTTCCAGGGCGATCCGGTGACGCTCCTATGGATGGTGCCGATCACCGAGGCCGAGGCGGCCATCCACGACGCCGAGGAACCCGAGCGCCTCTTCGAGCGGCTGCGCGCCGCCGGGGCGGGGTGGATCCACCGCGACCGCCGCGAGGCCGATCGGCCGGCTTGAGACGGACGGGGCGAGGTGATGAACCCGCCCTCGGCCCCCGCCGCGGCACCCGTCGGGAAGGTGGGCGGAGAGAAGTCCGATCGACAACGTGACGATCGTGCGGGCGCTCTCCCTGGCGGCGGTCCTGGTCCTGATCGCGTGCAGCGACGGCGCCGACGACGGCCACGGCGTCGGCGCCGGCCGCCTCGGCGACCGCAACCCGATCGTCGACGAGAACGACCTCCCCGGCGATCCCGACTGGCGCAGCGGCACGCCTGCGAAGGGGGAGCTGGAGGCCTACGCCGATCGCGCCTCCGTTCGGGCAGGCGGCGTCGTCGGGGTGAAGGCGTCGGCGTCGCCCGCCGCGTTCGTCGACTGGGCGCTGTACCGGATGGGCTGGTACGGCGGCGCGGGCGCGCGGCTGGTGGCGGAGGGATCGGGGGTTTCGGTGGCGCCCCAGCCCCGCTGCCCAGTCCAGCCCGGGACCGGCCTCGTTGCCTGCGCCTGGCCCGTGAGCGTGGCCCTGCAGGTACCGACGGACGCCGTGACGGGGCTGTACCTCGTCAAGCTCTCCCGGGCGGACGGCGTCTACACCTTCGTCCCCCTGGTCGTCACCGACGACCGCGCCCCCCGCCTCCTCTTCCAGGCGAGCGTGACCACCTGGCAGGCCTACAACGCGTGGGGCGGCACCTCGCTCTACGTCGACCGCACGGGATCCTCCCCCTTCGGCCGCGCGGTGAAGGCGAGCTTCGATCGACCCTACGACTCGGACACGGGGAGCGGGCAGATGCTCCGCTACGAGGTCCACTTCGCCCGGTTCCTGGAGAGGTTCGGCTACGACGTGGGCTACACCACCAACGTCCTCGTCTCCCGCGGGGCCCTCGATCGCCTCGGCAGGGATCAGGCGTTCCTCTCGGTGGGGCACGACGAGTACTGGACCCTCGAGGAGCGGGACGCGATCGAGGCGGCGCGGGATCGCGGCGTGTCCACGCTCTTCTTCGGCGCCAACACCGGCTACTGGAAGATCCGCTTCGACGACGAGGTCGAGCCCGGCAACCCCCGCACCCAGATCTCCTACAAGGCGGACGCGGCGCAGGATCCAGTGAAGGGGCCGGATCGCACCGGCCTGTGGCGGGGCGCGATCGGCAGGCCCGAGAACGCACTGGTGGGGGTCATGTACGAGTCTTGGCTGCGGATCTCCGGGCAGTGGATCGTGAGCGACGCCTCTCACTTCTTGTACGAAGGGACCGGCCTCGCCGACGGGGATGCGATCCCGGCGCTCGTCGGCTACGAGTACGACCGAACCTTCGACAACGGCGCGCAGCCCGCCGGCCTGGAGGTCGTGTCGCGATCGCCGGTGCTGGACGTGTACGGCGTCCCGGGCTTCAGCGAGGCGGCGAGCTACCGCGCGCCCTCCGGCTCCCTGGTCTTCTCGGCGGCGAGCATCGAGTGGTCCTACGGCCTGGGACAGCCCGGGGTCGCCGACCCGCGGGTGGAGCGGATGACGGCGAACGTGATCCGGGAGGCCACGGGCCTGGAGGTGCCGGACGGCGTCGGTTCGGGTGCGCCCCCTGCCCCGCCCGCGCGGGAGGGCAGGCCCGCGTCGGCGGTGCACACGCTGTCACGAGGGCTGGGCAGCCCCACCGGCGTCGCACAGACCGAGGACGGCCTCCTCGTCGTCGCGGATCCCCGCCGGCACTTGATCCTCGCGGTCCGGCCGGACGGCACCTCCTACCCGCTGGCGGGCGACGGCGTGGCCTCGAGCGATCCCGCCCACGACGGCGTCCCCGCGGGACGGGCGCGGTTCTTCGGGCCCACCGCGGTGGCGAGCTCGGGCGCCGCGGCGGCGAGGGTGGTGTACGTGGCCGACACCCGCAACCACTGCATCCGCACGATCTCGGGATCGTCCGTCGTCAAGGTGGGGACCGCCGCGGGAGCGATGGGCGAGCCGGGGAGGAGCGACGGCGGCCGCGCCCAGGCGCGGTTCAACTCGCCCATGGGCCTGGCGATCGATCCTGCCAGCGGGGATCTGCTGGTGGCGGACGCCGGGAACGGGCTCGTCCGCCGCTTCGATCCGAAGACCGGCACGACCACCATCCTGGCGGGCGGTGGCACGAGCCCCGCGGACGGCCCCGCGTCGGCCACCGCGTTCTCCTATCCCACCGCGGTGGCCGCGGCGCCCGACGGCACCGTGTACGTGGTGGACACCGGCTACGGCACGGTGCGCCGGATCTCCCCGGACGGCGAGGTGACCACCCTGGTGAAGGGGCCGCCCGGCGCCGGCGACGGCACGGGGGAGGTCGCGCGGCTGTCGCCCCAGGGAGGCGCGGCGTGGGCCGCGGGCGCCCTCTGGATCGCGGAGCCGACCCGGGGGACCCTGCGGCGGATCGTTCCCGGCGCCGAAGCCGCCTCCACCCTGGTGGAGACCGTGGCGGGCGACGGCGTGGCGGGCGCGCGCTTCGGCTTGCCGGTGGGCCTCGCCGTGGCTAGGGATGGATCCGTCCTCGTGGTGGACGCGGCGGGCGGCGAGCTGCGGGCGGTCGTGCCCTGACGGCCATCGTTGACTATAGCGGATGATTATCCGCTATAACGGATGAGCCTCGAATCGTCGAGGCCCAGCGAGGAACTCATGCACCCCGATCGAATCCATGCGGACATCACCCAGCTCGTCGGCGAGACCCCCATCGTCCGCCTGGGCAGGCTGAAGGCGCCGGACGAGGCCGACATCCTGGCGAAGGTGGAGTCGTTCAACCCCGCCGGAAGCGTGAAGGACCGTATCGGCAAGGCGATGATCGAGGCCGCCGAGCGCGACGGCCGCCTCCGGGCCGGCATGACCATCGTGGAGCCCACCTCCGGCAACACGGGCATCGCCCTCGCCATGGTGGCGGCGGTGAAGGGGTACCGCCTGGTGCTCACCATGCCCGAGAGCATGAGCGTCGAGCGGCGCCGGATCCTGGCCGCGTACGGCGCGGAGCTGGTCCTCACCCCGCCCGCGAAGGGGATGAACGGCGCGGTGGAGGAGGCGAACCGGATCCTGAAGGAGCTCGACGGCCAGGGCTTCATGCCCGCCCAGTTCGACAACCCCGCCAACCCGGAGATCCACCGCAAGACCACGGCGGAGGAGATCCTGCGGACCGTACCCCTGGAGAAGCTCGACGCCTTCGTGTCCGGCATCGGCACCGGCGGCACCGTCACCGGCGTGGGGCAGGTGCTCAAGGAGAAGAAGCCCTCGATCCGGGTGGTGGCGGTGGAGCCGAAGCGCTCGCCGCTCCTCACCGAGGGCAAGGCCGGCCCGCACCGCGTGCAGGGCCTGGGCGCCAACTTCGTCCCGTCGATCCTCGACCGCAGCGTGTACGACGAGGTGATCGACGTGGGCGACGAGGAGTCCTATCTGGCGGCGAGGGAGCTGGCCCGCCGGGAGGGCTTGCTGGTAGGGATTTCCTCCGGCGCGGCGCTGGTGGCCGCGCGCCAGGTCGCGAAGCGGCTCGGCCCCGGCAAGACGGTCCTCTGCGTCCTCCCGGACACCGGGGAGCGCTACTGGAGCTCCTTCGCCAGCTTCGAGGAGGAGCTCGCCGGTGCGAGGCCTTAGGGATCCCCGCTTCGAGGCGGCTGTCGAGGGACTGCTCCAGTCCTACGCCTCGCGGGGCGGCATCAACCACATCGAGGGCCACAACCTGCCGTCGGTGGCGCGGGTGGTGGAGGTGCTCCAGGAGCTGGAGGCGGTGCTCTTCCCCGGCTACTTCGAGGGCGAGCGCCTGGGCAGCCGCAACGTGCGCTACCGCATCGGGGAGCGGTGCGCGCGGATCGCCTCCTCCCTCACCGAGGAGCTCGCCAAGAGCCTCGTGCACACCGCGCGCTGCGAGACCGCCGGCGACATGGTGGACGCGGCGGCGGCCCGAGAGCAGGCCACCGAGATCGTCTACGAGCTGCTGGAGGCGCTGCCCTCGATCCGCGACACGATCCACGAGGACGCCCAAGCGGCGGTGGAGGGCGACCCCGCCGCGCGGTCGGTGGTGGAGGTCCTCCTCGCCTACCCGTCGATCCGCGCGCTGGGGATCCACCGGGTGGCGCACTTCCTCCACACCCGGCGGGTGCCGCTCCTGCCGCGGATGATGAGCGAGCACGTCCACGGACGCACCGGCATCGACATCCACCCGGGGGCGAGGATCGGACCTGGCCTCTTCATCGACCACGGCACCGGCGTCGTCATCGGCGAGACGGCGGTGATCGGCCCGTGGTGCAAGCTCTACCAGGGCGTCACCCTGGGGGCGCTCAGCGTGGAGAAGCACGGCGAGGCGGGCTGGGATCCGGTGAAGCGCCACCCCACCCTCGAGGCCCGGGTCACCGTCTACTCGGGCGCCACCATCCTGGGCGGCAACACGGTGATCGGCGAGGGGAGCGTGGTGGGCGGCAACGTCTGGCTCACCCGCTCGATCCCGCCCGGCACCAAGGTGCAGATCGAGCCGCCCTACCTGCTCTACCGCGGCCGCAGCCCCGGCTCGATCGTGCAGGAGCCGCTCGACTACCAGATCTGATCGGCGGTCAGAGCGTGAAGCAGGCCGAGGTGCCGGGGCAGGCCGTGTGGACGCAGCCGAGGTAGGCGTTTGCCGGGGTGAAGCAACGCGACCTCCCGCAGCCCTCCAAGGCGGCCGACTCCGCGGTGCAGGCCGCATCGGTGCATACATCCAAGGCATCCCAGTCGCCCTGGTGCGCATCCCAGCAGTCGTCGAACGCCTTGTCCAAGCAAGCGGAGAGGACGCCGACCTCGTTGGAACACTCCGACATCATGCAGGACTCGGCCACGTCGTACTCGTCCATGCAGGGCTCCTCCTCCATGCACAGGTCGAGGATCTCCAAGCATTCGGAGCAGGCGACCTCGTCGAAAGCGGAGGTGCCCTTTTCGCAGACATTGCCCCCTTCGTCTCCGCCCAGGTCGCTCCCGCAGGCCGCGAGTCCGAGCAGCGCCGCCCCGATCCAGAATCCAGTCGCAATCCGTCGCATGGCCCCCTCCCTCGGGTGAGAGGCGAGCGTACCGCGTTCCAGTCGACAGTTGGCGATGGATTCTTCGGCAGGCCGGGGAGGTCGGGGAGGGCAGCCGGGGCCTGATCTTCGAGGCGGGCTCGCCACGTCGCGGGGGAGGTCGGCTCCCCCGCGACGTCGTCCCTCTCGGGAGGCTCGACCGGCCGTCAGAAAAAGCGGACGCAGGCCGCGGCGGCGGGGCACTCCCGCTCGAAGCAGGCGTAGATCGCCGCCTGCTCGGCGGCGCACTTCGTCTGGCCGCAGGCCTCGTACGCCGCGTTCTCGGCCTGGCAGGCCGCTTCGACGCAATTGAAATAGGCGTCGAAGTCGTCGGGGTGGGCGTCGGCGCAGGCCTCGTCCGCGTCGTCCTCACACTGGGTCACGGCGTCCCCCTCGTCTTCACACGAGCTCATGACGCAGGCGAAGCCGGCGGCCGCCTCGGTCGAGCACATGCCGGACTGGGTACACGCCGTCAAGGCGCTGAGACATTCGAGGCAGGCCAGCTCGTCGAAGGCCGACGACGTCTCGTCGCAGATGTTCGAGCCGCCGCCCCCGCCACCGCCGTCGCCATCGGAGCCGCAGGCCCAGCCGCCGAACGCCGCCGCAGAGAACGCGAGGATAATCCACCTGAAGTTCGATTTCACCGACTGGTCTCCTTGATGTGCCCTCGAGCCATTCGAGGGAGCATGGGAGCTGCAATCATGGCCGGGCCGGCGCGACGTGCCAAGGAGGAAGGCGCCATCCGCCGGGCGCGGGGGGCAGGAGGGCCGTTACGGACGGTCAGGATCCGAAGCGGGCCACCAGGGCCTGGACGCGGTCGACGAAGGCGGCGCGGTGGTACCGCTCGAAGTTGGCCCAGGTGCAGAGGGTGGAAGGATCCTTCACGCGATCGAGGAAGAGCTTGCCGAAGAGGTGATCGGTCTCGTGCTGGAAGGTGCCGGCGGAGAGGCCCCGGACCACCTGGTCGACGTCGTTGCCGTGGCGATCCCAGGCCCGCACCCGCACCTCGACGTGGCGGGGGACCACGCCGCGCAGATCGGGCACCGAGAGGCAGCCCTCGAAGTTGTCGAAGGTCTCGTCGGTGAGGGGCTCGATCACCGGGTTCACCAGGACGGTGAGGGGGATCTTCGGCTTGTAGGGGTAGCGCGGGTTGTCGCCGACCTCGATGGCGCAGATGCGGATCGGCTCATGGACCTGGTTCGCGGCGAGGCCGGCGCCGTTGGCGTCGCGCATCGTCTCGATCAGGTCGTCGATGAACGACTGCATCGCCGGGGAGGCGAGCTCCTCCCGCGACACCTCCCTGGCCACCTGCCGCAGGACGGGGTGTCCCACCGTGGCGATCTTTCGAATCATCGGCAACGCCCTCCGCGCTTCGTCTCCTGCGGCCGTCGCGCTCCCCCATGGGCGCGGCCCGCCACGAACTCCAGAACGAACCACCTCGGCCCGTCCTTCCTCCTCCTTCCGGCGCGGCGCCGGCCGGGTCCCGGCGGGCGCCCGCCCTCCCGCACTCATGCGGCAGGACGCCGGCCCTTTCAAGGCTCTCGAGGGATCGTCCCGTCTCCCGCCACCGGCGTGGCCGGCCGCGCGCCGAGGCCGCCGCGCAGGCGCTGCAGCAGCCTGGGCCCGCTGGCGGCGAACCGCGCCCTGCCGTCGGGCAGCTCCCGATCCTCGGGATCGGTCACCTGCACCGAGCCCAGGCCGGCGTCCAGCGAGTAGAAGCGCACCTTGAGATCCTCGCCGATCACGGCGAAGCGCGGCTCCCAGCCCACCGTGGCCAGCGCGTAGCGATCGCGGGGCTCGTGCTGCACCGGGCGCCCGTCCGCGTACAGCGAGGGGTCGTGGTCGTCGCCGAGCAGCGAAAAGATCGTCGGCACCAGGTCGACGTGTCCGGTGACGCCCTCGTGCACCCCCGCCGGCACCTCCTCGTCGACGATCACCAAGGGGACGTGGATCTGCTCCCGGGTCACGTCCGATCCGTGGCCGACCCGGCCGTGCTCGCGGAACTCCTCGCCGTGGTCGGAGGTGACCAGGAGGAGCGGCCTGCCGCCCCGGGCGCCCTCGTAGAAGCGGAGGAACTCCTCGAGCTTCCAGTCCACCTCGTGGAGCGAGTTGCGGAAGCGGTTCTTCAGCAGCTCCGCGTCGACCGTGGCGGCCTTGAGGCTCCCCTCCCCGTTCCACGCCGGCGAGAAGACGGCCGAGCGCTCGGGGTAGCTGTAGTTGAAGTGGGTGCCGTTGAAGAAGAGGAAGAGGAAGAGCGGCTTCTCGGCCGGCGTGCTCCGCACGACCTCCATCGCCCGCTCGATCATCACGGCGTCCCGCTTCTCGAAGTTGCCGCCGGGCAGACCGGTCTGCAGGTCGTCCTTCACGTCTCGAAAGACGGTGTTCGACAGATCCATCCAGTCGACGGTGGACGAAGCCACCAGCGAGGTGGCGTAGCCGTTGGCCTTCAGCGCCGGGAAGAGGATCGGCGCCCGGCCGGCGCCGAGGATGGCGTCGCGGCGCTGGGCGTCGAGGCCGAAGAAGAGGCTGAAGAGCGCGAAGTGCGTGGACGGCGCGCTGCTGTAGTGCCTGGGGAAGATCCGCCCCTCCTTGGCCCGCTCGGTGAGGAAGGGCATCACCTCCGGCTGGAAGAAGTCGGCCCGGGCGCTCTCGATGAGGACGAAGAGGACGTCGGGCCTGCGGGTGAACCGCACCCGGGACGGATCGAGGGAGCCCATGGCGGTGCCCGCCTGGGGCAGATCCCGGACCAGGATCTCGCCGACCATGGCCGGCTGGCCGGTGACCTTCTCGAGGAAGCCGCCGAGCCGCACCGGCGGCTGGAGCGGGAGGGTGGTGCCGGCGGCGAGCACGGCGTGGCCGCCGTAGAAGGTCATCGCCCCGATCGCGAGGCGCTCGACCACCCAGAGGAGCGCCACCGCGGTCGCCCAGGGCCACGCCCGCCCCACCGGCGGCGAGAAGGGCGAGCGGGAGGTGACGAGGGTCGGGGTGAAGCGGCGGATGAAACGGTTCCCCGCGAAGACGTCCAAAGCGACGAGGACCGCCGCGCCGCCGAGGTAGGCGGCGACCTCGGCCGGCGAGAGGCCGGTGGTGTCGAGGGCGCCGGTTTGGAAGGCCACCTCGAGGATCAGGCCGTTGAAGTGGAAGCCGAGCGAGTCGTAGAGGACGCTGTCGAGGTAGAGCGCCAGCGTCGCGGCGCCCACCGCGAGCGGCGCGAGCCAGGCGTACCAGCGGCCGGTCAGGAGCAGCGGGAGGGTGACGAGCCAGACCGCGAAGGCGAGGGCGAGGGCCTCGATGCAGAAGCCGATCCACAGCGGCGCGTGGAGCGACCCGGGCACGTTCGCCAGCGCCCGACCGAGCCCGCCGTGGAAGAAGACGAGGGTCGGCGCTGCGTGGAGGAGCGCCCAGAAGAGCATCGGGCGCGCCATGCGGATCGGTCGGCGTCGAAGATCGGTCAAGCGTTCGTCTCGGCCCGGGAGGCGGGCTACTGTCGCCTTCTACCGCAAGATCGTCGGAGGGGAAAACGACAGGCCCGCCATCGGCCCGCGGCGCCGACGTCCCGGACGACCTCGTGCGAGGCCGGTCGCGGCCCCGTGGAGGGCGTGCCGGACGCGCGGACGGATCAGGCGGGGCGGCGTACCAGCCCCGATCGCTCGAGGAGCGCGTCGAGCGACGGCTCCCGGCCGCGGAAGGCGCGGAAGAGCTCGGCCGGATCCTTGGAGTCGCCCTGGGCGAGGATCTCCTCGCGGAAGGCGCGGCCCACGTCGGGATCGAAGAGCCCCTCCTCACGGAAGCGGCTGAACGCGTCGGCGTCGAGCACCTCCGCCCACTTGTACGAGTAGTAGCCGGCCGCGTACCCCACCCCGCTCGCGAAGAGGTGACCGAAGGACGCGATCATGGCGCTGTCCTCGGGGAGCGGCGCAGGGGTGTGTGCCTGGAGGACGCGCCGGGCGTAGGCCATGACGTCGCCGTCCTTCTCCGGGTCGTAGTCCACGTGGAGATCGAGGTCGACCTGGGCGAAGCCGAGCTGGCGCATCATGGCGTTGGCGGCGCGGAAGTTCCGCGCCCGCACCATCTTCTGGAAGAGGGGCTCGGGGATCGTCTCGCCGGTCTGCCAGTGCCGCGCGAAGAGGTCGAGCGCCTCCCGCTCCCAGCACCAGTTCTGCATGAACTGCGAAGGCAGCTCCACGAAGTCCCAGGCCACGTTGGTGCCGCCGAGGCTGCGCACCTCCGGCCGCGAGAGGGCGTGGTGGAGCAGGTGCCCGAACTCGTGGAAGAGCGTCTCCACCTCCCGGTGGGTGAGGAGCGCGGGCTTGTCGGCGGTGGGGGTGGTGAGGTTGGCGCAGATGAGGCCCAGGTGCGGTGACCTCCGATCCGCCCGGTGCAGCCCGGTGATCAGGCCGTTCATCCAGGCGCCGCCCCGCTTCTCGTCCCGGGGGTGCAGGTCCGCGTAGAAGCCGCAGAGCAGCGTGCCGTCCGCGTCGAGGATCGAGTACGCCCTCACGTCCGGGTGCCAGACCGGCACCCCCTTCCGCTCCTCGACCCAGATCCCGTAGAGGCGGTGGGAGAGCTCGAAGAGGCCGGACAGCACCCGATCCAGCGGGAAGTACGGTCGCAGCTCCTCCTCGTCGAAGTCGTAGGCGGCGCGCCGCTGCTTCTCCGCCCAGTAGGCCAGATCCCAGGGCCGGAGGTCGCCGCCCCGGAAGCGGCGCAGCGCCTCGTTCTCCTCGGCGAAGAACGGCGCGGTGCGCTCCCGCAGATCCCGGACGAACGCTCGGGCCCGGTCGCCGTTGCCCGCCATGCGATCCTCGAGGACGAGGTCGGCGAAGCCCCGGAAGCCCAGGAGCCTCGCCTTCTCCCGGCGCAGCTCGAGGATCCGCGTGATCAGGGGGCGGTTGTCGTGGTCGCAGCTGGTGGCGCGGGTGTCGTAGGCCCGCCAGATCCGCTCCCGCAGCGAGGCGTCGTCCAGGTAGGTCATGGCCGGCACGTAGCTGGGGGCGTGGAGGGTGAAGAGCCAGCCCTCCTCCCCCTTGGCCTTGGCCGCCTCCCGTGCCGCCTCCACCGCCGATTCGGGGAGGCCGGAGAGCCGCTGCCGATCGTCGATCCGCAGCTCGAAGGCGACGGTGGCGTCCGCCACGTTCTGGGCGAACTTGCTGGTGACCCGCGCGAGCTCCCGGGTGATCGCCTCCAGCCGGGCCTTCCCCTCGGTATCCAGCTCGGCGCCGTGGCGGCGGAAGTCGGCGAGGGTCTTGTCGAGGAGGCGGCGCCGCACGCCGGAGAGGCCGCGGGCCTCCTCGGTGGCGGCGAAGTCGCAGAGGGCCCGCCACAGGGGCTCCCGCAAGGGAATGCCCGCGTAGAAGGCGCTCACGTCGGGCTGTACCGCGTTGTAGGCGGCGCGAAAGGGCGGCGTGCTGGCGACGTACTCGAGGTGATTCACCACCGCCATCGCCACCTCGAGGGGCTCGGTGGCCGCCTCGAGGGCCTCGAGGGTGTTCTCGTAGGTGCGGGGCGACGGATCGGCGCCGATGGCGTCCAGCGCGGCGGACGCCCGGTCCAAGAGCTCCCGGATCCCGGGCTCCACGTGCTCCGGACGGATCCGGTCGAAGGGAAGATCGTACCCGAGCTGCAGCAAGGGGTTCGGCGCCTGGTCGGCCATCTGCTCTCCATTCGAATGAGTGGGAAATCCAACTTGGAACGAGGGGCCGCGTTGAAACCCCCAGGCCCTTTGTGATAGCACGACGCGTACTCGACCGCCGTCGTTCGCACCCACCCGTCTCGCGGGAATCGGTCGGAAGGTTCCGTGGTTCGAGCGCCCGGCCGCTCGTGTCGTCCCATGCTTTCGCCGAGAATACAAGCGTCGCAAGGAAGGAGCCGTAAGAGATCCCATGATCAAGAATGCTCAGACCATCGCAGCCGTGGTGTTGGCAGCCGCCAGCCTCGTCGCCTGCGGCCAGAAGGCCGAGGAGAAGGCGGAGGGCGCTGCGGAGAAGAAGGCCGGCGACGTCGTCGCCTCCCTCGGGGACATCACCATCACCGTCGACGAGCTCAAGGCCAAGATGGACGAGCAGGCGCCGTTCATCCGCGCCCGTTACGACACGACCGAGCGCAAGCGCGAGTTCCTCGACAACATGATCCGCTTCGAGCTGCTGGCCCAGGAGGCGAAGCGACGCGGCTTCGAGAACGATCCCGAGGTCCAGTCGGCGATGAAGAAGACCATGGTCCAGAAGCTCATGCGGGCGGAGTTCGACGACTCGAAGGACGTCGGCGAGATCCCCGAGAGCGAGCTGCGGGCGTTCTACGACGCGAACATCACCGACTACGTGAAGCCCGAGCGCGCCCGCATGTCGCACGTGTTCTTCGCCGCGGCGAAGAACGATCCCAACCGCGCCAAGGTCCGCGCCGAGGCCAACAAGGCCCTCGCCGCCCTGAAGGCGAAGGACGCGGACAAGAACGCCTTCGCGGAGCTCGCCAAGACGCGGTCCGACGACAACGCCTCCAAGCGCGCCGGCGGCGACCTCTCCTTCAAGACGAAGGAGGAGCTCACCGAGGCCTGGGGCGCCGAGGTGACCAAGGCCGCCTTCGAGCTGAAGGAGATCGGCGACCTCGCCTCCGTGGTCGAGACCGAGAAGGGCTTCCACCTGGTCAAGCTCACGGGCCGCCAGAACGCCCTCGATCGTCCGTTCGACTCGGTGAAGAACCAGATCATGAGCCGCCTCTCCCGCGAGAAGCGCACCAAGGCCTTCGACGCCTTCGTGGAAGGCCTCAAGGAGAACGCCAAGGTGGAGGTGAACGAGGAGTTGCTCGCCTCGATCCAGGTGAACACCGAGGGCGCGCCCCAGCTCCCTCCGGGGCTCGCGCCCCAGGGAGGCGCCCGCACCTCGGTCCAGGCGGTGCCCGCCCAGGGCGCGGCCAAGCCGGTCGTGGTCCCCGCCAAGGGCGCCGACGCCAAGCCCGAAGCGAAGTGAGCTGAAGAGGCCTGGCCTGCTTTTCGCGCGCGCGGACCCCGGAAGCGGGTGTCCGCGCGCCGCCGTTTCGGGGCTTTCCGACGTGTCGATCCGCGGTACCGCTCTCCTCCTCGCCCTCCTCTTCGCCGGATGCACCCAGGGGAGTTCGTCCCAGGGCCGGGTGGAGCACGTGGGATCGATCGATGGCGAGCCGATCACCGCGGCGGAGGTCCGGCAGGCCCTGGCGATCGACCTGCGGGATCGCCCCGGCGCCGGCGACGATCCCGCTCTGCTGGCGGAGAGCCGCAAGCGGGTCGTCGACGAGGTGATCGACCGCAAGCTCCTCGAGCACGCGGCCCGCGAGCACTCCATCCGCGTCTCCGACCAGGAGGTGGAGCGGGCGGCCCTGCGCCTGCGCGCCGACTACCCCGGGGACACCTTCGACGAGATGCTCTCCGCGGGTGGCCTCACCCTGGCCGAGCTCAAGGATCGCCTCCAGCGGCGGCTGATGGTGGAGCGGCTCTTCGCGGAGGAGGTCTTCTCCCGGGTGGCGATCACCGATGCCGAGGTGGACGAGTGGCTCGAGGCGAACCCCGACGAGCTGACCCGGCCCGAGCGGGTGCACGCGCTGCAGATCGTGGTGAAGACCGAGGCGGAGGCCCGCGGCCTGCTGGCGGAGCTGCGCAGGGGCGCCGACTTCGGCACCCTCGCCCGGGAGCACTCGCTCTCCCCGGACGCGAAGCTCGGCGGGGATCTCGGCTGGTTCGCGAGGGGGGAGATGCCGCCGCCCTTCGACGACGTCTGCTTCTCGCTCCCGGTGGGGCGGGTCAGCGACGTGGTGGGCAGCTCCTTCGGCTTCCATCTGTTCAAGGTGCTGGCGCGCCAGAAGGCCCGGAAGCCCGAGCCGGAGGAGCTGCGCGAAGAGGCGGAGTCGCGCCTGCGCCGGGAGAAGGAGGCCGCCGCCCAGGAGGCGTACGTGGCGGCGCTCCGCCAGGCGGCCCGCATCGAGATCGACGACGCCGCCCTGTCGCGGCTGATGGTGAGAAAGTGAAGACCAGGCTCCTGACGCTCCTCGCGCTACTCTCCTTCGCCGGAACCGCCGGCGCCACCGTGATCGACCGGATCGCCTGCGTGGTGGACGACCAGCCGATCATGCTCTCCGAGGTGGAGGAGCGGGCGGCGGCGCTGCGCATGCGGGCGCCGGGCGCGTCCCGGGCGGCGCTGCTCCGAGACGCCGCGGAGGAGCTCATCGCCGAGAAGCTGATGGACAAGCAGCTCGCGCTGCTCGCGATCGACGTGCCCTCCGTCGAGCTGCAGGTGGCGATCGACGACGTGGTGAAGCAGAACGGGCTCCCCTCCGAGGAGGCGCTGCGCGCGGCCGTCGAGCGGCAGGGGATGGGCTGGGACGAGTACCGCGCCACCCTGCGCCGGCAGCTCGCCCAGATGAAGCTCATCAACCTCAAGGTGCGCTCCCAGGTGAAGGTGAGCGACGACGAGGTGAAACGCCGCTACGCCGAGGCGATCGCCGTCGAGAAGGGAGAGGAGGAGGTCCACGCCAGCCACATCCTGGTGATGGTGGGCGAGGGCGCGGACGCCGCCGCGGTGGAGGAGGCCCGGGCCCGCGCCGCGGCGCTGGCGGATCGCGCCAGGGAGGGCGCGGACTTCACCGCGCTCGCCGCCGACCACTCCGACGGCCCCTCCAAGGCGAGCGGCGGCGACCTGGGCTGGTTCCGGCGGGGCGAGATGGTCCGCGAGCTGGAGCAGACCGCCTTCGCGATGCAGGCGGGCGAGATCAGCGATCCGGTGCGCACCCGGTTCGGCTGGCACGTGATCAAGCTGGAGGAGCGGCGCAAGGTGGCGCCGAAGCCCCTGGCCGAGATGGCGGGCCAGATCCGCGAATCGCTCTATCGCGAGGAGATGGAGCGGCAGACCGACCGCTTCCTGGAGGGCCTGAAGAAGGACGCCCTCATCGACTACCCGATGGCGGAGCTCGCCCCGCGGCCGCGCTGACGGGCTTCGGCCGGCCGGCGTGCGAGGATGGAGGGAAGCCTGTCGGTCCGGTCGGGAGAGCCGGCCGCCAGCCCCGACGACCTGTCACGCCCGCCGCTCGGCGAGGGCGTCGAGGGCGAGGCCTTCACGTCGCCTCGCCTGACGCGTGCAATGCAGCAGCGGCCACGATAAGCAACCGCTCCTCGCGGTGTCGAACCGCCGTGTGATGGGAGCCACGCATGCCGTCACCTCGAATGACCAGGCAGAAGGAGCGCCCGACGGTCGCGGTGTCGCTGGGCGATCCGTCGGGGATCGGCGCGGAGGTCACGGCGGCGGCCCTGGCGTCCCGCGGCATGAAGCGCGTGCTGCGACCCCTGATCTTCGGCGACGAGGCGGTGTGGGCCCGCGCCTGCCTGTCGCTGGGCCTGGACGATCGGCTGCCCCGGATCGATCCGGGAGACGAGGCGCCGGCGGCGGGGGCGCTGGTGCGGGTGTCCCGGCTCGCGGCCCGCGATCGGCGTCCGGGCAAGCCCACGCGCGCGGGCGCGCTCGCCCAGGCGGCCTACCTCGACGCGGCCATCGAGGCCTTGCGCGGCGGGAGGGCGGCGGCGCTGTGCACCGCGCCGATCACCAAGGCCGGACTCCACGAGGCGGGCCTTCCCTACCCCGGCCACACCGAGCTCCTCGCCGATCGGTTCGGCGTGGAGCGGGTGGTGATGATGCTCGCCGGTCCGGTGCTGCGGGTGGTGGTCGCCACGACCCACGTGGCCTTGCGGGACGTGCCTGCTCGGCTCACCGCGGGCGGGATCGAGGAGACGATCTCGATCACCGATCGCTCGCTGCGGCGGCAGTTCGGCATCCGCCGGCCCCGCATCGCGGTCTGCGGCCTCAACCCCCACGCGGGCGAGGGAGGGCTCTTCGGCGACGAGGAGGAGCGGACCATCGCCCCCGCCATCGAGCGGGCCCGGGCGGCCGGGATCCGCGCCGAGGGGCCCTTCCCCGCCGACGGCCTCTTCCCCCGCGCGGCGCGGGGCGGCTGGGACGCGGTGGTGGCCATGTACCACGACCAGGGCCTCATCCCCTTGAAGACCGTTCACCTCGAGTCGGCGGTGAACGTCACCCTCGGCCTGCCGTTCCCGCGCACCTCCCCGGACCACGGCGTGGCCTACGACATCGCCGGCAAGGGGAAGGCCGATCCCACCTCGATGATCGAGGCCCTGCGCCTCGCCGCACGCCTCGCAGCACCCGGGACTTGATTCGGAGAAGTTTCAACGCCAGACACAGAAAGTAAACAATCCTCGCGGCTCGGGCTCGCGTCGCTTCGGGGCGCGGGAGCGACGAGGGTCGAGCCCGGGCTCTCAGCGGGTGCGGGCCACCGCGATCTGGCGCTCGAGGAAGGCGCGCATCGGGATGCCGGCGGCGCGGAGCTGCTGGGGGATGAACGAAGCGTGGGTCATCCCGGGGAGGGTGTTCGTCTCCAGGTACACCGGACCGCCGGCGGCGAGGATCATGTCCGTGCGCGAGTAGCCGCGGCAGCCGAGGGCCTCGTGGGCGCGCACGGCCATCTCCTGCGCCGCGGCGGCGGCCTCCGCCGGGATCTCGGCGGGGGTGATCTCCGCCGTGCCCTGGCCCAGGTACTTGCCGGCGAAGTCGAAGACGCGGCCGCGCTCCAGCCGCACCTCGGTGCAGGGCAGCGCGCGAGGGCCCGAGGGCTCGTCGATCACGCCGACGGTGAGCTCCGTGCCGTGCACGAACTCCTCGATGAGGTAGGCGGCGCGATCGTCGATCACCGCCAGCGCCCGCTCGAGGGCGTCGCGGTCGTGGACCAGGAAGAGCCCGTTGCTCGAACCGTCGGCGATGGGCTTGAGCGCCACCCCGCCGAAGTCGGCGAGGAGGGCGAAGGCGTCGGAGTCGGAGAGCCGCGTGCCGCGGGGCACCCGCAGGCCGGCCGCCGCCACCGCCTCGCGGGCGAGGTCCTTGTCGAAGCAGAGCGCGCTCGCCGCCGCGCCCGAACCGGTGTAGGCGACGCCGGCGTCGTCCAGCCAGCGCTGCACCGTCCCGTCCTCGCCGCGGCCGCCGTGCCACGCGAAGAAGACGACCTTGCCCGCGAGCGCGCCGGCGTCGATCGCCTCGCGAAGGCCCGAATGGATCGGCGCCCGCGCCGGCACGAAGGCCTGCTCGAAGGGCCTGTCCAGCCCGAGCAGCTCCTCCCGACCCACCTCGAAGACCGGCCCGGCCTCGCTCTCGTACCAGTAGGTGGCCTCGGGCAGCTCCGCCGCCAGGTACTTCGCGGAGGCGATGGAGACCACGTGCTCGCGGCTCAGGCCGCCGAACAGCATCACGACGTCGGAAGGCATGCTCTCTCCTCGCCCGGCAGCGTAGGTGCGTTCGCCACCGCGCGCAATTCGCGCTTCGCGCGCGGATGCTCTCGCCCCTTCGGGCGCCGGGCGGGCAGGCGAGCGGATCCGGGGGGCGACGGGCGTCGCCAATCCTCAGGGCCGGCCGCCCGCCGGCGCGGATCGAAATTGACGAAACGTCAACTCCTCCCGATCATGGCGTGGTGCCATCGGTCCTCGAAAACGTCCGCGTCCTCGCCGGCCGCAACCGGATCGCGTTCACCCGCCACGCGAGCGAACGGATGTGGGAAAACGGCCTGTCGGAGGACGACGTCCGCCACGCGCTCCGGCAGGCGTCGGCCCTGTTCCTGGGGAGCGACGGGAGGTTGCAGGTGGTGGGAGTCGTCCCCGGAGGTGACGAGCTCGCGGTCGATCTCGTATTCGATGGAGGGCTGGTGATCGTCACCGGGTTCGTGGAGGCACGATGAAGTGCCCGTCGTGTGGTTCGGCCGAGCTGGAAGACGCCGAGGTCGAGCTCGAGCGGGAGGTGTGCGGACGCCGCTTCAAGGCGACGGGCCTCGCGCTGCGGTGCGGACGCTGCGGCGAGGAAGTGGTCCAGTTCGGCGTGCTGGGGATGTTCGACCTGGCGATCGCCGCGGACCTGGCGCAGCGCGGTCCCCCTTCCGCCGAGGCGTTCCGGTTCATGCGGAAGGCGATCGCCCTCCCCGCGAAGGAGCTCGCCGACCTCCTCGCCGTGACGCCGGAGACGGTGTCCCGCTGGGAGAACGACAAGCTCCCCGTCGAGCGCCGGGCGCTCGCGCTGCTGTCATCGATCGTCCTCGACAAGGTCGAGGGCCGCACCGCCACGCTCGAGAGGCTCCGCGCGCTCGCCGCGCCCGCCTCCCCTCCCCCCGGCGAGGTGCGCCTCCGGCTGCGCCGCGCCTGACCGCCCTGCGGCGGGCCGAGAATGCCGCGGTGGTGCCGAAGGGGACGCGCCGTCGCCAAACGGCATCGCGCGGAGGAAGGGAAGGGGCCTTCCTCGAGCTGGGGATTCCAAGAGGGAGATGGCGACTCTCGCCTACGAGAAGAGCTTCGGAAGAACGCGCCGAGCGCATTCGGCGATGCCGAGCGTGCGCACCAGCTTCTTCGGGTGGTGGTGCTGGATCTCCTTCGTGCCGAGCCTGCCGTGCGGGCCCGTGCGGGGCTGGAGACCGGACTCCCATCTCCCGCACGTGGAGGAGAAGGCCGGCCTTCGAGGCCGACCCAGGATCCTCATGGGGCCGCGGCCCGGACGCAAGCGTGCGGGCGTGGTGCTGGCGCTCCGCCTGACCCTCGAGCGGTGGACGGGCGGGCGGTCGACCCAGGACCATGAGCGATTTCGCGCAGTTGCTTGCCCTACCCCTCGAGCCGATTTGGGGCGGCGAGTCCGGCGCGGCAGCAGCCGCGGGTGAGGTTCCATGCGCCTCGTGGCCCTCGCCGGCGCCCGTCCACCGTGCCGACGCCATCGGCCCATGCCGCGCGCCGCGCCCGTGCTTCCCGCCGGCGCCCGTGCTTCCCGCCGGCGCCCCGTGCCGTTCTCGGCGCCACCGCCCGTGCCTCGAGCCAGCGCTACACGTTGAAGCGAAAGTGCATCACGTCGCCGTCCTGGACGACGTAGTCCTTGCCCTCGATGCGCAGGAGGCCCTTGTCGCGCAGGGCGGACTCGGAGCCGTACTTCACCAGGTCGCGCCAGTCGCAGACCTCGGCCTTGATGAAGCCGCGCTCGAAGTCGGAGTGGATGACGCCGGCGGCCTGGGGGGCCTTCCACCCCCGGTGGATGGTCCAGGCGCGGGTCTCCTGCTCCCCGGCGGTGATGTAGGTGACGAGGTCGAGGAGCTCGTAGCCCGCGCGGACCAGCTTGTGGAGGCCCGGCTCGGAGAGCCCGGCGGCCTCGAGGAAGCCGGCGCGCTCCTCGGGCGGGAGCTGCTGGATCTGGGACTCCACGTCGGCGCAGATGACGACCAGGGGGGCGCCGTCTCGGGCGGCGACCTCCCTCGCCTTGGCGACGAGCGGATCCGAGTCGGCGCCGCCGATCTGGGCCTCGGAGACGTTGGCCACGTAGAGCACCGGCTTGTTGGTGAGCAGGAAGAGATCGCGCAGCGAGGCGCGCTCCTCCTCCGTGAGCGGGATGCGGCGGACGGTGTGCCCCTCGTTGATGCCGGCGCGGACCTTCTCGAGGACCGCCATCTCCGCCTTGGCCTGCTCCCCCACCTTCCCCGGCGCCTTGACGTCCTTCTGCACCTTCTGCAGGCGCTTCTCCACCGACTCGAGGTCCTTGAGCGCGAGCTCGGTGTCGATCACCTCGGCGTCGCGGGCCGGGTCCACGGAGCCGTCCACGTGGACGACGTTGGGATCCTCGAAGCAGCGCAGCACGTGGCAGATCGCGTCCACCTGGCGGATGTGGGAGAGGAACTGGTTGCCGAGGCCCTCGCCCTTGGAGGCGCCCCGCACCAGGCCGGCGATGTCGACGAACTCGAGGGTGGTGGGAAGGATGCGCTTGCTCCCGTAGACCTTGGCGAGCTGGGGGAGGCGATCGTCCGGCACCGGCACCATGCCCACGTTGGGCTCGATGGTGCAGAAGGGATAGTTCGCCGCCTCCGCGTTGGACGCCTCGGAGAGCGCGTTGAAGAGGGTGGACTTGCCCACGTTGGGCAGGCCGACGATGCCGATCGAGAGTGCCATGGTCCTTCCGAACGCCCGGCCGGGCGCGTCGATTCGCGCCGGCGGGCGATGCAGGCGGCGGCCCGCCCGGGGAGGGCGCGGCGGGCAGAACGACGTCGACCGGCCACCCCGAGGAGACGGGCGCCGGTCGAACGCTGCGGGCGCCGGGAGTGGCCCCGCGAAAGTTCGGCGCGAGGGCGAGGGCCCTTCGCGAAAAGAGGGATCAGGCGCGCGGCTGCTCGGGGAGCTTCTGGAGGAACTCCTCCGCGAGCTTGCGCTGCTTCTGCTCGTCGAGGTTCGACTCGAGGAGCTTGCCGGCGGCGGCGATGGCGAGGTCGACGGCGGCCAGCTTGATCTCGGCGATGGCCTTGGCGCGCTCCTCCTCGATGGTGCGGCGGGCCTGGGCCAGCAGCGCCTCGGAGTCCTTCTTGGCCTGCTCGAGCGCCGTGGCCCGGGCGGCCTCGACCTCGGCCTGGTTCTTCCGGACGAGCTCGGCGGCCTCGCGGCGGGCGTCGGCGATCGCCGTCTTCTGCTCGGCGAGGAGGCGCTCGGCCTCCAGGCGCTCGCGCTTGGCGCCCTCGATCGACTCGCGGATGGTCTTCTCCCGCTCGTCGAGCATGGCGACGATCGGCTTCCACGCCGTGAAGCGCAGGATGATCGCCGACACGACGAAGGTGACGATCGTCCAGAACGTCAGGCCCGGATGGACCGTGAGGATCGACGCCTTCTCGGCGCCGGCAGCGGCAAGCAACGGCAGCAGGCTCGTCATCGGACTTTCATCCCAGAGAGAAGAAGGAGATCGCTCGGCCGCGGATCCGCACGGCGGACCCGCGGCCATCGCCGGGGCCCGGGTCAGGCCTTGACGGCGAGGAGGATGCAGACCACCAGCGCGAAGAGGGTCACGCCCTCGATGAGAGCGGCCGCGATGATCATCGAGGTGCGGATGTCACCGGTGGCGGCGGGCTGGCGGGCGGTGCCCTCCATGGCGGCGGCGGCGAGGCGGCCGATGCCGATGCCGGCGCCGATGACTGCGAGACCAGCGCCGAAGCCGGCGCTCAGGAAGGCAAGAGCAAGATTCGTCATGGGGGTATTCCTCCGGTGGAGACAGGTGAAGCGGGTTAGTGCGGGTGCGACGCCATCCCGATGAAGAGCGCCGACAGCATCACGAAGATGTAGGCCTGCAGGAGCGCCACGAAGAGCTCCAGGAAGTACACGGCCGTGGCGAAGGCCACGGAGACGGGCGCGATGTAGGGTCCCACGCCCTGCAGCAGGAAGATCAGGCCGAGCAGGAAAAAGAGGACGATGTGGCCAGCGACCATGTTCGCGAAGAGACGGATGGTGAGCGCGAACGGCTTGGTCAGCATGCTGAGGATCTCGACCGGCAGCATGATCGGATACAGCCAGATCGGCACCCCGTTCGGCACGATGTGCGCCCAGAATCCGACGACGCCCTGCCCCCTCATCCCCGCCATCAGCGTCACCACGAAGGTGAGGATCGACAGGCCGACGGTGACGTTGATGTTGGCGGTGGCGGTGGCCGCGAAGGGGATGAGGCCGATGAGGTTGGCGGTGAGGATGATGAAGAAGAGCGAGGCGAGGAAGGGGACGTATCGGTCGCCCGTGCCCTTGCCGATGTTCTTCTCGGCGAGCTCCTCGCGCACGAACTTCACGAAGACCTCGACCACCGAGTAGAAGCCGCGCGGCACCAGGCTGCGCTTGCGGGCGACGAGGCTCACGCCGACGATCACGACCGCCATCGCCAGCCAGAGGAAGACGGTGTGGCGGGTGAGGGAGAGGTCCACCACGGTGGAGCCGAGCGAGACCTTCCACTCGGGGAGGTCGAAGGTGACGGTCGCGCCGGTGATGGGGTTTTCGAAGGAGATGTCCCTGCCGTCGGAGACGTGGTCGAAGATGACCTCGGGGACCGACGCGCCCTCCGCCGCCGCGGCGACGCGACCGTAGGTCAGGGCCGAGCCAAGGATTGCGGCTGCCACCGCGATCTGCGCAATCGAACGTACTGGGGCGCGCATCTTCGTCCTCACTTCGACTTCCGCTTCCGCTCGACCTCGAGGACCGCCTTCACGAAGGCGTAGACCCCGATCGACATCCCAAGAACCGAACCCGCCAGGAGGAGCCAGGGCGACGTCCCCAGCTTTCCGTCGGCGAAGTATCCAGCCAGCACTCCCAGGGCCACAGCGGCCGCGAAACTCCAGGTCGCCTGGAGGTAGGGCTCGGCCTCCCGCATGGCGCGGGCGAAGCCGGACATTCCCGCCAGGCGATCCTTTCGGTCACGGTCGCCCTGTGGTCCCAAGTCCACGCGAACTCCGCCTCGGCCGTCCAAAAACCCTCAAGGATTCCGGGGGTTGCCGGATCTCGACCGTCCGAAAGGAGGCGCTTGATAGCACGCGCCCGGTTGGGGGTCAACTGCCCTGTGGCTCGGAGCGCGGCCTCACCTCCGTGCCGTCGCTTCGCGGGTGGAACGCAGGTCCGAAGGATCAAAAATCCCGTCTCGTCCGGAAGCGGACGAACCCCTCGCCTCCGGGGACGACGACGCCGCGATCCCGGCGGGGAGCGCGGCGTCGAGTCCTGCTGCGAGGCGAGGCCGTCGCAGCCAGCGGGGGCGCCCGTACCCCGCGATTCTTCTTGGATTCAGGGGCGGGCGCGGCGGCCGGGTGCGTCAGCTTCCGATGCGATCCAGCCTGCGGATCTTCACGGCGAGGCGGGTCAGATCCTGGTTCACCTTGGCGAAGTGGACCTTGTCCTTCTCCTGCTCGATCTGCGCGTCGAGCTGGGCGAGGCCCTTCTTCGCCTCCTCGAGGGCCTCCTTGGAGGAGGAGGCGATCCAGTCGGTGGCGAGGATCGCGGCGAAGCGCGCCTCGAGCTCGCGGTCGGCCAGGGCGGCCATCAGGGGCCCGATCGCCTTGGGATCGCCGAGGCGGCCGAGCTCCATGGCGGCGCGCTCCCGGACCATCGGGTTCTCGTCCTTGAGCTTGCCGATCCAGCAGTCGCTGTCCTCCTTGCACTCGGCGGCGGCGATCAGGCGCGGCTTGTTGTCGGCCAGGACCTTCTGGACGTTGGCGGCCATGTCGTCGCAGTGCTTCTGGGCGGCGGCCTTGTCCTTCTCGTTGCGCGGGTCGAAGTCGAGGCCCTTGATGCAGGTCGACGAGGTGAGCTTCGGCTCGGCCTGCTCCCACGCCTCCCACTGCTGGAGGGACTTCTCGTCGCCGAGGCGGGAGAGCGCCACGTAGCAGCCCTTGCGCGCGTGGGCCGACTTGTCCATGACCTCGCCCTTGAGGGAGCAGGCCACGAGCTCGGGGAGCGCGCGCTTGTCCCCCGCCGCCACCAGCGCGTTGGCGTAGACGGCGCGGACGTTGCCTTCGTCCTCCTTGAGCCCCCGCATCAGGGCGGGCACCGCCTCGGTCGCCCGCATCCGGCCGAGGACGTCGGCCGCCGTGCGTCGGACCATGAGCGCCATGGCGTCGATGTCGTCGGGATCCACGCCGGGGCGCGAGTAGGCGAGGAGCTTGATCAGCGTGGGGATGGCCTGGCGCTCGTTGAGGTCGCCGAGCACCTGGGCGGCCTTGGCGTAGAGCGCCTCCCGGTAGATGTCGTTGTCGTCCGCCCACTTGTTGAGCTCGTCGTCCCGGCCCTCCAGCACGATGAGGAGCGGCGCGGCGGCCGCCCGGCCGATCTGGTAGGCGGAGAAGGAGGCCTCCGGGTAGAAGGAGACGCCCTTGCGCTCGTGGAAGAGCATCTTCTTGATGGCGGGCACCGCGCCCGGATCGCCGATGTTGCCGAGGGCCTGGACGGCCTTCTTGTTGACGTAGGTCTCCTCGGCCTCGTCGGTCGCCACCCTGGCGAGGGTCTCGACGGCGCGGGGATCGCCCATGTCGCCGAGGGCGTTGATGGCGGCCGCCTTGACGAAGGAGTCGCGGGACTTGGTGAGGAGCTGGAGGAGGGGCTCCACCGCCGCCTTGTCGCCGAGCATGCCGAGGGCGTCGGCGATCTCCTTGTTGGCCTTGTTCGCGTCCTTGCTGGCCTGATCCGCGCCGACGCCCCGCTCGAAGTCGATCGCCTCGACGAGGGCGGGCACGGCGGAGGGGTCGCCCAGCTTGCCGAGGGCCTTGGCGGCCTCGATCCGGACCTCGCCCGGCTCCTCCAGGAGCGGGACGATCATGGGGACGGCGGCCTTGTCGCCGATCTTCACCAGGCGGGAGAGCGCGTCGAGCTTCGTCTTCGTGTTGTCGGAGCCGAGCCGCTTGAACCAGGTCTCGGCCTTGTCGGGATCGGGCTTCGCGCAGGCGAAAACGAGGGAAGCGCAGGCAAGCGCCGATGCGACACGGAGGGAGAGCCGCATGAGTGCCCCCTTTCCAAGGGATTGGGCGTGGATGAGCCAGGAATACACCCCGGGCCCCCGGAAGGTCAATCGAACGGGCGGTCCGCGGCGCCGCTCCGTGCGCTGCGCGACGAATGGGCATGTCCCTGCCGGATCGTCCCGGCGCGGCGGAGGGAGCGCGGCCCGGGCGAGCGGGCCGCGCCCGGCGATCACTCCTCCTCGGGCTCCTCGGGCGGCGGCGGAGGAGGCGGCGGAGGAGGCGGCGGCAGCCCCACGGTGACGACGCGCGTCTCGGTCAGCGTGCGGCCGTGGCTCTGCGCGGTGAGGACGAAGGTGGTGTCTTCGTCGACCTCCACCGTCACCGACGACCCGTTGGGCGGGAGCCCGCCGACGTCGACGGGGTCGCCGTTCGCCGTGATCCCGATCGACTCCGCGTTGGTGGCGGTCCAGGTCAGGGTGACCTCCTCGCCCACGAGGACGGAGGACGGCGTGGCGGTGAAGGAGTCGATGGAGAAGGGCGGGAAGAGCTCGACGTCGAGGTCGAACGTCTGCTCGTCACCCGTGCCGAAGCCCACCGCCCGCACCACGTAGGAGTGGATGCCCGTGGTCGCCTCCTCCACCTCGCACTGGAACTGGGGCGGGGTCGCGCTGCAGACGACGACGATGGGATCCTCCAGATCGACCTGGGGCCGCTCCACCCGCACCTCGGAGACCCCGGTGGCGGTCCACGCGACGGTGAAGGGCTGGTTCGGCTCCGGGAAGGCCTCGACCACGTGGACGCCGGAGAGGGACGCGGCCGCGTGGACGGTGAGGGTGGCGGTCTCGGTGGCGGTCCCGGCGGGGTTGGTCGCCGTCAGCGTGTAGGTGGTCGATCCGAGGAAGAGCGGGAGCACCGGGTAGGAGCCGGCCGCCTCGACGGCGCCCGGCCGGAAGCCGATGGAGACGCCGTCCAGGCCGCGATCGATCGCCTGCTGGAACGCGACCGATCGACCCTGGGTGCCGGCGTGGCTCTGGTAGCCGATCGACGCGCTCGAACCGTCCACGTCCGCTGCCGGCCCGGTCATCTCGCCGTAGCGGAAGTCGAAGTCGCCGTTCTCGAAGAGCACGATCTGGAAGTTGAGATCGACCGGATCGGCGGCGGTGGCGCCGGCGGTCCAGAAGCCCGCCCACTGGATCACGGCGAAGCGCCCGGCGGGGCCCACGTCCTCGTCGACGAAGATCCGGCCGAGGCGCGGCGAGCCCGACACCGACTGGGCGAGGGGCCGCCAGTAGGGAGCCATGGCGACGAAGGGCGCCGACGACGAGGGGAGCTGGACGGCGGGGAGCGAGGATCCCGCGTAGCCCAGGTCGAAGCCGATGGCGCCGTGGAGGAAGACGAGGGCGTGCGTCCGCATCGCGCCTCCCCAGGGGAACGCGAAGGGGAGCTGCACCGCGGCGCAGCCGTCGTCGGGCAGGGCCGCGTCGCCGCAGTCCTCGAGGGCGACCTCGACGACGGTGGCCCGGCCGCTCACGTCGATGAAGGGCTCCGCCGCGACGAGGGGAGACGGCGAGATCGAGAGCGACGAGGCGCCCGCCGTGTTCCAGTGGAGCTGGGCGGTGCCCTGCAGCCCGACGTCCGCGGGGGAGAGATAGAAGTCGATCACCTCCGGCGCCGCCCAGTCGATCGAGACCTCCTCGGTCACCGTCGCCCGGGCTGCGTTGGAGGCGGTGATCCGGTAGACGCGGCCGGGGGCAGGCGGGAGCACCTGGAGCCGCCCGGAGGCGACGAGGGCGGGATCGACGAAGAGCCCGATCCGGCTCGGGGCGTCGCCAGGGGCGAGCTCGTCGACCGCCACCTCGACGGCGTGGGTGGTCTGCCACGCGATCTCCACCGGCCCCAGGTCCGGCTTGTAGATCGCGGAGGAGGTGGTCGCGACGAGCGTCGGCACCTCCAGCACCTCGACCGCGAAGTCCCGGGTCGAAGCCTCCGTGCCCGGAGAGGTGGCGGTGAGCCGGAAGGTGCGGGAGCCGGCGCGAAGCGGGGTGACGACGGCGGAGCCCTGGAGCGGCTCGGCCCCGCCGAGCGGGTAGTCGTCGGGCCCGTCGGTGAGGGTGAGCGTCGGGGTCTGACCGTTCCCGTCGACGGCGGTGGTCCAGTAGAAGGTCAGCGAATCGCCCAGGGTGATCAGGGTCTCGTCCGCGTAGAAGTCGTCGATGGTGGGGCCGTCGACGATCTCGATCTCCACGCTCCGGCTGTCGGTCTGCCCGAGCCCGTTGGCGAGAACGAGGGTGTAGGTCCGCGGGCCGAGATCGTTGGGCAGCGTCACCACGCAGTCGCCCTCCGGGATCCGCTCGAGGTCGACGGTGGTGCACGAGGCGATGGGCGCGCCCCCCGGCCCGTGGAGGGTCAGGGAGGTGCCGCCCAGCGCGGTCCAGGAGAAGCGCGCGGTGGAGCCGGGGCCGTAGCGGAGGCGCTCCACCTCGAAGTCGACCAGCACCGGGGGACCGACCTGGACCTGGAGCGTGCGCTCCATCGACTCGCCGGCACCGTTCACCGCCTCCAGCCGGAAGGTGGCCGCCGCCGCGATCTGGGCGGTGTAGGAGCCCGTCTCGTTGCCGCCCGGCCAGGTCCGCAGGAGCGAGCCGTCCTGCTCCAGCCGGATGGACGCGGCGTTGCGCGCGGTCCACGTCAGCTCGAACGGCTCCCCCACCCCGACCAGCGACGGGCGCGCCACGAAGTCGTCGATCGCCGGGGCGCCGAAGACCCGCACCTCGCTCCGGGCGGTCGCCTCCCCCGCCGCGTTGCGGGCGGTGAGGACGAAGGTGGTGCTCCGGTCGACGGGGATCTGCGTGCTGCCCCGTTCCGCCTCGTCGGTGGAGGTGAAGATCGCCGCCTCGCCGAGGGGCGCGATCTCGACGACGCCGGCGCGCGCGGTCTCCCACGCGAAGGTGACCTCCTCCGGATCCGATCCCGCCAGCGTGAAGCGATCGGGCGTCGCGGAGAAGGAGATCACGGCGGGCGGATCGAGGAGCGGGAGGGCGAGGGTGCGGACCACCGTCTCGTCGTCCAGCGTCGCCTCGATCTCGAACCGTCCGTCGGCGGGGACGACCGCGGGGGTGGTTCCCTCGTCGAGGGCGTCCTCCGGGACCTCGAAGCGGAAACCCCCGGCGCCACGGAGGAGGAGGGAGGTCGCGCCCCGCGTCCTCCACTCGAGGTCGATGGTCGCGCCGCGGGCGTACGGCCCCGGCGCGCCGGCGGCGAACGACTCGATCACCGGCAGCGCCCGCACCTCGGCGTCGGCGGTGGCCACCGCCTCGCCGGCGAACGCCTCGATCTCGTAGGTGGTCACCGTCGTCGGCGCGATCTCGATCGCGCCCGAGAGGTCGGTCGTGCTGTCGACGAGGACCTCGCCCGCGGATCGGAGGACGATCCGCTCGGCGGACCGGGACCGCCACCGCAGGAAGGTGCTCGTCCCGAAGTCGACCAGCGTCCGATCCGGGATGAGCTCCACGTCCACGCCGCCCCCGACCACGGTGACGTCCACCGAGGCCTCGGCCCAGCCGATCTCGCTCCAGGCCCGCAGCGTGTAGGTCGTGGACCCGGCGGGGTGGACCGTGGTCGATCCGTCCACCGGCGAGGCGCCCTCGAGGTCGATCGTCTGGCCGCTCTTGGAGACGATCTGCACCACGTCGGCGCTCTCGGTGGCCCAGGAGAGGGAGACGGATCCCCCGGCCTCCACCTCGGCGGGCGTCGCGACGAACGAGACGATCCGCGGCTGCGCCGCCCGGACCGCCACCTTCGCCTCGGCGGTGGTCGCCCTGCCGTTCCTGCCGACGGCGGAGAGGACGTACACGGTGGTCTGGGCGGGCCGCACCTCGACCTCGCGCGCCTCCAGGGCGGCGGGCGTCAGCTCGACCGCGGCGCCGTCCCCGTCGGCGAGGGAGATGGACACCGCCTCGCTCACCTCCCAGCGCAGCGTGGCGGCCTCGCCCGGATCCACGGCGGTGGGGGTGGCGGTGAAGGAGACGACGATCGCGTCGCCGGGGACCTCCGCCTCGGGGCTCGAGGAGGCGCAGGCCGCGCCGCAGAGGGCCCCGGCCAGGGAGAGAGCAACGAGTCGATTGCCTGCCATTCTTCTCTACTCCTGCTCGATCCAGGTGAAGGTGACCCGCCGGTTGATCGACCTGCCGAAGTTCGTCGACGAGGCGATGGGCGCCCTGTCGCCGGCCCCCTCGATCCGCAGCCGGTCCTCGCGGACGCCGGCCTCGACCAGGGCCTCGCGCACGGTCTGCGCCCGCCGCAGGCTGAGCTCCTCGTTCCGCTCCGGCGTGCCCTGGTCGTCGGCGTAGCCGGTGATGAGGAGCGCCCGATCGGTGGACAGGAGGCTCAAGGCCACCGTGCGCAGGAGGCTGCGCGCGATCTCGTCCAGATCGGCCCGGCCCACCTCGAAGAAGATCGCCTGCTCCTCGACGGCGAGGGTACGAAAGGTCTCCTTCACCGCCTCCGGCGGGGCCGCGGTTTTCGCCGCTGCCGGGGTGGGCTCCGCCGACGGGGCGGGCAGAGGCGGAGGCGGCGTCACGTACACGATCTCCCGCTGCGGCGCCGCCGGCCGCGAGGGCTCCCACAGGCCCTGCACGCCCACCGACGCGAGCGCCCGCCACCGCGGGGTGATCCCGTCGTCCACCGGGCCGAAGCCGCCGCCGACGTCGACGTAGGCGGCGCCCAGGAACCAGCGGGCGCCGCCGAGGAGCTCGAGGGAGGCGCGGCGCGGATCGGTGCCGGGCTCCGCCGCGGCGACGACCGAGCTGCCGATGGCCTCCAGGCTCCACAGGATCGGCTGCTCGCCGAGGGCGTGGCGGTACTGGAGGAGGAGCCCGGCGTGGGCGGTGTCGCCCAGGAGCTGATCGCCCACGGTGCGCTGCCGCCCCATGAGGTGGCCCACGTGGAGGTGGGCCGCCCAGCCGGACTCGTGGCGGAAGCCGACGCTGCCCGAAACGTCCGCCCGGGCCCTCCCGTCGCCGACGCCGAACTCGCTCCCGCCGCTGGGGACGAGGAGGCCGCCCTGCAGCGCCGCCCCCCAGCCTCGGCCGTCCTGGCCCAGCAGGGCCCAGCGGAGCCCGAGGCGCAGGTCGCCGAAGGCGGTCGAGCCGCTCTGCGGGGGCTCGAGGGCGTCCTCGGAGGAGACCGACTGGCCGAGCAGCATGGGCAGGCCCGCGTGCACCTCGAGGCGATCCACCGGGCTGGTGGCGAAGTGGAGGAGCGCCAGGTCGCGCCCGTCGATCCAGGTGGCCTCCCGCGAGCGGGCGCCGCCGCGGACGCTGTCGGTCGGGACCTTGATCCGCACCACCCCGCCCTCGTGCCCGTAGGTGAGGGAGAGGTCCCAGGCCCCCGGCCCGAGGATCCAGGCGGAGGGCAGGAGCATTCCGCCCTCGCCGCGGGCGCCCCGCAGGCGCAGGGTCGAGGTGTCCACCTCGGTGGCGGCGCCGGCGCCCGCTGGCGCGAGGAGCGCGAGGGCGACGGCGAGGAGCGGGAGGGTCGGCATGAGCGTACGCGTCTTCATGTCATTCACACTGCCCGTCGGGGAACATGTCCTGGTACACGTAGGTGAGGCGCAGCATCACGTCCTCGAGCCGGCCCCAGTCGACGTTCCGGTTCTCGCCCTTCGCGGGATCGATCAGGATCGTGTACTGCGAGGCCAGCGGCAGCCCCTCGAGGCCGCGGTTCGCCGTGCCCGGCTCGCCGAAGCTCCCGATCCTCGCCACCGGGGACACGCTCCGCCCCGCCGTGCGGAAGGTGGTGCGGGGCCCGAACGCGGTGGTGCCCGGACCGAGGGCGCCGACGATCGCCTGGATGTTGGGCTGGCACGAGCGCATGGTGCTCTTGCCGTCGTAGAGGATGCTGACGGTGGGGCGCACGTTCTGGCCCAGCCCCTCGCCCACGAGCTGCACGTCGATCGACGCGATCTTGGCGTTGCAGGTGAGGGGCAGGTTGGCGAAGTCGTCCAAGCGGAGATCGAAGGTGGCCGCGAGGACCGAGCGGTTCGCGATCACGTCGCCGATGCGCTCGTCTGTGCTGTAGCGCACCTGGGTGTCGACGGGGACGTTGCCCTTCTCCAGCACCGCCCGGAAGCGCGCCGCCGCGTCCACCTCTCCGCTCTCGGTCATCATGTCGAAGCCGCCGTGGAGCAGGTCGTCGCGCACGGAGAGGTCGACCACCTCGTAGGTGATCATGCCGCCGCAGACCCGTTGCAGGCGCAGCAGCTCGTTGCTGATCGCCTCGAGCTGCGAGGGGTTCCTGGCGAGCAGGATGGCGAGGCGCTGGCTCACGAAGGGCCGGACCGCGTAGTACTCCAGGCCCACCAGCCAATCGAAGAGCAGGCCCTTGGCCCGCTCCACCCGGGACTCGGCGCGGGCCAGCCGGTTCGCGAAGGCGAAGATCACCGACGGGCTGGCGATGAGGTTCTCGAGCTGGCCGAGCCGCTCGTTGAGCGAGGTGTAGCGCCCCAGGAGGAGCTGGCCACGCTGCACCACCTGCATGTAGGCCATGAACCGCTGCTGGACGACGATCTCGCTGCGGAGGATCCGCACCTTCGCCGCCTCGGAGTCCTGGAGGCGGATCTTCGCCTGCAGGCGCCGATCCTTCAGCTCCACCAGATCGCGCTCGTAGGCGAGGTCGTACTCCAGGTTCCGCCGCAGGGCATCGATGAGGGCCTCCCTGGCGGCGATCGCGTCGTCGTTGAGGAGCTCGATCGCCCGCAGCTCCCCGGCGAGGTCCTCGAGATCCCGCTCGGTCTGCATGGCCTGCAGCTCGGCGAGGTCGGAGAGGTTGGCGAGCTTCGCCTCGCGGCGCGCCTGCTCCTCGGTGAGCTTCTGCTCCAGCGCCACCGCGGTCGTCTCCATGGCGAAGGCCGCCACCCGCAGGACCGAGGTGAGCCCGTAGGTGCTCAGCTTCACCGCCAGGCGGAAGGGTGCCGAGACGTCGTTCGACATGCCGATCGCCTTGGGCATCCCGTCGGCGACGGCCTCCGCGATGCGATCGACCTCGTCGCCGACGAGGGTGAGACCGCCCGCCGTCTGGTTGAGGGCGTTGATCGCGGTCATCCGCTTCATGTCGTCTTCGATCCCTTCGTACCGGATCGTCGACCACTTCTCGATCTCCTCGGCCTGCTTCTCGTAGGCGTCGTGCCGCAGCTTCCGCGCGGCGTTGATCTCGGCGAGCTGCGCCCGGAGGGTGGCGCTGCCGATGGCGTCGATCTCCGCGGAGATCTGATCGATCTCCACCTCGACGGCCCGGCGGCGATCCCGCCACTCGGCGAGCTTGTCGGCGAAGGCCTGGGCGTTCTCCAACTCGATCCGGGCGCGCTCCTCGTTGTCCCGGAACTCGTTCTCCGCCATCTGGCTCTCGAGGAGGGCCTGGCGCAGGGCGAGGATGGCCTGCCCCGCCTCGGAGACGTTCTCCATCCCCTCGAGATCCTCGAACGACTGGTACGTGCCGCTCTCCGGATCGGTGAGGAAGCCGCAGCGCCCCGGCTCGACGGCGACGGTGCACTCCGGCCGCTCGTCCATGTCGGCGACCGTGCAGCCCAGGGGGAGACCGCAAAGCGCGACGAGCTCGGCCTTGAGCTCCTCCGCCTGGGTGCGCATCCGATCGGTGAGCACCTTGGAGTTCACCTCGGCGGCCTGGGCGTCGTCGATGACGCGATCGACCGACTCCTGCGCGTCGGCGACCGCGCGCCGCGCCAGATCCTCCAGCTCCCGGAGGACGGTCTGGCTGCTGCTCTGCGGATCCACCGACTGAGACACCACCACCTCGGCGTCCCGCATGAAGATGAGGTCGTCGAACGGCAGGGCGAGCTGCTCCTGGGTGCGCAGGAGCGCGGCGAAGCCGCTCCCGAAGATCGAGCTCGTCGCCGACGTGCCGCTGCTGCGGTTGAGATGCGAGAGCACCGCCGCGGACAGGTAGAGATCCAGGGTCCGGGCGCGGACGTAGTTCGCCGCCTGCTCCCGCTTGAGGTCGTTCTGGTAGAGGCCGTTCCATCGCTGCGCGGCGATCTGCAGGGCCTCCATCGCCCCCTGCCAGGTCTGGGCCTGCTCCAGGAGGATGGTCTTGCGGATCGCGATCGCCTCCCGATCGGTGGGCGCCCGCGCGAGGACCTCCAGGCTGGACGGCGCGAACTGCCGCGCGAGCACGTCGAAGTGCGCCTGCAGCACCTGCTTCTCCCACTTGGAGAGCATGTCCTCGTTGTAGGCGCGCAGATCCGCGGCCAGGAAGAGAGGGGCCTCGGACTTGCGGAGCCAGTCGAGGCGGATGTCGGTGTCCACCTGGAAGGCGGCGAGCTGCCGGCCCAGGTAGCTCTCCCGCGCGGCGAGCTGGTACCTCTCGAGGAGATCCCCGGCCACCGGGAGCTCGTCCTCCTGGGTCTGGTAGGCGAAGGCCAAGAGCTGCTCCGAGCAGGCAAGCGCCGGAGACGGGACGCAGAAGCCGTCGCCCTCGGCGCAGCGCTGCAAGAACTCGCCAAAGGAGATGCCCCCGGGGTTCGGCTGGCTGTCGTCCAGGAAGGCGCGCACCTGGCTCGCGGTCGACGGCCCCTGCAACGCCCGATCGGCGACGGCGAGGGCGCAGGTGGCGCGGGCCAGCGGGCTCGCGTTGCGGAAGCCGTCCAGGCCGGTGATGCCCTCGCAGGGCTTCTCCGGCTCGATCGACACCTCGTCGAGGAGCGGCTCGAAGACGTCGGGGCCGCAGGCGTCGATCTCCAGCGGCATGCCCAGCGCCGGCTTGGGCGCGGACGCCTGGCCGGGGATCGGCTCCAGCGCCTCGGGCGGGAGCCGCTGCTGACGGAAGGCGGTGAAGGGGCCGGAGAGGACCACCTGCGCCGGGGCGATCACGCCGTCGGCGGTGCGGGCGTCGAAGAGCCCCTCCCACCTGTCGGCGAGGGCGCCGACGATCCGCTTGCCCTCGACCTCGTGGATCTCGAGGCGGATCGAGCGGGTGCTCTCGCCGCTCCCGAACTGCGACGCCCCGCCGATCTCGAAGGGGTGGGAGAAGCGCGCGAACCAGACCCGGGCCTCGGCGTCGTACTCGAGGGGTCGCTCGACCCACCTCGCGTTCAGGCCGTCGGTCCCGGGGCCCCGGGTCGGCGAGAGGAGATCCTGCGCCGACGCGGGGAGCAGCACCCAGCGGCCGGTGGCCTCCTCGAGGCTGGCGTTCTCCGGCTCGATCCGGAGGCCGAAGCGCATGGGGAGCGCCGACCCGCCGAACTCCCGCACGTTCACGTCCGCGGCGTACAGGCCGCCGAGCGCGATCCGCGGGATGATGTCGATCCGGAAGCCCCCCAGCGACGTGACGACGAACGCCCGCTGGAGCTTCGCCTCGCCGTCGTTCCCGGCGGCTCGGCCCGTGGGGATCTGGAAGCGGAACTCCGTCTCGCCCTCCGAGCGAAGGGTGCGCGGCGTCTTGTCCTCCTCGCCCTCGAGCTCCACGCGGTACATCACCGCGCCGCCGGGGACCGGGGCCACCGTCTGCATCGACACCGTGACGAAGGGCTGCCCCGGGTCGATCTCCACGGCGGTCGGCGGCTGCTCGGCGATGGCCACCGGGACCTGCCCGGGGACGTCGGCGAGCGCCTCCTCGTCGAGGGTGACCTCGACCGTCCCGTCGGTGAGGGCGCGGATGCCGCGATCCGCCAGGCAGCGCCCGCTGGTCGAGCAGCGCGCGCCCTCCCGGCAGTCGCCGTCGTCCCTGCACTCCCAGGTGCACTGGTTCTGGAAGCAGAACAGGCCCTCGGCGCAGTCGACGTCCAGCATGCAGCCGCGGGTCGAGGACATCGACACCAGGCTGCGGGGGACCTCGACGCCGAGGCCCGCAGCGCCGGCGCCGCGCTCCTCGCCGCCGCAGCCGAGGAGCCACGAGGAGCCGATGCAGACCACGATCGCGCAAAGAGGAATGGCTCTCACAGCACGCCTCCCGAGAAGTAGAGGTGGATGCGCTCGCCGTCGCGTCCGCCCTGGCCCGAGGGGGCGGTCGCCGGATTCGCGCCGGCGTCCTGCCGCTGGTTCATGTTGGGCAGCTTCACGCCACGCTTTCCGCCCGTGCCGCCGCTGCCGCCCTTCCCCGCCTGGCCGGGGACGATGAAGAGATCCGGCTGGGCCAGGAGCATCTGGGGGAGGTTCATGCTGCAGCCGTTTGCGAGGGTGCCGCCGGGGCGGTTGCAGACGCGCCACACGCCGACGTTGACGCCGCCGAGGCCGCCACCTCCACCACCGCCGCCGCCGCCGTCGCCGCCGTCGCCGCCGGTGAAGTTCGGGTCCTCGCTCTTGGCCCGGCCCATGCCGCCCCAGCCGCCGCCGACGCCGTTGCCGCCGTTGCCGCCGTTGCCGCCGTTCCCGGCGCGGCCGGTGGTGACGATGAAATGCCCCGAGGTGTGCAGGTCCAGGGTGCCGGACGCGGGGGGGACGAGGAGCATGCCGACCACGCTGCCGCCGTGGCCTCCGCGGCCGCCCGCGGTCCCGTTGCAGCCGCCGGCCCCGCCGCCGCCGCCCCGGTGGTTCTGGTCGCAGCCCTTGTAGCTGGTCTTGAAACCGGGCGTGAGCAGGCAGCCGCCGGCCCCACCGCCGCCACCCCCGGACGTGCCGGAGGAGGCCGACTGATACAGCCAGGGCGACAGCGGGCGCCCCCACCAGATGAGCGAGGCGGACGGCGAGCGGCTGTAGCTGCCGCCGCGCCCCATCGCGCCGTCGCTTCCCCTCCCTCCCCGGGAGGCGGCGGACCCGCCCAGGCCCCCGTTCCAGCCACCCCCGGTGCTCCCGCCGGTCCGGAACCGCACCAGCGAGCCGCCCGGCTCGTAGCAGCGCACCGCCCCCGAGCCGCCGCCGTAGGGCACCCGCCCGTCGGCGCACTGGGCGGGCTGCCGGCGGAAGTCGGTCGACGCGGACGAGGGGATCGCCTCGTTCACGCAGAAGCCGTAGTTCATGAACCAGTGCCGACTGTCGTGGGTGAAGGGGTAAATGAGGGAGGTGCCGTCGGCGCACGACTCGCCCTGGACGCAGCCGGGGATCCCGTCGTTGGTCTCGTCGGGAAGGGTGCCGCCCTCCCCGTGCGAGCCCATCGCGCCGTTGAGGGCCTCCTCGATCTCGATGGACACGTCGCGGAACTCGAGCCGCCCGCAGCCCCTCGCCGGGCACTCCAGGCCCACCTGCGTGGGGGCCGAGGCGCCCTCCGGCATCAGGTAGGAGGGGTCGGGGCCGAGGACCACCACCTCCATCCGATCGAGGAGCAGCTCCATCGGACCGGATCCACCCTGCGCGGCGCCGATGGCGGCGTACCGCGGCCCGAAGGGCATTTGCTCGGAGTCGACGCGGCGGGTGGCGTCGGGGGCGGGCGCCTCGCGGACGATGACGGAGGTCGTCCCCTCGGGGCGGCTCCACAGGATCTCGCAGCCGTCGTCGCAGACCACCGTTCCCTTGAAGCCGCCGTAGATGCGAACGTACGGATCGCTGCCCGGAGCGGTGGAGGTGGGCAGGTCGATCTGCACGGCGGAGACGTAGATGCCCTCCTCCACGTAGATGTCCCGGCAGCTCTCTCCGGAGGGGACCCCGGCGCAGGCGAGCTGGACCGCCCGGGCCAGGCTGGCCACGGGGGCCTGGGACGAGCCATCGTTCGCGTCGTTGCCGTTCAGGGTGCCGCCGCCCCCGAGCGGCCGCACGAAGACCGCGTCGCCCAGGTCGCCGTCGATCCCGTCGCAGTTCTCGTCGAGCCCGTCGCCGATCGGATCGGTCGCCTTCGGCTGGTTGGGCACGCAGCTCCACGCCGCGCCGCTGCCGGTGGCGGCGAGGCACTCCATCACGCCGAACGCGCAGATCCCCTTCCCGCCGGGGACCTCGCAGGTGGCGGGGGCGCCGGGGCCCTCGGGGTTGGAGGTGCCCTGCTCCGCGTACCAGTCCACCCCGTCGTCCACGTCGCCGTTGCAGTCGTCGTCGAGGCCGTTGCACATCTCCGGCGACCGCATGGCCTCGACCGGATCCAGGTCGGGGACGCAGCGCATGGTCGCGAGCGGCTCCCCGGGCAGCGGCTGGGCGGCGGCCTCGCAGGCGAAGTGGCCGGCGGAGCACACGCCGGGCAGCCCGGTGTCGCAGACGTCGCCCGCGGTCGCCACCACGGCGCCCAGGTCGTCCAGGGCCACCACCGTCCCGTCGTCGACGAGGCCGTTGCAGTCGTTGTCGATCCCGTCGCAGACCTCGAGGGCCGCGGGGATGGGGAGCCCCGCGTCGTCGACGCCGCCGCCGTAGCGGTTGGGGTCGCCGTCGTCGCAGTCGAAGGTGTTCTGCACCCAGCCCGCCGGGGCGCCGCCGTCGCAGAAGTAGCGCCGCTCGTTGGGGTTGCCGCGGCCGTCGGCGTCGCGGTCCCGGGCCCAGATCATCCCGTCGCGCAGCTCGGTCTCGCAGCCGTCCTCCACCTCGCCGTTGCAGTCCGCGAAGCCCGGATCGCAGACCGCCACGCAGGCGTGCCCGTCGTCGGTGGGGGAGCAGCTCCGGACGCCGTTGTCGACGGGGCCGGCGCAGGTGTCGCCGCAGAACTCGCAGTGGGCGGCGGAGCCCTCCTGCTCGGCGCGATCGGAGAGGCCGTTGCAGTTGAAGTCGAACTCGCCGCAGTAGGTCGGGAAGGGGTGGGTGGGCCGCAGGGGATCGAAGAAGGCCGCCGGGTTGGCGTCGTCGCAGTCCACCTCGGTGAAGGGCTCGTCCAGCGGGCCGCAGGTGCCCACGCCCCGCTGATCCCCGTCCCGGTCGAGGCAGCGCCCGCAGGTGCCGGCGATGGGGACGCAGTAGCTGCCGGCCTCGCCCACCAGGAAGGGGTCGTCCTCGAGGACGTCGGTGCAGCGGAACCCGAAGGGGCAGTCCTTCTGCAGCTCGCAGCGCTGCACGCACGCGCCCGAGGGGGTCTGCGTGAACGGGCGGTCGAGCCAGCAGGCGTCCCCCTCCGCGCAGTGGGCGGCCTCGGTGCAGGGCTCGCAGAAGCTGGGGGAGTGCGCGGGGGCGTTTTCGAAGGGCGGCCTGCAGATGGAGGCGTAGGGGACGCCGCGGGCCATCGCCTGGGCGTCGAGCGGGATGGGGAACGCGGCGACGCCCTCCGGATACGGGCTGTCGCCCACGAAGACGAGCTGGCAGGTCGACGGCTTGCTCTGCCCATCGGGCCCGGTGACGGTGAACGAGTCGCAGATCCGCGGCTCGTTGGTGCAGGGCACCCCGCAGATCCCCTGGCCCTTCTTCAGGGTCCGATCGAGGTCGGAGAGCGGGATCCGATCGACGCCGTCGGCGTTGGGCCGGCTCAGCGGGAGCTCGATCAGGCAGTTCCCGCCGAAGACGGCGCACTCGAGGCTGTCGTAGCAGCGCCGGTAGTCGTTGGGCGCGAAGGTGATCCGCGGCGGCTCCTCGGCCGCCCCCCCGGCGCCGCCCGTCCCGCCGGCCCCGCCGGCGCCCCCCGTTCCACCGGCGCCGCCCGCCCCGCCGTCGCCGCCGCTGCCGCCCTCCCCCACCGGGATCCGATCCCGGGCCGCGACGCACACGCCGCCGGAGCAGATCTCACCCACGGCGCACTCGTAGGTGAACTGGCAGGTCCCCGCTTCGTCGAGCCCGTCGTCCACGCCGCAGCCGGAGCCGACGATCGCCAGGGCGACGAAGAAGGTGGCGGCGGATGCCGCGCGGATCAGGCGTCTGGGTGTGTGGGAAGCAGCCATGCAGCGGACCTCCGGATACCCACCGGGGGACCTGGTGCGTTTGCCTCGAGCGCCCCCGGTCGGCTGATGTCTTTTTTCGAAGGGGTGCCTGCTAGCGCGATCGCCGCCAATGTGTCAATGGTTGCATCACAGGCCCATGGGATGCGAGCGGCTTCCACCTGCGGAAAGAGCGGCTGCGACTCCAGGATTTGCGCGAGGTTGGACGGTTGGCCGGGCCGATACGAAATGTGTCAATCGGTGGACGACAGGCCGAGGGCGAGGAGGCGCGCGCGAAGGGTGTTTCGGTGGATCCCCAGCCACCGGGCGGCCTGCACCTGGTTTCCTCCCGAGCGGGTCATGGCCAGCTCCAGGAGCTGCCGCTCCGCCCGGGCGAGGACCTCCGCGTAGACCCGCCCCTCCGGGATCCCGTCGAGGACCGCGCCGCGCGGCCCCGCGGCGCCGGGGGAGGGCACGGCGCGGATCGCCCGCCCGAGGTCCCGCCCGTCGAGGACGTCGCCCGTGCACGACACCAGCGCGCGCTGCACCGCGTTCTCCAGCTCCCGCACGTTGCCGGGCCACGCGTGGGCCCGCAGCGCCGCCGAGGCTCCTTCACCCAGCGTGACACGCCGCCCCACGAGCGTCGGCGCGTGCCGAGCGAGGAAGTGCGCCGCCAGGGGCTCCAGATCCTCCGGCCGCTCGCGCAAGGGAGGGATCCGCAGCACCAGCACCGAGAGCCTCCAGTAGAGGTCGGCGCGGAACGATCCGGCCTCGACCAGGGCGGCGAGGTCGGCGTTGGTGGCCGCCACCAGCCGCACGTCGACGGGGCGCGATCGCTCGCCGCCCACGCGATCGATGCGCCGCTCCTGGATCGCCCGCAGCAGCTTCGCCTGGGCGTCCAGGGGGAGCTCGCCGATCTCGTCGAGGAAGAGCGTGCCGCCGTCGGCCTGCTCGAAGCGCCCCTCGTGCCTCGCCGTCGCCGAGGTGAACGCGCCCTTCTCGTGGCCGTACAGCTCGGACTCCACCAGCTCCCGGGGGATCGCGGCTGTGTTGACGGTCACGAAGGGGCCGTCGGCCCGGGCGGAGTGCTCGTGGATGGCGCGGGCGACGAGCTCCTTGCCGGTGCCGCTCTCGCCGGTGACGAGCACCGTGAGCGAGGACGCCGCGGCGCGGCCCACCTGCTTGGAGAGCTCGACCATCGCGGGCGAGACGCCCACCAGCCCGGGCGCCGCGGGATCCGCCGGCACCGCGGGCGCCGGCGCCGGTCCCCGCCTCGCCAGCTCGCGGACCACGGCGGTGAGGCGCGGCAGATCGAAGGGCTTCACCAGGTACTCGTCGGCGCCCAGGCCCATGGCGGTGACGCCGGCCCGCAGGGTGTCCTCCGCGGTCATCACCACCACCCGCGGCGCCCCCGGCCTGCCCCGCAACTCCTCCAGGAGGCGGAAGCCCGAGTCCCCCGGGAGCCGCACGTCCAGCAGCACCACCGGAAACTGCTCGTCTTGCAGGAGCTGCCGCGCCTCCTCGGCCGACGCCGCGGGCGCCGCCTCGAAGCCGGCCTTGGCGAGGGCCTTCTCGAGGACGAAGCGGATCCCGGGCTCGTCGTCGACGACGAGGATGCGCCCCTTGGCAGCCATGCGCGGGATCCGTAGCAGAGGCCCGGGCGCCGCGCGAGGCCCGCGGCGGGGCGGCGCGCCGATCATGCGAACGGCAGGAGGACCAGGGCCTCCGCCCCGCCCCCGCGTCGATCCCGCAGCTCGAGCCTGCCGCCGTGGGCCTCCGCCAGCCGGCGCGCGATCACGAGGCCGAGGCCCGTCCCCCCGCGCCGGGAGGTGACGAAGGGGGTGAAGAGCTCGAGGCCCGCGGGGAGCCCCGGCCCGTCGTCGAGGATCGAGACGCGGGCGAGGCCCCGGGTGCGGCCGCCGATCCGCACCCGCGTCCCTGCCTCCACCGCCGTCTCGATGGCCACCTCGCCGCGCCGCCCCTCCATCGCCTGGAGGGCGTTGCGGAGCAGGTTGAGGACCACCTGGGCGATGGCGTCCCGATCGACCTCCAGCTTTGGCAGCGACGGGTCGTAACGCCGCGCGATCGGCCTGCCGGCGCCGGCGAGCCTCGCCACGTCCTCGCAGATCTCGTGCACGTTCGTCGGCGCGGTCCGCAGCGACGGCGGCCTGGTGAGGTCGAGGAGGGAGCGGACCAGGCCGTCCATCCGCCGGGCCTCCTTCGCGATCAGCTCCGCGTGCGCGCGGTGGGGGGAGTCGGGGGCGAGGTCCGCGGCCATCAGCTCCGCGGCGCCCTGGATCCCGGCGAGGGGGTTGCGGATCTCGTGGGCGAGGCCCGCCGCCAGGGCCTCGAGGTCGGTCTCGGGCGCCGGGATCGACAGGGTGAGGACGACCGCGGCCGGTGCCCCGCCCCGCGAGGGGAGCGGCGCCGCGGCCGCCTCCCACCTGGCCCCGCCGAGCGACACCATCCCCCGGGCGATCCGCCCCTCGGCGGCGGTCGCGCACAGCCTCGCCACCGCGCCCTCGCCAGGGATCGAGCGGGCGGCGGCGCCGAAGCGATCCAGGGCCGCGGCGTTGGCGTGGAGCAGCGCGCCACCCGCGGAGACGAGGAGGGTCGGCGCAGGATGCGCCTCCAAGGCGTCCCGGGCCAGCTCCGCTTCCGCTCCCGCGTCCATCGGCTACAGCGCTTCCTCGCCCCTCTCGCCGGTGCGGATCCGAATCACCTCGTCCACGGGGAGCACGAAGATCTTGCCGTCGCCGATGCGGCCGGTCCGGGCGGCACCCTGGATCGCCTCCACCACGTCGTGGACGCGGTCGTCGGCGACCACCACCTCGACCTTCATCTTGGGGAGGAAGTCGACCACGTACTCGGCGCCCCGGTAGAGCTCGGTGTGGCCCTTCTGCCGCCCGAAGCCCTTGGCCTCGAGGACGGTGATCCCGTGGACGCCGACCTCGGCGAGCGCCTCCTTGACCTCGTCGAGCTTGAACGGCTTGACGATCGCCTCGATCTTCTTCATGCGCCGCGGCTTCTTTTTCGGGTGTCTAGGCGCGGCTCTGCCCGGCGATCGGCCGGGTGGCGCCGTGGTGCAGGTAGAGGTCCAGCGCCCGGGAGGGCACCGTGAACGCCGCGAGCTGCACCTCGAAGTGGCCGCCGGGGTAACTGACGAGCGTGCTCTTCTCCTCGCCCGGGAAGAGCCGCATCGTCCCCTTGCCGCGGTCGATCCGCCCCGGGATCGACAGCTCGAAGGCGATCTCGTAGCTGCCGTCCTCCTGGAACTGCGGCTCCAACAGCAGGCTCATGCGGGGCGTGGAGAGCCTGCCTGGCTCGGCGAGGGTCATCTCCAGCGGCACCCCGCAGACCCCGAGGAGCTTGGGCTCGGCCACCGTCGCGCCGCTCTCGTCGGCGATCGACATGGCGAAGAAGACCTTCTCACCGGCGCGAGGCGCCGTGGCGGCGGCGGGCTCGGGCGCCCCCGCCGGCGCGATGAACGCGGCGGAGGCGAGAAGCGTCGCCAGCAGAGCGGGTGCGGCGTGTCGGTTCACGTCTCCTCCACATTCCGAAAGTCCTCGGAAGAACGTCGATTCTATCGCCGTCGCGGCGGGGCGGCAAACCCTTCCCGCGGCCCTCGCGCCGGCCCTCCGCCCCGGGGCCCAACGGGCGAGCGGGCGGTCCGCCGGCCCCCTTTGATCTCTTGGGTTTTCTTTTGGATCCTCCCCTCCCCTTGGGCTAAAACGCCAAGGATCCGACACCCGCCAAAGGAAGGGCTCCCCCCACGATGTTCGACTGGCTCTACAGGATCGCCTCCCGCGATCTGGCGATCGATCTCGGTACGGCCAACACCCTGATCTACATCCGCGGGATCGGGATCGTGTCGAACGAGCCCTCGGTCGTGGCGGTGCAGCAGGACGCGAGGGGGGGCAAGAAGATCCTGGCGGTCGGCAAGGAGGCGAAGGAGATGCTGGGGCGCACCCCCGGCAACATCGTCGCCATCCGCCCCATGAAGGACGGCGTCATCGCCGACTTCGAGATCACCGCCGCGATGCTGCGCTATTTCATGCACACGGCGCACAACCGCAAGACGCTGGTGCATCCCCGCACCATCATCGGCATCCCGTCGGGGATCACGGAGGTGGAGCGGCGGGCGGTGCGGGAAGCGGCGGAGAGCGCGGCGGCCCGCGAGGTCTACCTGATCGAGCAGCCGATGGCGGCGGCGATCGGCTCCGGCCTCCCCATCACCGAGCCCTCCGGCAACATGATCGTCGACATCGGCGGCGGCACCAGCGACGTGGCGGTGATCAGCCTCGCCGGCATCGTCTACTCGAAGAGCGTCCGCGTCGGCGGCGACAAGATGGACGAGGCGATCATCCAGCACATCAAGCGCAAGTACAACCTGCTCATCGGCGAGCGCACCGCCGAGCTGATCAAGATGGGCATCGGCACCGCCTTCCCCACGGAGGAGGAGCTGACGATGGACATCAAGGGGCGGGACCTGGTGGCCGGCGTCCCCCGCACCCTCACCGTCTCGTCGAACGAGATCCGCGAGGCGCTCTCCGAGCCGATCAACGCGATCGTCGAGGCGGTGAAGGTGACCCTGGAGCGCACGCCCCCCGAGCTCGCCGGCGACATCGCCGACCGGGGCATCGTGCTGGCGGGCGGCGGCGCGCTCCTCAAGAACCTCGACACCCTCCTCCGGGAGGAGACGGGGCTGCCCGTCTTCCTCGCCGAGGATCCCCTCTCCGCCGTGGTGATGGGCGCGGGCAAGGCGCTGGACGAGCTGGACATCCTCCGCCAGGTCTGCGCGCACTCCTGATGTCGCGAAGGGATCCAGGCGCGGCCTCGCAGGCGGGCGGGCGGCGACCGGCGGCCGCGGACGCTGCGGCCCGGGCGGGCGCGATCCGCCGGCGGGCCCCGGCGGCGCGGCGCCTCCTCCTCCTCGCCCTCCCCTTCGTCCTCCTCGGGACGAGCGGCTGCGCGCTGTGGCGGATGATCGCCGGCGAGACGCGGCCCGAGCTCACCTTCAAGGAGGTCCGCTTCGCCGGCTGGTCCATGGAGAAGGTGGACCTCGAGCTCGTCTACGTGCTCGACAACCCCTGGGACGTGCCGCTGCGCCTGGCGGAGGTCGCCTACCAGCTCGAGATCGAGGGGCGGCGCGTGATCGCGGGCGCGCCCGAGGCCGGGCTGCGGATCGAGCCCCGCCGCAGGCAGGTCCTCTCGTTCCCCGCCGAGGTGCGGTTCCTGGACGTGATCCCCACCGCCCGCGCGCTCTTCTCCAAGGACGCCCTCGCCTACCGCGCCAGCGGCCGGCTCGGCGTGAAGACGCCGGTGGGGGTGGTGGCCCTGCCCATCTCCAGGACCGGGCACATCGACGTGCCGAAGCTGCCGTCGCTCGACCTCTCGACGATCTCCGTCTCGCGAAGGGGTGTGGCGGGGGCCAGCCTGGCGGTCGGGCTCGACGTCACCAACCGCAACGCGTTCCCGGTGCCGATCACCGGCCTCGACTGGGCGCTGCAGCTCGCCGGCGCGCGGGTCGGCGGCGGGAAGGCCGCGGGCGCGATCGTGCCGCCGGGCGCCACCAGGCGGATCGAGATCCCGGTGGACGTGAACCTGGCCTCCGCCGGGCAGGGCCTCGCCGCGCTGCTGGCGGGCAGGCCCGCGGACGTCGCCCTCTCGGGCAGGCTCGGCCTGGGGAAGGTCGAGGCGCCGATCGACGTGAGGAAGCGCCTCTCGCCCAGGTGAGGCCGATCGGCCCCGAGGCGAGTCGCCGAGCCATCGAGGCGATCGCACCGGGGGATCGCTCGGCGGGTTCGGTCCTTCGGGGCGCGTGACGAGATCGGTCGGCGCGATCACCCGGCGGGATCGCCAGAGGCGGCCTCCCCACGGCGGGACCCCTTCGGCCCGGGCCGCGCGGGCGCCTGCGGCCCGAGCAGCTCCGCCAGCCACGCCGCGAACGCCTCCGTTTCCACCAGCCCGCGCATCCGGGAGAGCGCGATCGGCCGCGCCAGGGCGACGAAGCCGTCGAGGAGGCCGAGCCGCTCGAGCACCTCGCCCAAGGGGCGGTCGGCCTCGGGTGCGAGCGTCGCCTCGATGGCGGCGGCGATCTCCGCCTCGGTCTCGTCCCGCTCGATCCAGGCGGAGAAGCCCCGGCGCAGGATGTCCGCGACCACCTCCGGCTCGCCCCGATCCACCTCGCGGGCCAGGTCCTTCGTGTCGAGCTCGAACACGCCCTGCAAGAGGGCCCTGCGCAGCTCCGCCTGCTCCTTCGCCCGGGCCGGATCGCAGAGGAGGTCGCCCAGCCGCTGCAGGACCCGCGACAGCGCGGCGTCGGCGTACTCCCGCGCCCGGCGATCGAGCTGGCGCTCCAGCTCGTCGGAGACGGCGCCGACCACCTGGCCGGCCATCGCCGCGAAGGCGCCGCTCGCCCGGACCCGCTCCGAGGTGATTCGACCCAGGCCCCCCAGCCCCCGGGCGAGGGGGTTCTCCATCACCGGCGCGCGGAGCTTGCGGCCGAACGCGAGCAGCTCCTCGAGGAGCAGGTGCCGAAGCAGCGCCCGGACCGGCGGGCGATCGAGGAGAAAGAGCGTGATCTCGCGGTCTGGGGAGAAGGGCCTCCCCGCCAGCTCCTCGCACGAAGCCTGCAGCGACGGCGGCACCAGCTCGCCCAGCGGCGCCCGCCGCGCGCCCAGGTGCGCCCGCAGGGCGCCGATGCGGTCGAGGATCCACCCTTGCGCCTCGTCGGAGGCGATCCAAGTGCGCAGCGCGCCCCGGAGGGTGGCGGCGACGAGGGCCGGCTCCACCACCTCCCCGAGCGGCCTCCCCAGATCCCGCTCGAGGGCGAGGCCGACCAGACGCTCGAGGGGAGCGCCCGCTCCGGTGGCGCGGAGCCGATCGAGGATGGTGCGCGGATCCGCCACGGCGCCCGCCTTTCGCTCGCGCGGCACGGCTACGGAGCCGCCGGTCCCCATTCCACCGCGCCGTCGGGGAGGAAGTACACGATGAGCATCCTCCCACCCTCGACGGTCGGGGTGTGGTGGCTCCCCGGCGGGAGCACCACCCAGCCGGGCGGGCGCCCGTCGAAGCGGGGCTCGCCCTCCCGGGCGACGCAGAAGCTCACCTCGCCGCGCGGGTGGGCGTGGGGCGCGGCCGGCCCCTCCATCTCCACGGCGTCGATGCTGAAGCCGTGGGTGGCGGGCGAGGGCTTCGCGAGCCTCCCGAAGAACACCCCCTTGGGGGTTCCCTCCCTGGGCGTGAGCCAGCCGCCTCGCCAGGCGTCGAGCAGCATGCTCTCCAGGCGGGCGCGATCCTCGAGGCCCAGGGCTTCGCGGAGCGCGCCCTCCGCACGCGGCGGATCCGAGAGGTCGAGTCTGCCGATCGTCTCCGCGAGCGGCGCCAGCATGTCGAGGAGCGCGGTGGGCGTGGTCATCCGGGGCGAGCCTCCTTCGTTTCGGTGAGGGCTCGAAGGTAGCATGCGCGCACCGCCCTTGGAGGCAGGAGCGGGGGCTGCCTACGTTGCCGACAGGCCGGGCGCGGGACCCCCCACGGCGCCCGGGATCTCGAGGGAACTTGGAGCCTCTCGATCCAACGCCGGAACCCCACGCGGACGCCCCGGAGGCCGAGTGCCCGGAGACGCCGGAGGGCGGCGACGTCAGACGCATCCTGGGCGCGGTCCGCTTCGCTGCCGAGAACTTCCTCACCAGCCAGACCATTTCCGAGCACATCGAGGAGGTGTTGGAGGAGCTCGGCACCGCGGCGGGCGTGAGCCGGGTGTACGTCTTCGAGAACGAGCTCGCGGCGGACGGCGACCTCGTCACCTGCCAGCGCTTCGAGTGGGCGGCGCCGGGGGTTCCGCCCCAGATCGAGAACCCGGAGATGAAGCGGATGAGCTACGAGCGCTCCGGCCTGGAGATGTGGGCCCGGGCGCTGTCCCAGGGGCGGACCTACGAGTCCCGCCTCGGCGAGTTCAGCCCGAACGAGCTCGCCTTCGCCCAGCCCCAGGGCATCCAGAGCTACCTGCTGGTCCCGCTGATGGTGGAGGGGAGCTGGTGGGGCTTCATCGGCTTCGACGAGTGCGAGTCCCCGCGGCGGTGGTGCAGCGCCGTGAAG